>JANWLE010000049.1 GCA_025451035.1 Solirubrobacteraceae bacterium
ATGTCTGACTGGCGCGCAGGCGAGATCACGCTATTCCATGCTGATAGGCGTAGCGCACCGCCTGCGCCCGATCGCGCGCACCGATCTTGTAGAAGATCCGGTTGACGTGGGTCTTCACGGTCGCCGGGCTGACGACGAGAGCCTCGGCGATCTCCGCATTCGATAGCCCGCCCGCGATCAGCTTGAGCACCTCCGCCTCCCGAGGCGTCAGGTCATTGGGAAGCGACTGCGTTGGCGCGTCGAGGATAGGTTTGGTGTCGAGGACGGCGGCCACTAGCCGCTGTTGTACGATCGGGTCGAGGTGAGTCTCGCCGGCGATGAGAGCTCGAATGGCCTGCTCGATCTCCTCGGCACTCGCGTCCTTGGTCAGATAACCACGTGCGCCGGCCTGTAGCGCGGGGAACAGCGATTCGTCGTCGGCGTATGTCGTGAGCACCAGCACCTGCGTGTCGGGCAGCTCAGCACGGATACGGCGCGTGGCCTCGGCACCCTTCATCCGCGGCATGCGGAGGTCCATCAGCACGACGTCCGGGCGCTCCGTCTGTGCGAGCTCTACGGCCTCGACGCCATCGCACGCAGCCCCAACGACCTCGACTCCCTCGATCAGGCCGACCAGCATCGTCAGCCCGTCGCGCACGGTGCGCTGATCGTCAGCCACCAGCACCCGGATCGGCGCTCCACTCACGCGGGCACCTGCAGCTCGACGCGCCAGCCCACGTCGGTCGGGCCTGCATGCATGCTGCCGCCGGCCCGCTCCAGCCGCTCGCGCATGCCCGCGAGCCCCTGTCCGCCCCCCACGTCTGCCAGCCCAGCACCGGCGGGCGGCGCCGTGGCCGGGACGCAGTCCTCAACGCTCAGCGTGGTGCGGTCGGGCCCGTAGCTCAGGACGACTGTGGTGCTGGCGCCGGGCGCGTAACGAGCGACATTGGTCAGCGCCTCCTGCGCACCGCGGTAGAGAGCGAGGCCCACATCGGCGGGCAGCATGCGGGCGCTGCCCTCGACACGAAGCGTTATCTCGAGGTTCATGTCGGCGCTGAAGCTGCCGATCAGGGCCTCGAGCTCGCCTGCACCGGGGAGCTCCTCGCCGCGCAGCGCGCCGACCGCCTGCCTGGCATCGGCGAGCCCGTCCTTGACGAGCTCGCCAGCGCGGTCGATCGCCTCGCGTGTCTTCGTGGTTGCCTGCTCACGCTCCGCGAGCAGGCGGGCGCCTTGGAGCTGGATCGCGGCTGCGGAGAGCGAATGCGCGAGAACGTCGTGCAGCTCGCTCGCGATCCGGCCGCGCTCGGCGATCGCGGCCGCCCGGGTCTGCTCCTCGCGTGCATCCTCGAGCTGCGCGAGCAGCACCTCGGTCCGGTCCTGGCCCTCACGAGCCTGCTTGAGGAAATACGCGAACAGTCCGACCAGCGCGCACAGCAGCGTCGAGGCGAGGGCCACCGAGAAGGAGCTGCCCGCGAGCGCTGACGCCAAATCGAGCGCGACGGTCATAGCGCAACCGAGCACGATCGCGAGCATCAGCGGAAGGCGGGCCAGAGCCATCCACACCGCCGCACCGACAGCGAGGCCGGCCGCGCCACGCGGCTGCAACGCCGCGAGCGCGACCCCGGCGACGCCCATCGCCGAGATCACCGCCACCTGCAAGGTGATGCCTCGCCCGATGAACCAGTTCGGGATCGCCACCACCACCGAGATGGCGAAGACAGCGAGCGCGAGCGCAACGCCGAGTCCATCCCCATGCCACGCGGGCCGCGGGTGCCCGCTGAATGTCCCGACGGCGAGAACCGCGATCATGGCCACGCCGAGCGGCCGCAGGGCGTCCCGCTGACCCCGCAGCCGCAGCTCAGCGCGGACTTGCGCCTCTGCGACTCGTGCGCTCTCGCGCTCAGCGGCTGCCGGCGCCCCCACGACACGTTCTTCGGTCACGGTCACCTGTGGTAGACGATAAAGCGTCGTCCGGCCCGCTCGGAGCGGGCCGGAGGAGCCGAGGAATCTTTTTGGGGTGATCACGCAGCGGCTGGGATCGCGATCGTGGCGGATACCTGCGAGCCGGCCCGCCGGCGGGCGCGAAGCTGGACCGTCACCAGCCGGACACTGACCTCGCTCAGCGCCATCGCAACCAATGCAACCGGCCACGCCGCCCCACCAATGTGATTAGAGATGCTGAAGGTGCTGACCGCGTGGTAGGCACCATGGTGCACGGCATACACGAACACCAGCCGAGACGTGATGCCAGCAATCAGCAGAGCACCCGCGATCCAGCCGACGCGGGCGAGCGCATCGCCGTCGGCGCTAACGCGGATGTGAGTCGCGAACCCGCCGAGCAGACCCAACGCCAGGCCGACGCAGACCAGCAAGCCGACCAGCACGAGGTCGTTCCCGGCGGTCGGGACCGCGTGCACGTACATGTGACCGACATAGACCACGACGGCCATCGGCGCCAGAAACGAGCGAGTATCCACCTTGCGCTCACGCGCCTGGCGGAGAACCACGAAGACAAAGACTGCGTTGATGAGGTAATCGGTAGTAGTCATGGCGCCATCCTCCCCTGAGCGAGGCGCGCTGTCGTCGGAGCACGGGTTGAACCGAGGGTTGATCTCGCCCTCAACCCACGGGTTGACACCGCGACGCAACACCGATTCAGACTGAGCGCAGCGTTAGCGTGCAGATTCATCCGGTGTCCTCCTTGGGACTGAGTCGCTTGGCAGCTCTCAGCCTCCAAGGGGGCGCGAGGAGCGCCAGGCGGTGTGAGAGCTGATGCGGTTTGCGGACGAGCCCGAGCAGTGTCCGTTCACACGGTGAGCCGGTGGTTCGAGCCCGGCGGCCTGGAAGCCAGCCGAAGTCAACGCGAAACGCCATCTTTGCGGGGCTGCCTGGCGGGCGAATATCCCTCGAGGAAGGCAAGTAGAGCCATCTGGATAGCCGGATGGGCTGCATCTTCCGCCGAGATAGGTGGTCTTTGCAGTATATAGAGCAAAATATACTGTACTTCCCGCCAATAATGGCGTATTATGCAGTATATGCCTCAGTATTCAACGCTGGACCGGCTCACCGAGATGGCCGAGGAACAGTGGGGCCTCCTTTCTCGTCAGCAGGCGCTTGGCCTCGGTGTCTCGCGTCGGACACTGGATCGACTCACTGCTCAGGCGGGCGTCCTCCAGAAAGTCGCCCACGGCGTATATCGGCTTCGCGGCGCGCCGCCGCCGGATCATGAGGCTCTGCGTGCAGCGTGGCTACAACTCGCCCCCAATGTGCCGGTCTGGGAGCGTGTCGAAGCTCAAGGGGTGGTCTCGCATCGATCTGCCGCCGACATGTACGGCGTCGGGCACCTGCCAGAAGAGCGCCACGAGTTCACGATCGCCGCGCGACATCAATCACGCAGGCGAGACATTCGGTTGCACCAACGCAAGCTGACCAACCCCGAGTGGATCGTGCTGAGGGGTCTGCCCGTAACGCGCCCGTCGCGCATCGCGTCGGACCTGCTCTATAACAACGAGGACCCAGCGGCGGTCGCACAGGTCATCAGCGATTCGCTGCGCAACGTCTACGACTACCCGAGCACTGTGGCTCGAGCGCTCGCCCCGCACGCGGGGCGGTATGGACTTCGTCGAGGGGATGGTGTCGCCCTCCTGCGCTGGATGCTCGATCTCGTCGGGGACCCAGAGATCAACTCCTGGATGTCAGAGGCGCGCATCCATGCCGGCAGCGAGATCGACACGGAGCGTGCGCCCGCCACGGTGGGCGGCAATCCTCTGCGATGAGCAAGTACGCGACACCGGGCGCGTTCCGCGCCGCGCTGACAGACAAGCTGCGAGCGTTGTCGCAGCGCAGCAAGTGGACGCTGCCGCAACTACGACGTCAGTTCGCCTACGACCGCCTTCTCGAGCGTCTCTACATGATGGACGATGGCTGGGTCGTCAAGGGAGCGGTTGCCCTGCTCGCCCGCGATATTGGAGTACGTGGCTCGCTCGACGTCGATGTCTACCGAGCGAAGGCTGCTGATACCGCCGAGGCTGACTTGCGCGAGGCCGCCAGCCATGATCTAGGGGATTGGTTTCGGTTCGACGTTGGACCGCGACGCTCAGTCAGCGATGAGTCATCGGCTGTGCGTCTGCCCGTCGTGGCATACATCGGCCAGCAAGAGTGGGAACCCTTCCGCATCGATCTGGTTGGCTCTGATCTACGCATGATCGGCGAGCCTGACGATGTCCCGCCGATTGCACAGCTTGATCTTCCCGAACTGCAACAGAAGGGCTATCGAGCCTATCCCCTCGTTGATCACGTTGCAGACAAGATCTGCGCCACGTTCGAGCTTTATGGACAGTCGCAGACGCCGTCGACTCGCTACCGCGACCTTGTCGATCTAGTTGCCATCGTCCGCGGGGCGTCGGTTCATGCCGAACAGCAGCTCCGATCTTTGCGGTCTGAGGCAGAGCGACGCCGCGTCACGCTGCCACAGGCATTCGACGTCCCAGACCGCACGCTATGGGAGCCCGGCTACGCTCGTGAGGCCGGAGAGTCCGTTCTGGCGGTCGGGCATACACTCGATGAGGCTCTTGCGATTGTGCGGCCATTCGTCAATCCGCTTCTGCAGGGCACGGCCGGTGGTCGCTGGGATCACGAGCACGGGCGCTGGACTGAATCGAAACAGCGAGCCAACTGAGCACTTACGCCATGGCCTCCTCCGTCGATCCGCAGCGCTAAAGGATCGTGCGGCAATCGAGTGGAGATGCTTCTATCAAGTCAAGGGCACCTCGATGAGCCGCTGGTAGAGGTGTCGGGATAGGTGGCGCTTGAGTGAGCGCCACCGATGTCATCAACGCGAACCGCTTCGCGCAGGTCGCTGGCGGGCGGATGTAGTTTGGCGAGGTGGAGCAGCCCGCGCCGAACTCCAGAAAAGGGGTCAGTCGAAGGGGAGTTTAGGCCCGTGAATGGGCCCACGAGCCGTTTTCAGGATTTCGATGGGCCCTGCAGAGTCCGCCGCGCACTCAACAATCTGGCAGTTTGCAGGTATTTCATCGATGGGCACGGCTGGGATCGAACCAGCGACCTCTCGCGTGTGAAGCGAGCGCTCTCCCGCTGAGCTACGTGCCCCGCAGAGACCGATTCTATTTGGCTTTGGTGTGATCCGCACACCTGGGTCTGCGGAGAGTTCACGCAGAGGTGCGGCAGACCACTGACACGGTCTGGTACCGCATGCGGATGACCCGGGACCGCCAGGGGTTAGCTTTGAACTCCATGGACGCAAACGCCTCAACCGCTGCAGCGATCGAGCTGCGCGGACTGGTCAAGGTCTACGGCCAGGGCTCGACTGCGGTGCGTGCACTACAGGGCGTCGACCTCACAGTCGCCCCGGGCGAGTTCCTCGCGATCATGGGCCCATCGGGCTCGGGCAAGAGCACGCTGCTGCACCTGATCGGCGCGCTCGAGCAGGCCAGCTCAGGTGAGATATCAGTCGCGGGCATGCGCTTCGCGGGGCTGGGCGAGAAGGAGCTCACGCGGCTGCGACGCGATCACCTCGGCTTCGTCTTTCAGTTCTTTAACCTGTTGCCGTCGCTGACGGCCCTCGAGAACGTGTATCTGCCGGCGCTGATAGCCGGGCGCCGTGGCGAGGAGTTGCAACGGCGGGCAATGGAGCTACTCGGGCGCGTTGGCCTGGCCGAGCGCGCTCAGCACCTTCCGTCAGAGCTTTCCGGCGGCGAGCAGCAGCGCGTCTCGATCGCCCGCTCGCTGATGCTGCAACCAAAGCTGCTGCTGGCGGATGAGCCGACGGGCAACCTCGACTCACATGCCGGCGGCGAGGTGCTCGACCTCCTGCGCGCCGTTAACCGCGAGGAGGACAAGACGATCGTAATGGTCACGCACGACCCAGCGGCGGCAGCACGGACGGACCGCATCATCTTCATGCGCGACGGCAGGTTCGCGGGCCAAACGCCGGGAGGCTCGACTAAGGCCGTGCTGGAATTCTTCGCCGACGGCCATATTGCCGCCCAAGCGCAGGCACACACAGGCACCTCACGGGCGGCGTAGCCGTGTTGCGCTCGTTTGACTCCCTGGCGCTACGCCAGTTGCTCACACGCCGACTGCGGGCGGCGCTCACAGCGTTCGGGATCGTGCTCGGCGTGGGAATGGTGTTCGCAGTACTGGTGCTCGCCTCCACGATCCGCCACACCTTCGATGAACTGATCAGCTCGGCCTGGGGAAAAACTGACTTGGCGGCGGTCAGCAAGTCCGGCGGGCAGATCCCGGCCGGCAAGCTCGCCGAGCTGCGCGCGGTGCCGGGCGTAGCGAAGGTCTCGCCGATGGTGGGGGTGATGTTCCGCCGCCTGCACCCCGACGGCAGCGCAATCAAGGGAGCTGGCGCAGGGATGCTCGTCGCCGGCATCGAACCGGACAACCCTCCGTATGACTTTCACTTCCTGTCCGGCTCGATGGTGGCCAAGCAAGGGATGCAGATCGACGTAGAGCAGGCCTGGGCGCAGAAACACGGTCTGCGCCTTGGTGAGGCGATCGCCGTGGCGACGCCGACTGGCCGCGCCAGGCTGCAGATCGTCGGCCTGTTTCGCTTCTCCAAGGGGCTGTCGTTCGGCGAAATGGGCTTCGCCGGCATCAGCATGGCCACGGCGCGCCAGCTATCCGGGCAGGAGAACGGCTACATGCAGATCTCCTTCCAGGCACGTGACCGCTCGCGCGTACGAGAGCTGCAGCAGCACCTCCAGAGAGTGCTCGGCAGTGGCGTGGACGTGAAGACCCCGCAGGGCTTCAGCGACCAACTCGCCAAGCAGCTGCAGGGGCTGAACGTGGTGCTCTACTTCTTCTCTGGCGTCGCGCTCTTCGTCGGCGGCTTTCTCATCCTCAACGGCTTCAACATGACCGTCCTGCAACGAATGCGCGAAATCGGAATGCTGCGCACACTTGGCGCCACGCGCCTGATGATCGTGCGCTCGGTACTGCTCGAGGCGATCATGATCGGCGGTGTCGGCACGACGCTCGGCCTCGGTCTCGGGCTGGCTCTCAGCGAGGGGCTGATCAAGATGATCTCGAGCATCGGTGTGCCGGTCGGCGCGCTTCAGATGCCAGCCAGCGCGCTCTTCATCGCCGTCGCCCTTGGACTGGTCGTGACGCTGCTCGGGGCGCTGATGCCAGCCAGGCGAGCGGGGAGAATCGAGCCGATCCGTGCGGTGCTCGGCGACGCGGAGATAAGGCGCGGACCCAGCGTGCGACGGGCGGCTGTGGGCCTGGCCCTGTTCGTTCCTGGCGTGCTGTTCGGCGGTAGCTTCTGGTTCAGCGACTCGACGCAGGGATCGACACTTGGCGTAGTCGGTGGGATCGCGCTGACAATGGCGATGTTCATCGGCATGACGCTGGCAGCGCCCTACCTGATCATGCCGTTCGTGCGCGCGCTTTCGCTAGCGGTGCGTCGCCTCTCGCCGACAGCCGGCCGACTGGCGACCGACGCCACGCGCTCCAACCCCGCACGCACGGCAGCCACAGCGGTCGCGCTCACGATCGGACTGTCGGTGGTCGTCGTCAACAGCGGCATCTCAACGAGCATGCTGCACACAATCAACCGCCAGATCGATGCCGCCTACGCTCGCGACTTCACGATCCAACCGCTCGACCAGATCCTCGGACAGAGCGGTCAGGCGATCGCAACGCCTGTCGCGAAGCGCATCGCGAAGCTGCCTGGCGTCGGCGTAGTAACACCGATCCGCGCCACTGTCACCCAGCTGCCGGGGCGCTCGAGCGACAGCACTCCTGGCCTGATCATGGCCGTGGATCCAGCCGCCTGGGGCAACGTCGATCACACGCCGATCTCGGGGTCCACGCGCGCCCAGGCGCTCGCGGGCGTGGCTCGGGGAGGCGTGATCGCGAGCAAGGGCTACGCCGCCGCCCTGAACCTGCACGTGGGTAGCCAGATCACGCTGCACGGACCAGGCAGCTCACGCCGAGCGCGGGTCGTCGGCCTGCTCGATGCCGCGACGACTGGGATGGCCGACTCGATGCAGATCTCGCTGGCAACGATGAGCGAGGTCTACGGCATCACCGAGGACTCCCAGCTCGCGGTGACTGCCGCCTCCCCGGCGCAGCGGACCCAGCTGGGACGCGAGATCCAGGCGCTGCTGGCGCGCGACTACCCGAATCTCGAAGCGGCCTCCACTGCTCAAGTGAAGAGCCAGATCCAGAGCGCAGTCAACCGTCAGTTCAACCTCTTCAACGCGATTCTCGCCGTGGCGGTGGTAATCAGCCTGCTGGGGGTGATCAACACACTGGCGATTTCGGTGATCGAGCGCACGCGTGAGATCGGCGTGCTGCGGGCGCTCGGCTCCTCGCGCTGGCAGGTGCGCTCGACGATGCTCGACGAGAGCCTGCTGATCACGGTGGGCGGCGCGCTCGCCGGGATACTGCTCGGCAGCGTCATCGCCTTCTTCTGGATCCAGGGGATGGACACGTTCATGCCCGGAATCTCCTTCGCCTTCCCAGTTGCGACCACGATCACTATCACGCTGGCCGCGATCGTGCTCGGTGTGCTGGCCGCGATCCTGCCGGCGCGCCGAGCGGCGCGGCTTGACCCAATTGCTGCGATCGCCTACGAGTAGCTGCTCACTTGAAGCTACAACTGAGCCGGCTAGACGGCTTTCCCCGCGACCGCCTCACGCTTCCTCCGTCGAGTTGACCGGCCCCGCACCGAGGGCTCTCAGCAACCAGCGGAGCCTTGCCGCTAGCTGCGCGCCGATCACCCGCTGCGACTAGGCCTGTGGGCACCCCCGCAACCATCGGTTTATTTACGTGTTTCTAACATTCGCTAACACAAGCTAACCAGCGGTTATTCGGGCGGTCGAACGCTGGCAGGCCACTACGGGAGGAGGGCCATGCGGGAGACCCATCGTCATGCGACTACTGCGCGCCGCAACAGCCAGATAGGCTGGATTCCGCGGCCGATTCAGGTGGCTCTGTTGGCCGTATTGCTCATATCCATGGCCTGGAGCCTGACAGCAGCTGACCGCAGAGCGCTGGCGAACGCTCCACGTTCGCTGGCCCCCGCCGACCGATCAGCGACGGCGGGCGCCGCTCCACCGACCGTCACGATCTCGCCGCTGCCAGGTACACGCGACGCCTCACCGGTCACCCAGATCAGTTTCTTGGGGGCGCCACCGAGCGAGATCCGCGACGTATCGGTCACCGGGTCGCGCAGCGGCACTCACAGTGGGGGTATGCGCGCCTATGCGAGCGCCCCTGGAGCGAGCTTCCTGCCGTCAAGGCGTTTCCAGGAAGGCGAGCAGGTGACTGTCACGGCTCTCGTCGGGCCGGCCGGCAGCGCACGCCGGGTGGCGAGCAGCTTCACGGTGGCCCGGCATGACTTCGCCTTCCACTTCGTTCCGCTGCGGGCACCCGGCCCGCCCAAGCCCGGCAGCTTCCAGAGCTTTGTGTCAGCGGCCAGCCTCAAGCCACCGCCGACAAGCACGTCAGGAGAGTCGCCGCAGGCTGCTGCGGGCGACATCTTCTTGGCCCCTCGCCACAGCCCGACACAGGATGGGCCGATGATCATCGACGGCTCCGGCAACCTTGTGTGGTTCAAGCCCCTACCGAGCAGCGAAGGAGCGATGGATCTGAAGGTCCAGAGCTATGAGGGCAAACCGGTGCTGGTCTGGTGGCAAGGAAGCAACGCGCCACTATTTCAGCTCGGCCTCGGTTTTGGTGTGGATGAGGTGTATGACGCGAGCTATCGGCGGGTGGCGGAGATTAGGGCTGGTAATGGTTACTGGGCGGATTTGCACGAAGTGCAAATAACGCCGCAGGGTTCTGCGTTCATCACCGCTGACACGCTCGTGCGCGCCGACCTCTCATCAGTAGGCGGATATCGAGAAGGCTCGATATCCGACGGAGTCGTGCAGGAGGTAGATGTGAAGACGGGGCTCGTGATGTTCGAGTGGCACGCTCTCGGTCACGTGGCACTTGGCGATTCCTTCACCCACTACACATCGCCAGGCAACCCGTGGGATTGGTTTCATTTGAATTCGGTTTCGTTGGGCCCCCGGGGGGATTTGTTGCTCTCGGCGCGTAACACGTGGTGCGTGTATGACGTGAGCCTGGCTAACGGCGGGGTGCTGTGGCGCCTCGGTGGTAAGAAACCCAGTTTTCACATGGGGTCTGGGACTGG
>JANWLE010000050.1 GCA_025451035.1 Solirubrobacteraceae bacterium
CTGGAGCGCGCGATGCAAGTCGCACCGGCGGAGCCGGCGGCGTGGGATTCGAGCGTCGTGGTCGACGCCGCCTTCAACAGGTATCTGCGCGAGGCCGCCGATTACGCCGGCGGGCGACTCATCGCAACAGAGTCCTAGATCGCCCTGGGCGGCGGTTAGCCGTCCTCGCCGGCCCTGCGGATGACGATCTTGTCCTCCTCGACGGTCACCTCGACCGGCCGGTGCCCAGCCCAGTGCTCGGCGTAGACAGGGTCATCCTGGATAGCCGGGTCAAGCCACAGGCCGTAGCCCTCTTCGCCGTGGTCGAAGGTGCCCTCCAGGCGAGCGCCCGAGGAGCCGCTTGAGCGCCGTCCACGCCCACCGCGCCGTCCACGCCGGCGGGCGCTGGCTCCCTCGGCGCCCTCCTCACTCTCCTGCGGCTCGTTGTCCTCGACGGCCGGCGCCTGCTCTTCTTCCTCGGCCCGCCGCGCGGCAGCGGCCTCGAGCTCCGCGGCGATCAGCTCGTCGTCAGCGGCGCGCAGGTTGACCTCCTCGGGGAACTCGCCGGCCGGGAGATCCTTGGCTGTCTCCTCGCCACCCTCGAGCTCGTTCTGCTGCTTGAAGTTCTCGATGTCCTGCACCGTCACCTCCAGCTGGTGCGCAACCCAGGCGTCGGTGCGCCCCTGGCGGACCCAGGCGCGTATCTGGTTCAGGTGTGGTCTGAGTGATCTGCGCGGCATCGACGGCCGTGAGACTAGCAGCGCGTCGCTCGACGCGGAGGCACGACCCGCCGCTGCGCGATCATTGTTCGTGGATGCCCTTCGCTTTCGGCGGTCGCTAAGACTATGCTTCGCTTTGCGGGCCAAGCTCAGTGGATGTGGGCTGGTCGATCAAATAGAGGGGTTTACGCATGTTGGTTCTGACACGCAAGCCCGATCAGAGCATCATGATCGGCGACGACATCAAGATTTCGGTGCTGTCCGTGGTGGGCGAGAAGGTGCGCCTCGGCATCCATGCTCCCAGTGACGTTCCCGTGTTCCGCACCGAGATCTATCTGGAGATCGATAGTCAGCGCGGGCAGGCCGACCCCACGAGCGTCGCCGCGCACGACACCACTCGGGCAGAGCGAGAGGCCGAGAAACCCTCCTAGGGCTCTCGGCCGCGCGCTAGCCCAGCAGCAAATACAGCGTGCGGAACATCACGACGGTGACGATCACTGCCGTCAGGATCAGCGTCAGCACGAGCACGAAGAAGCGGATCGAGCCGTGCTTGTGACGTCGCTCGGTCTCGCGCTTGAGGGTGCGCTGCTGGGCCGTACGCCGCAGCGAGGCGCGCCGATGACGCTCCAGGGAGACCTCCCGGTGAAACTCCCGCTCGAGTTCTGAGAGGCTCCGTCTCATCCGCATGGTCTTACCCCGTGCCGCTAGACGCCCTCTGCACGCTCATACACCTCGATGAAGCGCATGTAGTTCTCGGAGATCTTGGCGGCGGCCGCCGCGCGCTCGATCTTGCCGTCGACGTAGGCCTTCAGCGGGTCCCACCAGATCGAGCGGCCGATCGCGAAGCCGACGAAACCCTCGACGGGTGCCGCCTGCGTCAGCCAATGGTCGACCTTGGCGTCGTCCGCGCCGCGACCAAGCACCACGCAGACCACGCCGTCGCGCCCGCCGGAACGCGCCTGCTCGACGAGCATCTCGCAGTCCGAGCGCGCGTCCACGCCCTCGATCTTCCAGACGTCCACCTCGATGGCGGCATCCTGGATCTCTGCGATCGCCCTGCGCATGAGCTCGGGACGGAGCTCTGAGTCATAGCGCTCAGAGTCGCCGCCGACAGACTCCAGCTGGCTCGGCTCTGCCGGGACGAGCAGCTCGAATAGGAACTTGCGCTCGCGCTGCTTGAGCCAGTCGGACAGGCGCTTGAGCTTGGCCAGTTGCTGGTCGTTTTCGGCGCGGTCGCCGTCGGCATTGTAGCGGACGAGCACCTTCGTGAAATCGGGGTCGAAGCGTTCGATGTGCTCGCCGAAGTCCTCGCCGTACTCGAAGTCGAACATGTTCTGGCCGGAGCGCTCGGCCGGCATCGCGAGCTTCAGTCCGCCCTCGCGCGCCTCGCGCGGCACGCTCGAGCCGAACTGCTCGTCCACGAGCACGCCGGTGATGGGGGCCTTCGCGCCCTGGCTGACAGCTCGCTCCAATCCCTCGAAGATCAGGTGCTTGGCGTCGGCGATCGTCGCCGTCTGCTCTGGGTCGGGGGCGCCCTCGATACCGAAGAACTTCTTCTGGAACGAGCCCCGATGGTCGAACGCGAGGATGTAGAGCTTGTCGTCGTAACCGAGTTGCATCAGTTTCCTTTGCGTGGCTGATGGGGCTAAAGTCAAGCGCCGGCCGCTCAAATGGGCTCATGGCGCGAGATGGACTCTACCGATCGAGCCTATACCGGCGGCGGCAAAGCACGCCTAGAATGAACTGAATGTCCTCGGGTGCCGATCTGTTCGTGGTGTGCAAGCAGTGTGGGAACGAGGTGAGCCCTTACATCACCGAGTGCCCCTACTGCGGTAACCGCCTGCGTCGCCGGGCGCCGAAGCTGTCGCGGGCGGGGACCGGCAGGCTCACGCGCCAGCGCGCCCGGATGGCCTCACTGGGGCGCCTGCGCAAGAACGAGATCCCCGGGATCATGGCCGAGCGCTGGCCGTACGCGACGATTACGCTCGTTGCGCTCAGCTGCGCCGGCTGGGTGATCACCCGCGGCGGGTTCGTCGATTTGGGCAAGCTGCTTCTCTACGGTCCGTTGCGGGGCCAGTGGTGGCGGCTCTTCTCCAGCCAGTTCGTCTACCTGAACGGCTTCTACGCGTTCGCCGTGGTGCTCGCAATCGCGATCTTCGGCTGGCTCTTGGAGCGCCGTCACGGGCCGTTGGTCATAGCCGGGCTGTTCCTCGGCGCGAGCGCGGCCGGTGGCCTGGCGGCGCTGGCGCTCTACCCGACCGCGCTCGTCAGCGGCGCCGACGGCGCCGCGCTGGCGCTGCTGGCCGCGTGGGCGGCGCCAGACGCCCTCGCCGCGTTCAGCCGCCGCCACTATGAATCAGACCTGCTGGGCGCGGGCATCGCCGTCGCCACGCTGCTCGCGATGCCGCTGGCACGCGAAGAGGTGAGCTGGGTGGCGTGTATCTGCGGGCTGCTGATCGGGACGGTCATCGGCTGCGGCCTGGGGCGCGAGGCGCTGAGCGGCGACTAAGGTGTCGCTATGACCGACGAGGCTGCCGGTGACACCCCGGTGAGCGATCAGGCGCTTGCCCGAGCGCCGTACACCGCGGGCGAGGTTGACGCTGCGGTGAGACGGCTGCTGCAGCCCGGTTGCCTCGCGCATGCAGAGCAGATCGTCGCTCACGCAGCCCCGTCCCTGCAGGCCGTGCTGGCGCAGGCGCTGCGCTCAGGGGGCTGGTTCTCGGAGGCACACGAGACGCAAGTCGCCGCCGTCGCGCAGATCGAGGACGAGCACGAGCGCACCCGTGCCGTCTCGGCTCTGCTCGAGGAAGAGACGCACCTGGGTATGCTCGTTGGTGTCGCCGTCGGCTTTGAGCTTGCGCACCAGCTCGAGCTCGCGCGCCAGCGGGGACACGTACCGGACACGACCGCCGAAGACGGCCTCAGCTAACTGCAAGCCCCAGCGACAGAAAGCGAGTAGCAGTGGATATCCGTTTCCTCGGTCACGCCGCCTTCGAGTTGACTCACGACGGCGTCACGGTGCTGATCGACCCGTTTCTGAGCGGCAACCCGAAGGCGGCGGCCAGCGTTGAGGAAGTAGAAGCCAACGCGATCGTGCTCACACACGGCCACGGCGATCACGTCGGCGACACCGTCCAGATCGCCAGGCGCACGGGCGCGCAGGTCGTCGCGATCGTGGAGCTAGCCAAAGAGCTCAGCGAAGCCGGCCTTGAGAACGTGCATGACCCCAACCTCGGCGGCACCGTGCGCTTTGACTGGGGCTGGGTCAAGCTCGTGCCCGCCTGGCACACCTCGACCACGCCGAACGGCACCGTGTGCACCCCGACGGGACTGCTCGTCAACTTCGGCGCCAAGACGATCTACCACCTGGGGGACACCGCGCTGTTCTCGGACATGGGCTTGATCGCTAAGCGCGCCGGGCAGATCGATGTGGCGCTGATGTGCATCGGCGGCCACTACACGATGGACCGCCACGACGCCGTCGAGGCGGCGAAGCTGATCGGCGCGAGGCAGGTCATCCCCTGCCACTACGACACTTTCCCGCCGATCCAGACCGACGTGCAAGCATTCAAGCAACAGGCGCAGGCCCAGAGCGACTCGCAGGTAGTCGTGCTCGCGCCGGGGGAGCGCCACACGCCATGACCATGACCAACGCGGTTGTGCTGATCGAGGCCGAACGCGACGCGCTGCCGAACCTCGGCGGGGCGCTGGCCGACATCGACGGGGTAGCCGAGGCGTACTCGGTGACAGGCGAATGGGATTTCGTCGCGATCGTGCGGGTCCCTCACCACGAGCAGCTGGCGGAGGTCGTGACCAGCCAGATCGGGCAGCTCCCGGGCGTGATCCGCACACGCACCCTCGTCGCGTTCGCGGCCTACTCCCGCCACGACCTCGAAGCGCTCTTCTCCGTCGGCGAGTAGCCGCCGCCGGGCGGCGAGCGCAGCTGGCCTAAACTCACGGCGCGATGGCCTCTGTGCCGCTAAAGCCCCAGTATGGACCGACGCTCGGTCAGCTGCTCGCGCCGCGTTGGCGGTCGAGCCCGCGCTGGCTGCGCGGTGCTCTGATCGGCGCGGTCCTCGCGCTGGCCGCGCTGGTGGCGGCGGTCGTGCTCACGCTGCTGCCGGCGTCCTACTCGCACCCGGCGCCCCCGTCGTTCAGCTTCACCTACCGCGGGCTGTACCGGACGAAGCCGCCAGCCGGTGCATATGTCAGCTTGCAGCGCCGCCAGTCGGGCACCCTGACTGACTCCTTCACGGTATGGCCGCTTCAGCTGCCGCCCTATCAGGGCAGCCCCGGCGCCGAGCTGCCGCTCATCGCCTCCGCCTACATCGCGGGCCTAGAGCGACGCGAGCGCGACTTCGTGCTGCTCGGAGAGGGCAGGACCAAGGTGAACGGCGTCAACGGCTACAGCGTCTTCTACACGAGGCGGCTCGCCGGAGAACTAATGGACGGGCGCGACGTGCTCCTGGTGGGGGAATCCCCCGGTGCGCGGCGAGGGGTGCGGATCACGATGCTCACCGCGCCGGAGGACGAAACGCAGGTCAAGTCGGCGCTTGAAGTGGGCAACTCGGGCCTGCTCAAGCGCCCGCTGCACGGCTTCGAACTGGGCTAGGCGCCCGGGCTGGCGGCGGTGCCGCCCGTCGTCGTGCTGGTCTCGGCGGTGCCGTCAGTGGTGGTCGCCTCGGTGGGGCTCGACGATGACGGCGGTGGTGTTTCCGTGGGGGCTGTGGTCGTCGGTTCGCCGCCGGTGGAGCTCGCGTTCGCGGGCGGGGTCGCTTCGGTGGAGGTGGTGTTCGTCTGCGTCTGAGCCGGTGGCGGCGAGGTCGGCTGGGTAGTGGTTTGTGTCGTCGTGGTCGTAGTGGTGCTGGAGGACGGCGGCGGCAGTTCGGTCTTCGCTGTCTGCACTTCGGTCAGCGGCGGCTTCGGCGGCGGCTTTACCGCGCTTGCCGGGGTGACCGTCACGGCCGCTGAAGTGGTTGTCGGCGTGACGCTCGCCGGTAGGGCGGGGACCGGTGGCTTGGGCTTCACCGGTGAGCCCGCGGCGTGGTGGTGAGTGCTGCGCTTGCGGACCGTGACCTTCACGCTGGCGCTGAGCGGCTGCGGATCGGAGCGGACGACCACAGGCAGCTGGTGACTGTCGGGCACCGAGGCGGCGAGTGTGCGCTGCGCGGAGTGGTGGCCGTGGGGGTGAGAGCTCGAGGCGTGGTCTGCCTCGACGGCACCCGCGGTCACCAGTGCGGCGGCCGCCAGCCCGGCGACCGCCTTGGTGGCGAGCGCGCCCGCGCCGAGGCTTGCCAGCCCACCGATGCCGCTGCCGGCGCTCGCCGCTGTGCCCGCACCTACGACCGCGCTCGCGCCCCCGGCGCTCGCCCCCGCGACATGGCCGGCGCCCGCGGTGGATCCGAGCTTGGTGAGCAGCAGCTTCTTGAGCATCAGCAGCGGCGCGACCGGCAGCACCGCGGCGAGCGCGTGGTTGTTGTCCTTCAGGTGCTTGCGAAAAGTGCGACAGCGCTCGCAGTTACGCACGTGCCGGCGCGCCGGTGGGCTGACTTTCAGAAGGCCCTCGGCGGCTTCGCCGAGCGCGAGACGAACTTCCGAGCAGCTCAGCTGGCGCGCCTCGGCCGCCTCTGCCAGCGAGATCCTCGCGCGGACGAGCAGGGACTTGACGCTCGGCACCGTCGTTTCCATCGTCTCGGCGATCTGCTCGTAGGAGAGCGCGTCGATCTCTCTCAGCAAGAGCGCGCTGCGCTGGCTCTCGGGCAGCTGCTGCACGTCGCCGATCAGCTGATGGAAACGCTCGCGTCCCAGGATCTTCTCGCTGGTGGACTGCCCGTGCTCGGCGTAATAGATGTCCATCGAGTCCACCCCGACGGCCGTCGCCCGGCGCATGTGGTTCAGGCAGCGGTTGCGGGCGATCCGATACAGCCACGGGCGGGCGTTGATCTCCCGCTCATCGGCGAGGATCGCGTTGAAGGCGGCGGCGAAGACCTCTTGCAGCACGTCCTCGGCGTCCTCGCGCGAATTGAGCATGTGCCGGCAGAAAGACAGAAGGCGCGTCTCGTAGCGCGAGACGAGCGCCTCGAAGGCCGCGTGGTGGCCCCTTCTGATGAGCGTGATCAGGCGCTCGTCCGACTGCAACCGCAGTAGCGGCGCGGATCCGGGCAGGCCCGGCATGCCGGTTTGTCGTAGTGCGGAGACCTCCATGCGGTCCTCTTCTCTAGCTCAAACTACACGCTAGCAGCGCCGTAGTTGCGTTTTGTGAAAAAGATGCTTCTGGCGGTCTGGCAAGCGGCTGGCGCCCAGGGGGCTGTGCCCTGTCGCAAAACAGCCCAGCGGTCCGCTTGCACGCCCGCCTAGGCCCGGCGTGACGGTGCGCCCGCCAAGGCCTGACAGCGCGCGCGGCTAGTGATCGCGAGCACCCGGTCAGCGCGGACGTCCACGAGATACGCGCGCCCGTAGCTGGCCAGCAGCGGCGGGGCGTACGGGAGGTGCGAGGCGCGCACGCCGTGCGTGCCGCAGGACAGTAGCGTGGACGAGTCGATCTGCGCGCCGGCGAGCGTGCGGTCCGCAAACGCCCACTTCAACGCGCTCGACAGGTAGTACGGCTCGCCATACACGGGCACGCCCTCCCCGGCGCTCTGCGGCCAGTCGGATACCAGGAAGCCCGAGGAGCGGGGCGCCCGCCGCACATGCGCCCTGATCGTCGTCAGGACCTGCGCCTGTAGTTGCGCCGCGTGGTTCCACGTGCGGGCGTCATGGGCGATCCTGTGCGCGTAGCCTGCCGCCAGCGCGATCACGACCAGGACCGCCAGGCGCCCGCGGCGCGTGATCAGCATTGCCGCCGCGTACAGGAAGACGACGACGCCGATCGCGGCCAGGCCATTGACGCGATTGCCGGTGCCGGGCGAGGTCGGAGAGTAGATGTAGTCGGCCGGCACATACACCGCCCAGGCGGCGATTGCCACCAACAGGCCCGCAAGCGCGACGGCGATCCAGCGACGATCGCGTGCCCTGAGGAGCAGCAGCGCGGCGAGGACGCCGAGCACGAGCAGGGGCGCGGGCGCGCCGAAGGGCTCCGCGGCCGCGGCCAAGATCCGTGCCGCGCCGCTGAGGAGGTCCCCCGCCTGCAGCCACATGTGGTGTAGCGAAAGGCGCGGGTAGGGCGTGACGATGTCCTTCGGCAGCGCCGTGCGCGTGACGAGCAGGCTCGCCGCGATTGCGCCCACGTCGAGCGCCCAGCGCACCATGGCCCGCCTCGTCGCGTCTGCGCCGGCGGCCGTCTCGTGGCGGGCCATGTACACGTAGAGCAGCCCGACCAGACAGCCGAGCGCCGCGAAGGACTCGCCGTAGGTGAAGATCCCGACGAGGTACAGCGACAGCGAGACCGCGTGTAGCACCAGTCCCCGCCAGCCCGCCGTGCGCAGCGCCCGCAGCGCGAGCACGATCCCAACCAGATACAGCGCGGTCGTCAGCGTGTTGGTGGTGAGGATCGACCACAGCCACAGGCTGTCGCTGAAGGGGAACAGCAGCACCAGTACCGAGATCGCGCCCGCCGCAAGCCGCTGCATGCCGAGCCGCCGCAGCAAAGCGAACAGGCAGATCGCCTCGACGGTCATCAGCGCCGCGGCAAGCGCGAGCTGCAGGTGCGCGTGGAAGCCGAGCAGGCCGTCGAGCGCCGCGTACCAGAGGACCTGCCCCGGCCTGCGGCCGTAGAGCAGGCGCAGCCCATGCAGGGCGCTTGCATGCGGCGGCGGGAAGCGCACGACCGAGAGCACCCCCCAGTCGTCGTAGTAGAAGCCGCCGTGGCTGACATGGCCAGCGAACGCCAGTGCCGCGAGCATGCTCAGGCACGCCGCGCACACGAGCAGCTCCTTCGCGCTGAGCGCTCCGGCGTAGGTCAGCCAGCGCCAGTTTGCGTTGCGTGTGCGCGCGGCATCGACGGATGCGTCTTCAGATGGGCGCTGCGGAGCCGTGTCTAGCATGCGCATGCGAGCGATTCTCTCAGCGACGAAGCGGTAGAGTCGCGCTCATGTCCACCGATACCGCAGAGCTGACAAGCACCTACCACGGCGGACGTTTGATCGCCCGCCGTTTGAAGGCCCACGGCGTGAGCAAGCTGTTCACGCTCTCGGGTGGGCACATCTTCTCGATCTACGACGGCTGCAGGACGGAGGGGATCGAGATCGTCGATGTGCGCCACGAGTCCGCGGCTGCGTTCGCCGCCGAGGGATGGGCGAAGGTGACGCGCCAGCCGGGCGTGTGCGCGCTGACAGCCGGGCCTGGCGTCACCAACGGGATCAGTGCGATGGCCTCCGCGCAGGCAAATCATTCCCCGGTCCTCGTGCTCGGCGGCCGCGCGCCAGCGATGCGCTGGGGGCAGGGCTCACTGCAGGAGATCGACCACGTGCCGTTCGTGCGCCCGCTGGCGAAGCTCGCGCAAACCGCCCAAAGTACGGCGGAGATCCCGGGCCTCGTGGACAGCGCCTTCGCGGCCGCGCTCGAGCCGCACGGGGGAGTCGCCTTCTTGGATTTCCCGCTCGACTACGTCTTCATGGAGGCACCCGAGCCACAGGATCTCTTCGCGGGCGCCGGCGTCCGCGAAGAGGCGCAGGCTGACGGCGCTGCGATCGAACGCGCGGCGGTGCTGCTCGCCGGCGCGCAGCGGCCGGTGATCATGGCCGGCACCGACCTCTACTGGGGGCACGGCGAGCACGCGCTGCTCGAACTCGCGCAGACGCTGCATATCCCGGTGTTCCTCAACGGCCTGGCGCGGGGGTGCGTCCCGGCCGACCACGAGCTGTTCTTCTCGCGTACACGCTCACGGGCGCTCAAAGACGCCGACGTGGCGCTTGTGATCGGCGTGCCGATGGACTTCCGCCTCGGCTTCGGCGGCTCCTTCGGCGACGAGACGCAGATCATCCCGATCGATCGGGCGACACCGCAGCGCGAGGTGCCGCGTTCCGTCGCCGCCGGGCTCTATGGCGCGATCGCGCCGACGCTCGAAAGCCTGACCGCAGCCACCGCCGTCTCGCCGCTGGCGAGCGAGCAGTGGGTCAAGGGGTTGCGCGAGAGCGAGCGCGAGCTACGCGAGGGCGAGCGGGCCGAGCTCGAAGACGACCGCGCGCCACTTCACCCGATGCGCCTATACAAGGAGCTCGGCGAGATGCTCGACCGCAACGCGATCGTGATTGGCGATGGCGGTGACTTCGTCTCCTATGCGGGGCGCATCATCGACAGCTTCGAGCCGGGCTGCTGGCTTGACCCGGGGCCATTTGGCTGCCTGGGCGCCGGACCGGGGTACGCGCTGGCGGCGAAGCTCGCCCATCCCGACCGCCAGGTCGTTCTGCTGCTCGGAGACGGCGCTTTCGGCTTCTCGGGGATGGAGTTCGATACGCTCGCACGCCACGGCGTGAACATCGTTGCCGTCATGGGCAACAACGGCATATGGGCGCTCGAGAAGCACCCAATGGAGTTCCTCTACGGGTACTCAGTCGCCGCGGAGCTGCGCCCGGAAACGCCCTACGAGGAGGTTGTCAAGGCCCTCGCCGGTCACGGCGAGCTCGTGCGTGAGCCGGCTGGCGTCAAGCCTGCCCTCGAGCGAGCGTTCGCCGCCGGCAAGCCCGCGCTCGTGAACGTTCTCACCGACCCTGGCGTCATCTACCCGCGCAAGTCAAACCTCGCTTAGGCGCCCAAGTACGAGGAGGCCGCCCAAGCGGGCGACCTCCTCTAATGGCCCTTAGGACAGGCAGGGGACGTACCTAAAGGCGCGTATAGCGGCTCAAGCGACGGGAGATGCCGCCGAGGCGGCCACGCTCGAGCCTATTGTGGCCGGGCAGGCAGATGGGGTGCACCTGCCGACTCAGCAGGAGCGCCATCGGACGCTCGCCAGAAGCTCTTAGTCCTCGCGGCGTTGTTGGACGGATGTCAGCCGGTGCGAGCGCGCTACTCGATGCCTGCCAGGCGCAGGGCTGACCCGTGCAAGATGTCGCGCTCTGAAACCTCGACGTAGTCCAGCTCGAATGCTCGCATCGCCTCGCTCAGCAAGATCATGCCCGCCACGATCGTGGGCGCACGATCTGGGTGAAGGCCAGCGACCTGGCGGCGGCGGGCTTCTGTCATGTCGGCAAGTCGCGCCAGCAGCAATTCGACGGTCGCGAGCATCAGCCTGTAGCCGTGGACACGCGCTGGGTCGTACGGCTCGAGCTCCTGATCGATCGCCGCCGCAGCGGTGGCTGTTCCCGCCACGGCGATCCCGCTCATGACAGGCGCGCGCTCTTGCGGGGGCAGGCCTTCGAGAAAGATCGTCCTGGTGTCCACCGCAAGCTGCTGCAACTCGCGTGCTGCTGGCGGGTCTGTGTGGATGTGGCGCTCGCTCATTCGCACCACCCCGGCCTGCAGAGACACGTGAAATCCAGCGGTGTGGTTGTGGCCCACGACAAACTCGGTCGATCCACCGCCGATGTCGATTACGACGATCGGCTCTGTGCTTGGCTGTCTGCCGCTCATTGCGCCGAGGAAGGTCAGCTGGGCCTCCTCATCGCCAGTTAGGACACGTGCGTTCAGGCCATACCTCTCGCGGATCTTCTCTTGGAAGCCCGACCCGTTGGAGGCATCCCTGACGGCGGACGTGAGCACTGCCATATTCGACTCGCATTCGTACTCGTCGATCAGCTCGCGGTAGTGAGCCAGAACCGCGCAGGTACGCTCGATCGCCTCCTTGGAAAGGTGGCCGTCCGCATCGACACGATCTCCCAGGCGCGTCACTTCCGAGCGGCGCACCAACTGCTCAAGCTCACCATCGCTGCCGATATCGGCGATCAGCAGGCGGGTGGAGTTAGTGCCGATGTCAACAGCTGCGACGCGCATGCGCCGAGATGGTACGGGCAATGCCCGCTGGAGCGGTTGCTGGGAGGTTGATGGTCAAATCCGAAAGCCGGCATGCATACACAGCGGTTGCGC
>JANWLE010000051.1 GCA_025451035.1 Solirubrobacteraceae bacterium
CAGCGGTGAGCACGCTCGACGTGCGGGCGTTCACCGTCGGTCCGCTGCAGGAGAACTCGTACATCGTGCGCGCCGACCCGGAGCAGGTCAGCGCCGTGATCGTCGACCCAGGGGAGGAGCCGGAGCGCCTGCTGACGGCAGCGGACGCTCTCGGCGTTCAGCTCGAGGCGATCCTCGTAACCCACTGCCACTTCGACCACATCGGCGCTGTCGCGCCGATCGCCAAGGCCACGGGCGCGCCCGTCTACTGCCCGCAGATGGAGAGCCCCATTCTCGCCGACATCACGAAATGGGTGCCGCCCGGCTTTGGTCCCTTCGAAAGCCACGAGCCTGAGCACCTGCTCAGCGGCGGCGAGCGGCTTTCGCTCGCCGGGATGCAGTTCGAGGTGATCTGCACACCCGGTCACAGCCCCGGTCACATCACCTACGCCCTGGCTGAGCAGGAGGCGCTGTTCTCCGGCGACGTGCTGTTCCAGGGCTCGGTGGGCAGGGTCGATCTCCCCGGAGGAGACTGGAGCACGCTGGAGCGCTCGATCGGCGTGCTGCTCGAGCGGTTCGCTGCGAGCGCCACGGTCTACCCCGGGCACATGGGTATCACGACGCTTGGGCGTGAGCGCGAGACGAACCCCTTTCTGGTGGAGCTGCGTAGCTCACTCACCGGCGCGCTGTCCAAGGACGCCGGCGCAAATTGAGCGCCGAGAAGATCAAGGCGCCGCGCGGCACGTTCGACGTGCTGGGCGAGCAAGAGGCCCGGCGTGCATCACTCGAGACGTGCGCACGGGAGATCCTCGAGTCAGCCGGCTACGAGCGCATAGAGACACCGGCGTTCGAGGCGACCGAGCTGTTCGCGCGGGGCGTCGGGGGCTCGACCGACATCGTCCAGAAGGAGATGTACACGCTCACCGACGGCTCGGGTCGCTCGCTGACGCTAAGGCCTGAGGGCACGGCGCCCGTCTGCCGCGCCTATGTCGAGCACGGCATGCACAAGCGCCCCGCGCCGGTGAAGCTCTGGTATCTGTCGAGCTTCTTTCGCTACGAGCGCGCCCAGGCGGGCCGCTACCGTCAGTTCTGGCAGGTAGGGGCGGAGGCGCTCGGCTCCGATGATCCGGCGCTCGACGCGGAGTCGATCGCGCTGCTAGCCGAGCTTTTGTCCCAGATGGGCGTCAGCGATGTGCGGCTGAGGATCTCTAGCCTCGGCACCCGCGAGGCCCGGCTGCGCTACCGCGAGCTGCTGCAGGGGCACCTGCGCTCCCGGCAGGACGAGCTCTCAGATGACGTGCGCGGGCGTATCGAGATGAACCCGCTGCGCGCGTTTGACTCAGACCACGAGGGCACCCGCACGGTGATGCAGAGCGCACCGCGCCTGCTCGACCACCTGGATCGGGGCGACCTCGAGCATTTCGCCGAGGTTCGCTCGCTGCTGGACCTCGCCGGTGTCGCCTACGACGTCGACGCGACGCTCGTCCGTGGCCTTGACTACTACACCCGCACCGTGTTCGAGTTCACCTCCGACGCGCTGGGAGCTCAGAGCGGCGTCGGCGGAGGAGGCCGCTACGACGGACTGGTAGCCGAGCTCGGGGGCCCGGCGACACCCGGCATGGGCTGGGCGGCCGGGATCGAGCGGATCCTCTTGGCAAGCGAGTCCCGCCCAGAAAATGAGGCGAGACTGGACC
This sequence comes from Solirubrobacteraceae bacterium, assembly GCA_025451035.1. Classification (GTDB taxonomy): domain Bacteria; phylum Actinomycetota; class Thermoleophilia; order Solirubrobacterales; family Solirubrobacteraceae; genus Palsa-744. Next base: position 1,674 of record JANWLE010000051.1, read on the forward strand.
TGTTCATCGCCGTCGGGGACACGACCGACCGTGCCGCCAGGGGGCTTGCCTTCGCGACGGTGACGGCCGCGCGCGCTGCCGGGCTGACGGCGCAGATGGAGCTGGCCGGCCGCTCGCTGAAAGGACAGCTCGGGTACGCGAACAAGCTCGGCGCAAGGTACGTTGCCACGATGGCGGCAGCGGAGTGCGTTCTCAAGGACATGCGCAGCGGCGCCGAGCAGACGCTTGCAAGCCACGCGGTGGTGGCGTCCGTGCGAGACGCACTAGGAGCGGGCAAATGAAGCGCGAGCCGCAAGCGAACCGCTACCGGGACGCCTGGTGCGGTGGCCTCCACGCCAGCGCCGCCGGGCGCGAGGTACGCTTGGCCGGCTGGGTGCACCGCCGCCGGGACCATGGTGGTCTTGTCTTCATCGATCTGCGCGACCGCTCCGGCATCGTGCAGCTGGTCTTCCATCCAGAGCGCGCTGCTGTCCACGAGCTAGCTCACCAGCTGCGCGCCGAGTACGTGCTCAGCGTCAGCGGCGAGGTCACCCGCCGCGAGCCGCAGAACGTGAACCCGAACCTCGCCACGGGCGAGATCGAGGTCGAGGTCTCCTCGCTCGAGGTGATCGCGCACGCACCGACGCCGCAGTTTCCCATCGACGAGGAGACGCCGGTCGACGAGCTCATTCGCCTGCGCCACCGGCCGTTGGATCTGCGCCGCGCCTCGATGCGCGACGCGCTCATCCTGCGCCACGAGATCCTGAGCACGATCCGCGAGGTACTTGGCGCACAAGACTTCCTTGAGATCGAGACGCCGATACTCACCCGCTCCACGCCAGAGGGAGCGCGCGACTTTCTCGTGCCGAGCCGCCTGAATCAGGGTGCGTGGTATGCGCTCCCACAATCGCCGCAGCTGTTCAAGCAGCTGTTGATGATCGCCGGCTACGAACGCTACTTCCAGATAGCGCGCTGCTTCAGGGACGAGGATCTCAGAGCTGACCGCCAACCGGAGTTCACACAGCTGGACATCGAGATGTCCTTCGTCGCGGAGGACGACGTAATGACGCTGACCGAGGAGGTCATGTCGGCGGTGTTCAAGCGCGCCGGTCTTGAGCTTCCCGCGCCGCCGTGGCGACGGCTGTCGTATGACGAGGCGATGCTCCGCTACGGCAGCGACCGGCCCGACACCCGCTTTGCGCTGGAGATAGCCGATGTCTCAGAGCACCTGCGCGGTTGCTCTTTCCGGGTCTTCGAGTCGGTGCTGCAGGCAGGCGGGACGGTCAGGGCGCTGAACGCCGGCAAACACCAGCTCTCGCGCCAAGAACTCGAGGCGCTCAACGACGTCGTCAGGCCGCACGGCGCCAAGGGCGTCGCGCCGATACCCGTCGGTGAGGACAGGGTCTGGGGCTCGACTCTCGCCAAGTTCTTCACCACCGAGCAGGTGCTGGCCGTCAATGACGCGCTCGACGCGCACGACGGTGACCTATTGATGTTCGTCGCTGATTCCCAGCGCGTCGCGCCGGCGGCGATCGGCGCGCTGAGACTGCATCTCGCAGACAAGTTCGATCTGACGCGCGGGCAAGCCCACGAGGTGCTTTGGGTCGTCGACTTCCCGATGTTCCTTTGGGACGAGCAGAACGAGCGCTGGGACCCGCTTCACCATCCCTTCACCGCCCCCGCGCACGCTGACGATCCGCACAAGCCGGTCAGCCTCGAGGATCCCGGCGGGCTGCGCTCACGCGCGTATGACATCGTCGTGGACGGCGTGGAGATCGGCGGCGGATCTATCCGTATCAACCAACCCGAACTGCAGAGGCAGGTGCTCGCCACGCTCGGCATCAGCGAGTCAGACGCACAGCAGCGTTTCGGTTTCTTGCTGGACGGGCTGGCCTACGGGGCGCCGCCGCACGGCGGCATCGCGCTCGGCATCGACCGCCTCGTCGCGCTCTGCGCGGGACGCGAGTCGATCAGGGACGTGATCGCGTTTCCCAAGACAGCCAGCGGCAGCGACCCGCTCACGGGTGCGCCGGCCGCGGTCGACGATGCCCAGCTGCGGGAACTCGGCGTGCGCTCAACCGCGCCCGCGGGCTGAAAAGTCACGCCCCGAAAAAGCGGGGCCAGGCGACCGCGGTGCGTAGCGTCGGCGAGACCAAAACGCGCTTTTTGCCGGTTTCGGATCGATAGACGCCTCCCTGTCGCCTCGCGGACGCCCACGGTGTGGTGTCCAGCGTAAATTGCGGCGTTCAACTTCAGAGGGCTAGATGCCGAAGATAGGGGAGATGGAGCAGCTATCACGCCCCTATCAGATCGCGCTCATCGCGCTAGTCGGCGTCGTCTTGGTTTGGTTCGTCGCGCTGCGCCACCACGGCCAAAGCCCACCTGGCACCACCGCCACCCAGACCGCCGCGATATCCAAGCCAGCGACCCAGGCCTCGCCGGCGACGGCCACGCCCGTCTACAAAGGCGCCGCGCCCGGCGTGGAAGGCTTGACCAGGGCAATACGCAAGGCTCACGAAGCGGTCGCCACCTCACAGCAAAACGCCCACACGATGGAACGCAAGGCGTCCGAAGCCTCGGGCGAACGGTCGGCGAGCGCCTCGCCAGCGCCGAGCCATCGAGCCTCACCGACCACAGAAGCGCCCACGCCCTCGAAGGCCTCACCTAAGCACCACCAGAGCTCGAGCCCCCCGGTCAGCCCCGCTGAACAGGTCACACGTGAGCTCGCACAGGGCAAGACGGTGATGCTGCTGTTCTGGAACAGCAAATCGGTGGACGACCGTGCCGTCAGAGTGCAGCTGCGCCTAGCCCAGCACGCACTGGGACGCAAGGTCGCCGTGCACGAAGCGAGCGCCAGTCAGATCGGGATGTTCGGCCAGGTGACCCAAGACGTGCGCGTCAACGAGACGCCGACGATCCTGATCATCAGCCCCAAGCGCCTGGTCACGCCGCTGATCGGCCTGACCGACGCGTTCTCGATCCGCCAAGCGGTCAGCGAAGCCAGATAGCGCGCTGTTCCCCGACGGGGATCCTGCGCCCAAACTGCATCAGCTTTGTGCCAACACGGCAGCGGCGCTTGACTGCCTGCTGATGCGGTTTATCGTCGGCTCGTCGCTATAAGCGACCCCGACGCGGGAGCCCACCCGCGGCGGGGTCTGAACACCGAGAGAAAGGTTGTTCTCCGGATGTCTGAGAGAGACTGTAGCCCTGCGGGGCGAGACCGTGATGTCGCGGTTGGTGTGGGGGAACGAGACGATCTCGACGACGGAATCCTGCTGACGATGTTGCTCGACTCTGAGCCGCCCGGCCTCTGGTCGGTCGAGGAGGTCGTGCGCGCCCTCGGAAACCGGACAGGCGCGGCAGACTCGTTGATGCGCCTCGAGCGCGACGGCCTCATACATCGCCACGGCGAGTTCGTCTTTGCGACCAGAGCTGCGATTCGTGCGCGAGAGATCGAGGTCTGAGGCGCCCAAAGGGATGGTACACCAGTGGTACACTCGCGGGGTGGCAACGTCCCACCCCCGCATACAGGTCACCGAAGACGCTGAGCTGGCTCGTGCATTGCGCGCCGCCGCGCCGCACCTGAAGCCCGGGCTTCCCCGCTCACAGCAGGTCCGCGAGCTGGCGATCGTCGGCGCACGACACCTCGCCGAGGAGCCGATGAGCGAGGAGCGTCGGCACGAGCTGACCGAGCGCCTCGCGTCGTATTTCGAACATCCCGAGACCGCCCCATGGGATTGGGATTCGATGCGCGAAAGCAAGCGGCTTGCCTGGCCGTTCCGCTAGCGAGAGCGCGTGGGGCGAGCTGCCCCTGCTCATCGACACATCCGCGTGGTCGCGCGCCGCACATCCGGATGTGCGTGACCACTGGCTACTGGCGTTGCGAGAAGGCCGCCTGTGCATCTCACCCGCCATCCGCCTGGAGATCCTCCTCCAAGCACGGCGAGGCGCCGACTTCGAAGAGCTCTCGGAACGGCTTTCGGTCCTCCGAATCACGCAGCTCACCGGCTCAACCGCCCACGCCGCAGAGGACGCTATGCGCACGCTCGCTCACCGCTCTCACGGCTCCCACCGGCTGCCGGTCATCGACTACCTCGTCGCGGCCACGGCCCAGGAGAGCGGCACGGCCGTCCTGCACTACGACCACGACTACGACACGCTCGCCGAGGTCATGGGGTTCGAGTCGGTCTGGCTGGCCCCGCCCGGCTCGATGCCTTAGCCGTCTGCTTGCTTGAAACTAAACTCGCTTAGATGATTGCCGAGGCGCTAGCGACTCACATGGAACGCCCCCTTGGTCGTGGCCACGTTCCCCAGAACGCGTTCACCGGCGCAGCGGGTGGCGCCGCTTGCGGAGATTTGATCCGCATCTCGCTCACCATCGAGGAAGGCAGTCCAGACGGTCTCATCACGGACGCGGGATTCGACGCGAGCGGCTGCGGCGCTGCGGGCGCTGCGGGCAGCGCGGTGGTGGCCCTATGCCGCAAAACGGGCCTCTTGAGCGCCGCCCGCATCGGCGCGGATGAGATATCCGCCGAGCTCGGCGGATTGAGCGACGCCAAGCGCCATGGCGCCGAGCTCGCCGCCGACGCCCTGCATCGGGCCCTCGGCGCGGCTGCACGCGCACGAGCGCGTCTGGCGCCGCACCAAGACCGCGTGCTAGTCGCCATGAGCGGCGGCGTTGACAGCGCCGTCGTCGCGCTGCTCGCCGCAGAAGCGGGCAAGGAGGCTGTGGGGGTGACCCTCGAGCTGTGGTCAGACCCCGAAAACGATGGCGAGCAGAGCTGCTGCTCTGCACAGGCGGTGCGCGGGGCCCGCCAGATCGCCCACGCCATGGGGATGGCACACCTCTCGGTCGACATGCGCGCCGAGTTCCGCGCGGGCGTCGTCAACCCGTGGCTGGCAGGCCATCTGGCCGGACTCACTCCAAACCCGTGCGTGCGCTGCAACGGCAGCGTCCGCCTCGACGGGATGCTCGAGCTCGCGCAGAGGCTCGGCGCGCAGGCGCTGCACACAGGTCACTACGCCCGCGTTCACGACGAGCACGGAACGCCGCTGCTGCGTGTCGCGCTAGACCCAGTCAAGGACCAGAGCTACGTGCTCTCGGCGCTCAAGCGAGAGTCCCTGAGCCGGCTGCGCTTCCCGCTGGGAGAGATGACCAAGCCACAGGTCCGCGCGCTCGCACAACAGGCGGGCCTTTCGGTCGCCTCGAGGCCCGACTCGCAGGATCTGTGTTTTCTGGCCGGCACCGAGCAGAAGGCCTTTCTCACCGCCCACGGCGGGAGCACCCCGACTCCCGGTCCGGTAATCGACAGGGACGGAAACACGCTCGGCGAGCACGCCGGCCACCAGGCTTACACCGTCGGTCAGCGCCGCGGGCTGGCGCTACGCGAGAAGGGCCCGCTGTTTGTGCTCAAGACGGACGCCCGCACGAACACCGTCACGGTCGGCACCCGCGCGCAGTTGCTCAGCGACACGATCAAGGTCGAGCGCCTTGAACTGCACCGGCCCGGGGGCGAGGTGGACGCGGTGAAGATCCGCTCGCGCGGCAGGCGGCTGGCCTGCCGCCTGGATGGCCAGCTCGAAAGCGGCGGCCACGAGCGGGCGCTCGTGCGCCTGTCAGAGCCACTGGAGCGCACCGCGCCCGGCCAACTCGCCTGCCTGTATGCGGGTGAGCTGATCGTCGGACACGGAACGATCTCCGAATAGACCCTAAGATCATCCGGCATGAACTCGGATGAGATCCGCGAGCGCTTTCTGCGCTTTTTTGAGGAGCGTGGGCACACGCGCCTTGCCTCGGCGTCACTGGTGCCACCGCCCAGCGACCGCACCGTTCTGCTCACGACCGCCGGCATGCAGCCGCTGAAGCCCTATTTCCTGGGTCTCGAAACACCGCCCGCGTCGCGCCTGACGAGTTGCCAGAAGTGCTTTCGCACACCCGACATCGAGAAGGTCGGCAGCACCCTGCGTCACCTCACCTTCTTTGAGATGCTCGGCAACTTCTCGATCGGCGACTACTTCAAGCAGGGCGCGATCGAGCTCGCCTGGGAGCTTTCCAGGGAGGTGTTCGGCTTCTCACAAGAGGACATCTGGGTCACCGTGTTCGCCGGTGATGACGAGCTCGGTCTGGGACCTGACGAGGAAGCGATCGAGCTGTGGCAGGCCGTCGGAGTGCCCCGTGAGCGGATCGTGGGTTGCGCCAGGTCGGAGAACTTCTGGGAAGCCGGGCCGGTCGGTCCCAGCGGCCCGTGCTCTGAGCTCTATCTCGACCGGGGGCTTCACTTCGGCACGCCTGAGGATCTGCCGGGCACCGATAACGAGCGCTTCCTGGAGTTTTGGAACCTCGTTTTCATGCAGTACGACCAGAACCCCCACGACCACCTCACGCCCCTGCCCGCACGGAGCATCGACACGGGCCTCGGCCTGAACCGCATGGCCGCGATCCTGCAGGGCAAGGACTCCGTGTTCGAGACAGACCAGTTCTGGCCTCTGATTGAGCTGGGGCAGGAGCTCTCGGGTCAGCGCTACGGCCAGGACCAGCACGCCGACAGGGCGCTGCGCATCCTTGCCGACCACGCGCGGGGAATGTCCTTTATGGTCGCCGACGGCGTCGTGCCATCCAATGAGGACCGTGGCTACGTGCTGCGGCGTCTGATGCGCCGCGCGATCCAGCAGGGACGTCGGCTGCAGATGCCGGCTGGATTCCTCGTTCGCTACGCCAACGTCGTGCGTGAGCTGATGGGCGCCTCCTACGGCGAACTGCACCAGCAGCGCGAGGCGATCGAGACCTGGCTGAGCTCAGAGGAGGATAACTTCGGCCGCACGCTCGAGCAGGGCACCAAGCTGCTGGATGACGTGATCGCCCGCGCGCTCGCTGGCGGCGCGCAGACGATCGCCGCCAGCGACGCTTTCACCCTTCACGACACCTACGGCTTCCCGTTCGAGCTAACCACGGAGCTCGCGTCCGAACACGGCCTCTCGGTGGACGAGGAGGGTTTCGCGAGCCTGATGGACTCCCAGCGCGCCCGTGCGAGGGCGGCGGCCTCGAGCGCCGGGGAGCAGCACGACCCCCGCGAGCAGGCGCGGCTGTTCGCCTCACAGCACGCGTCGAAGACCAGCTTCGTCGGCTACGACACGCAGGAGCTCACGACCACCGTCGACGCGCTCGCACAAGACGACGGGCGCCTGCTGGTGAAGCTGACCGAGTCTCCGTTCTACCCAGCCGGCGGCGGGCAGATCGCAGACCAAGGCGAGCTCGTCTGCGAGCAGGAGGGATGCCTGGCGCGGGTGAAGGACGTCTTCAGGCTGGGCGATGACCAAGTCCTCGAGGTCACGCTCGAGCGAGGGTCGCTGCAGCCCGGCGAGCGCATCCTCGCACGGGTCGACCATCTCTCGCGGCACGCCACCGAATGCAACCACACCGCTACCCACCTGCTGCACGCCGCGCTGCGCGAGCGTCTGGGCACCCATGTGCGCCAGGCGGGCTCCTATGTCGGTCTGGACAAGCTGCGCTTTGACTTCAGTCACAGCCATGCGCTGAGCGCGCAGGAGCTCGCCGACGTCGAGGACCAGGTCAACGAGAGGATCCTCGCGAACGAACCTGTGAGCGCGATCACGACGACGCTCGAGGAGGCCAAGAGCCTCGGCGCGATGGCGCTGTTCGGGGAGAAGTACGGGGACGTGGTGCGCATGGTGCAGATAGGCGACGGCTCGTACTCGCGCGAGCTGTGCGGCGGAACGCATGTCCGCACCACCGCCGAGATCGGTTTGCTGCGGATCACCGCCGAGACCTCGAGCGCCGCGAACGTGCGCCGGATCGAGGCGCTCACCGGCCCGGCGGCGGTCACGCTCGTGCGCGAGCACGACCGCTGGCTCTCAGAGATCGCACGCACGCTGCGCGCCAAGCCAGAGGACGCGCTGCGCGTCGTGCGCGAACGGGACGAGCAGCGCCGAGCGCTCGAGAAGTCGCTCAAGAGCGACACCAAACGCAACGGCGCGCTCGATGTGGCGGAGCTTGCCGGCCGGGCGCTTGATATCTCCGGCGCGCGTGTGCTCACGGAGGCCATCGATGCACCCGACGCAAAAGCGCTGCTCGACATCGCCGACCGCGTCAAGGGCAAGCTCGGCGACGCCGCGATCGTGCTCGGCGCCGCCGCGGACGGCCGGGTGCATCTTCTCGTCAGCATCGCGCCCGTCCTGGTGCAGCGCGGCCTGAACGCCTCGGAGCTCGTCAAGGTCGCGGCCGCAGTTGTCGGCGGCGGGGGCGGAGGCAGGGACACGATGGCGCAGGCCGGTGGGCGCTACCCGGAGAAGCTCAACGACGCTCTGAAGGCCGCCCGCACAGCGATCGAGTCGGCGCTCGGCGGCTGATGCGGGTGCTGGCGCTCGACTACGGCAAGGCGCGTTGCGGCTGCGCGCTGAGCGACCCGACCGGAACCATTGCGACGCCGATCGAGGTGATCGAGAACCCGACCGGCAAACGTGGCATGGCTGCCCTGAGCGCGCTCGTGGCCGAGCGCGAGGTGCAGCGAGTCGTGGTGGGTTTGCCGTTGTCGCTACGCGGGGAGGAGACGGAGCAGACACGGGAGACCCGCATGTTCGCTGAGCGCTTGGCGAGACGACTCGGCCAGCAGACACCGGTCGAGATGTATGACGAGCGTCTCACCACCCGCTTGGCGCAGCGGACGCAAACGGCTAGCTCGAGCGAGGACTCGCGTGCCGCGGCGCATCTGCTGGAGAGCTGGCTCCAGTCAAAGTCAAGCTAGCCAGATGCCGTTTCTATCCAACAACCGCAAACCGCAGGACGCCATGGGCGAACGGACCGCCGAGGAACGCGAGGCGGCGCGCCTGGAGCGCCAGCGCCGCCGCGAAGCGCACCGGGGGGACGCCGCCCTTACTGATCTCAGCCACCCGGTGGATGATCCCCCCGCACAGCCACTAGCCGACGTCCAGGAGCCGGCGCCGGCGCCGGTAATGGACCCGGAGCCCACGCCACCGCCGCAGCCTCAGGCGGTGAGCGAGCCTGCGCCAGAGCCCGTAGTCGAGCAGTCCGCGGAGCCTGAGCTCGCACAACCGCAAGAGGAGCTCGTGCAGCATCACGTCCAGGAAGACATCCCGGTCGATGAGCCGCCCGCGCCGCTTGAGCCCGCGTCGGCGGCACGCGGCCATCACCATCGCTTCCCGCGCCTACACGCCCGCCACGCCAGCCACCGCGACTCGCTGCTCGAGCGCCGCAAGGCGCGGCTGCGTGAGCATCGAAAGCGGCAGGGCGTCCACGTGCGCGGGTTCACGCGGGCGCGACTCGGCGCGTCGCTCGCGCTGCTTGCGGCGATAGCGCTGCTGTGGTTTTTGTTTTCGCTGTTTCAGCCTTTCCACGGCGCAGGTCACGGCAGGGTGATAGTCAGCATTCCCGCCAAATCAAGCTCGAGTGAGATCGCCTCGATCCTCGCGCGCGACGGCGTCGTCTCCTCGTCCTTCTTCTTTGAGCTGCGCGCGACGATAGAGGGCAAGCGCTCGGACCTTCACTCCGGCAGCTTCCAGCTCCAGCGCGACATGAGCTACTCGGCTGCGATCGAAGCCTTGAGCAAGCCGCCGCCAGCGCAGATCCCGGTGAGCGTGCTGATCCCTGAGGGCGAGAACCGCATGCAGATCGCGGAATTGGCGAGCGCCGACGGGCTTACCGGCAGCTACCTGCAGGCCTCGGCGCGCTCGCCGGGGCTCGAGACCGCCCATTACGGCGCTCCTCGCAAAACCGCGAGCCTCGAAGGCTTCCTCTTCCCCGCGACATACGACCTGGTGGCGGGCGCCCCCGTCACCCGACTGGTGGCGGCCCAGCTCGCGGCGTTCCGCGAAAACTTCGGCTCGCTGCAGATCGCTCGCGCCCGGGCGCTGCACGTCACGCCGTACCAGCTTTTGATCATCGCCTCGATGATCGAGCGCGAGGCGAAGACCCCCGGCGACAGGGCCAAGATCTCGGCCGTCATCTACAACCGTCTGCGCGACGGTATTGCGCTCGGGATTGACGCTACGACCTACTACGGCATCGAGCTGCAGAAGGGCGTCTCCACCTACACGGGCGAACTGACCGAAGCGGAGCTCCACAGCGACTCCCCCTACAACACGCGAACACGCAGAGGGCTGCCGCCGACCCCGATCTCAAACCCCGGGGCCGCATCGATCCACGCCGCGGCGTTCCCCGCCCATGCGTCCTACCTCTACTACGTGTTGAGCGCCGATGGCTGCGGCGAGCACGTCTTCTCCAGCACAGCCGCCGCCTTCGAACGAAACGCGGCCGCCTACCAGCAGGCCGTCACAAAGAACGCCGGCAAGCCACCCGTCTGTAAAAAGAAGTGATGGTTCGCCTCGGTGTCCTCGGGTGGCCGGTGGCGCACAGCCGCTCGCCCGAGATGCACAATGCCGCGCTGAGCGCGCTCGGGCTCACCGACTGGACCTACCAGCGCCTGCCGGTGCCACCACACCTGTTCGAGCAGACCACGCGCGCCCTCAGCGGCACCGGTTTCCGTGGCGCTAACGTCACGATCCCCCACAAGCAGGCGGCGCTCGCGCTCGCTGATAGCGCGAGCGAGACGGCGAGCGCCATCGGGGCAGCCAACACGCTGACCTTCACCGCCGAGGGCGCGATCAGCGCCGATAACACCGACGCGCCCGGTTTGCTGGCCGCCCTGCCGTGCTCGCCGGCGGGCCTGAGCGCGCTGGTGCTGGGCGCCGGCGGCAGCTCCAGGGCGGCCGTGTGGGCGCTGCGGCACGCCGGCGCGGCGTCGATAGCGATCGCCAACCGGACCCATGAGCGCGCCGAGGCGCTCGCCCGCGAGTTCGACGCGGACGCGGTGCGCCGGCCAATACGGGCCGATCTGCTCGTCAACTGCACCGCGGTGGGGCTAGTACGGTCGGCCACTGAGGAACAGACGCTCAACCAACTGGGCATGACGAACGATGCAGTCGGTAGGTACTCCTATGTCGTCGACTTCGTGTATAGAGACGCGGCGGGAACGCCGCTTTTGCAGATCGCTCGCCGCCACGGCGTGCAGACCGTCGATGGCCTTGAGATCCTCGTCGCCCAAGGGGCGCTCAGCCTCGAAGCGTGGACGGGACGGCAGGTCCCGCGCGAGGCGATGCTGGCCGCGGCACGAGGCCAGTAGCGCTCCCGCCGACAGCGGAAGGCGCGCTCCGTGAGCGACCCCGGCCCCACCCGCAGCGCCAACCTCGAGGAGATCTTCGGCCTCGAGCAGGATCTGGACGTCTCGTCGTCTGAGCCGAAGGTGATCGTCACCGAGCCCGAGACGCCGCCGCAGGAACCCTCGGGCGAGGAGCCAGTGACACCGCGGCGCTCGAGCGACCAGCCGTCCGGCGGCCCTTCTCGGGAGAGCAGGGGCGGCGCGGGCGCGGAGATAAAGGGCATCACCTCTCCGTCGCGGCGGGGGGTCTCCTCGCGCTTTCTCACGGATGTGATCGTGGAAATGGGCCTGGCCTCCAAGGAGCTGGTCGACCAGGCGATCGAGACCTCGCGCAGCTCCGGGACCACGCCCGAGCGTGTGCTGCTCGAGAGCGGCTCGCTGACGGGCGACGGCCTCGCGCGAGCTCTGGCGGAGCGCTACGGCCTTGACCACCTGGACCTGAGCGTCGCCAACGTCGACATGGGCGCCGCTAACCTCGTCAGCACGGTCGCGGCACGCCGCTACCAGGCCGTGCCGATCGCTTTCCTTGACAAGCGCACGCTGCTCGTCGCGATGACCGACCCGTCCAACGTCCTCGCGGTCGACGACATCGCGATCATGACCGGCTACGAGGTGAGGATCGCGGTCGCGGCCACGGACGATGTCGCGGACCTGATCGCCCGCATGGACCGCTTCGAGGACGTCGTCGCGAGCTCCAAGGAGCTGATCGAAAGCGAGGAAGAAGAGTCTGGCGCAGACATCGTCAACCTGCGCGAGACCGCCGACGACGCCCCGGTCGTCAAGCTGGTGAACCAGATCGTCGCGCAGGCCGTGCAGCGGCACGCCTCCGACATCCACCTGTCTCCGGACGGCCACGAGCTACGGGTGCGCTTCAGGGTCGACGGGGTGCTGCAGGACGCCACGACGGTACCGCGCCGCACCGCGCCCGGTGTCATCTCCCGCATCAAGATCATGGCCGACCTCGACATCTCCGAGCGCAGGCTGCCGCAGGACGGCCGTGTCGGGCTGGTCGTCGACGAGCGTAAGGTCGACCTGCGCGTGGTGACGCTGCCGAGCGTCCACGGCGAGTCGATCGTGATGCGCATCCTCGACAAGGAGTCGGTCGTCATGCAGCTCGACAAGCTCGGGATGGCCGACCAGGAGCGCGAGCGCTTCGAGAAGGCTTTCCACGAGACCCACGGCGCGGTGCTGGTCACCGGGCCGACCGGGTCCGGTAAGTCGACGACGCTGTATGCGGCGCTGCAGATGCTCAACACGCCGGAGAAGAACATCATCACCGTCGAGGACCCAGTCGAGTATCAGCTCGATGGGGTAACCCAGGTGCAGGTCTCGCCCAAGGTGGGGCTCACGTTCGCGGCGGGCCTGCGCGCGATGGTGCGCGCCGACCCAGATGTGATCATGGTGGGGGAGATCCGTGACCGCGAGACGGCGCAGATCGCCGTAGAGTCGGCGCTTACCGGCCACCTCGTGCTCTCGACGCTACACACCAACGACGCGCCGTCGGCGATCACCCGCCTGATCGAGATGGGGATCGAGCCGTTCCTGGTGGCCTCGGCGCTCGACTGCGTGACCGCCCAGCGCCTGGCACGCGGGCTCTGCTCCAACTGCAAGGAGCGCACGATCATCCCGTCCGAGGTGCTCAAGGCGAACGGCTACAAGGCGATCGTGGACCTCGAGGCGTATGAGCCCCGCGGCTGCCGGCGCTGCAACGGCACCGGTTACCGTGGCCGGCTGGGGCTGTATGAGGTCATGCCGCTCACCAGTGAGATTCGTGCCCTGGCTTTGAGCCGCAGCTCGGCCGAGGAAATCCGCGAGGTCGCGGTGCAGCAGGGGATGCGCCGCCTGCGCGACGACGGTCTGGAGAAGGTTAAGCAGGGCAGGACCTCGATAGCCGAGATCGCCCGCGTCGTCGGCAGCAACTGAGTCCGAGCGTCTCGCAGCTGTAGCAGCAGCGGCGCTATGGGCGACTCGAAGCGGCGTGGTCCGCAGGTAGGAGCGTAAAAGCGTCTGCTCTCGCACGCAGCGGCCGAACAGCGCGGAAGTGCCGTTCGTCGAACGTTGCAATCTCAAGTGTCTTCAAGTGGTCTGCCAGTGCTATCAGCGAGGCGTCGGTGAGACCGAGCTCCATCGTGGCGTAACGTTCCGAGACGGCTATCGAGTCGTGCAGTGCAGATGACCACCACTCCACGCTATAGGCGCCTCGCTTGAAGTCATCGCGCAACGCATCGGCAGCCGTCGGGCCTCCGTAACGGCTGGCGAGATGATCGAGCTCGGCCAGCACGAGCGGCGTGGTCACCAGCTCGTCCTCGACTTCGCCCATCCAGATCCGCACAAGCTCGTGATCGGTGTCGCGCCTATCCATGAACGCGAGCACGACCGAGGTGTCGAGAACGATCAACGCTCTCCGAATCCGCTCTGTTCGAGATAGTGGTCTGCGTTGCGCGCGAGATCGCCTGGCCCCTCGAATACACCCTCCGCGCGCGGTTGCGTCCTGCGGGAGGATGCCACGGCGTGCGCCAAGGCTTCACGAATCAACTCAGCCTTCGTTGTCCCTTCAGCCGCGGCGCGGCGAGCGAGGGCACGATCTACCTCAGGGTCCAGATAAATGCTGGTCTTTAGCACATAGTCATTATACCACCCACCACCTACCACCTATTTTCCTGTCAGGATTTGAGAAACCCTTGCTTGAGCCGCAGTTCGGGCGAGGAAATCCGCGAGGTCGCCCCGCCAACCTCCTAGATGCGCCTCTATGGAGTGTGTCGGACGCCCTGCGCCAACGGGCTTCTCGAATATTCGTTTAGTGGATCTGGCGGCATGCGCGGCCAACTGGCTCGGCGCCGATGCGCTCAGCGATGAGCTTCGATTTCGCTGATCTGTTGATGGAGGTCGTCTCCCGGCGCGCCTCGGATCTCCACCTGAGCGCCGGTAGCCCACCGACCCTGCGCATTCGCGGGCGGCTGACGCCTTTGCGTGACTATCCGGTCCTGTCGTCCACCGAAACACGCGAGATCGTCTATTCGATCCTCAACAACGATCAGCGCCAGCGTCTTGAGACCGACTGGCAGCTTGACTTCGCCTACTCGGTCCCTGGGCACGCCCGTTTCCGTGTCAACGCCTACTACCAGCGTGGCGCGATCGGCGCCGCCTTCCGTCTGATCCCCTTCGGCCTCGTGTCCATCGACGAGCTGGGGCTCCCGCTGGCTGTGCACGACTTCACGCGCAAGCCACGAGGTTTCGTGCTGGTCACCGGGCCCACCGGCTCTGGCAAGTCCACCTCTCTCGCCGCGATGATCGATGAGATCAACTCCACCCGCGAGGAGCACATCCTGACGATCGAGGACCCCATCGAGTTCCTTCACTCGCACAAGAAGTGTCTGGTCAACCAGCGCGAGCTCGGCTCAGACGCACAGAGCTTCGGCGACGCGCTGAAGGCCGCGATGCGCCAAGACCCCGACATCATCCTGGTGGGCGAGATGCGCGACCTGGAGACGATCTCCACTGCGCTGACCGCGGCGGAGACCGGCCACTTGGTGTTCGCGACCCTGCACACCCAGGACACCGCCCAGACGATCGACCGGATGATCGACGTCTTCCCCTCACACCAGCAGGGCCAGGTGCGCGTGCAGCTCTCCGTCGCGCTGCAGGGCATCATGACCCAGCAGCTGCTGCCGACCGCCGACGGCTCGGGCCGTGTCGTCGCATGCGAGGTGCTGGTGCCGACGCCGGCGATCCGCAACCTCATACGCGAGGGCAAGACCCACCAGATCTACTCGGTCCTGCAGACCAGCTCATCGGCCGGCATGCAGACGATGGACGCTTCGCTGGCGACGCTCGTGCGTCAGGGGAAGGTGAGCATGCAGACCGCAGAATCTCGCTCCTCCACACCGGAGGAGCTCAAGCGGCTGCTCGGGACCGGGGCCATCGCCGCCTAGGAACCGGACACGATGAGCACCTACGTTTTCAAGGCGATCGATCTGGCCGGGGTGAAAGCCCGCGGCGAGGTGGACGCCGAGTCAAAGCAGGCTGTCTCAGATCAGCTGAAGTCGCGCGGGCTGATCGTTCTCGAGATCGCCGACAAGCACGCCTCGCGCGAGATCAATCTGGCGCTGCTGGAAAAAGTCAAGGCATCAGAACTTGCGGTCTTCTCCCGTCAGCTCTCGACCATGATCTCCTCGGGCCTGAGCATCCTGCGCTCGCTCTACGTGCTCGATGAGCAGACGGAGGGCAAGCTGCTGAAGGCGACGATCGTGCAGGTGCGTAAGGACGTGGAGGCTGGCCTGCCGCTGAGCGACGCGATGGAGCGCCACCCGAAGGTTTTCAGCCCGCTATTTGTCGCGATGGTGCGCGCCGGCGAGGCCGGTGGTGTGCTCGAAAGCTCTCTGCAGCGCGTCGCCGATCAGCTCGAGAAGGACGCTTCGCTACGCAAACAGATCCGCTCGGCCATGATCTACCCAACGGTGGTCATCAGCTTCGCGATCATCGTGATGCTCGCCCTCGTGGCATTCCTCGTGCCCGTGTTCGAGGGGGTCTTCAAGCAGTTCGGCGGTGAACTGCCATTCATCACGCAGATCGCCGTCGTAATGTCTCATGTGGTGACACGCGCTTGGTATGTCCTCTTCGGCGTGACCGCCGGCGCGGTCTTTACATTCCTGAAGTGGAAGAAATCG
>JANWLE010000052.1 GCA_025451035.1 Solirubrobacteraceae bacterium
ACGAGGCAGCCGAGGTCACGGGCTGGTCGGCTCGCATGTTGCGCTACATCGAGCGCGCGGGGCTCGTCGAGCCCGCCCGCTCCGCTTCTGGCTACCGACTCTACGGGCCAGCCGAGCTGCAGCGCCTGCGCACGCTGCGAGAGCTCTTGAACGGCTTCGACCTCGAGCTCGCGGAGGTCGGCTTCATGGTGCGTCTGCGCCGCGAGCCGCAGCTGCGCGTGGCGATCGAAGAGTGGCTCGCCGCGGAGCCCACGCGGCCCGAGCACGTCCCCGCATCCGACTGGCTGCGCTTTGAGCAAGACAAGCATCAGCGGCTGCTGGCAGCCGCCCGCCCGCCCACACAGATCATGGAGGCCGTATGACCCCAACCGCCACGCTCACCGACCTCGACTTCAAGGTCGCCGACCTCGCCCTCGCTGACTTCGGGCGCAAGGAGATCACGCTCGCCGAGCACGAGATGCCGGGCCTGATGGCGATCCGTCGCGAGTACATCGCCTCCCAGCCGCTGAAGGGGGCGAGGATCACGGGCTCGCTGCACATGACCGTGCAGACCGCGGTGCTGATCGAGACGCTGACGGCGCTCGGGGCACAGGTGCGCTGGTGCTCCTGCAACATCTTCTCCACCCAGGACCACGCCGCCGCGGCGGTCGCGGTTGGCCCGCAAGGCACGGTGGAGGACCCCCAGGGCATACCGGTGTTCGCGTGGAAGGGCGAGACGCTCGAGGAGTACTGGTGGTGCACCGAACAGGCTTTGCGCTGGCCCACCGTCGAGCCAGGGCCCAACATGATCCTCGACGACGGCGGCGACGCGACGCTGCTGTTGCACAAGGGCACCGAGTATGAGGCGGCGGGTGCGGTCCCCGACCCAGCGAGCGCCGACTCCGAGGAGCTGCTGGTCATCCTCTCGCTGCTGAGAAGCTCGCTCGCAGAGGACCCACAGCGCTGGACGACGATCGGGCGGGGCGTCAAGGGCGTGACCGAGGAGACCACTACTGGCGTGCACCGGCTCTACCAGATGATGGAGGCTGGCGAGCTCCTGTTCCCCGCGATCAACGTCAACGACTCGGTCACCAAGTCAAAGTTCGACAACCTCTACGGCTGCCGCCACTCCCTGATCGACGGCATCAACCGCGCCACCGACGTGATGATCGGCGGCAAGGTCGCCGTCATCTGCGGCTTCGGCGACGTCGGCAAGGGCTGCGCCGAATCGCTGCGCGGCCAGGGCGCCCGCGTCGTGGTCACCGAGATCGACCCGATCTGCGCGTTGCAGGCCGCGATGCAGGGCTATGAGGTCAAGACGCTCGAAGACGTCGTCGAGACCGCCGACATCTTCGTCACCGCCACCGGCAACAAGGACATCATCACCGCCGAGCACATGTCCCGCATGAAGCATCAGGCGATCGTCGGCAACATCGGCCACTTCGACAACGAGATCGACATCGCGGGACTGACGAAGGTCCCCGGCATCGAGCGGGTCAACATCAAGCCGCAGGTCGACAAGTGGGTCTTCCCGGACGGGCACGCGATCATCATGCTGTCCGAGGGCCGTCTGCTGAATCTCGGCAACGCCACCGGTCACCCGAGCTTCGTGATGAGCAACTCGTTCACGAACCAGACGATCGCCCAGATCGAGCTGTTCACCAAGAACGACCAGTACGAGAGGAAGGTGTATGTGCTGCCCAAGCACCTCGACGAGAAGGTCGCCCGCCTGCACCTCGGCGCGCTCGGTGTGAAACTCACCAAGCTCACCGACGAGCAGGCCTCGTACATCGGCGTGCCGGCGGAGGGACCGTACAAGCCCGACCACTATCGCTACTAGCGCACATGGAGCCCTGCACTCTGGAGCAAAGGCGCGCCGCCGGCGCTGAGAGAACCGATGGCGGCCGCTGACTCCGGGCAGGCCCGCATCGAGTGGGCCGATGCGCAGATGCCGGTGCTGGCGCAGGTGCGCGAGCGGCTCGCGCGCGAGCGCCCGCTGCAGGGGATCCGCATAGCCGCCTGCCTGCACGTCACCGCCGAGACCGCGAACCTCATGCGCGCGCTGCTCGCGGGCGGCGCGCAGGTCGGCTTGTGCGCCGCCAACCCGCTCTCCACCCAGGACGACGTGGCGGTGGCACTGAGCGAGCGTCACGGCGCCAACGTGCGCTCCCGCCACGGCGAGAGCGCACAGGACTACGCTGCGCACGTCGCGGCGATGGTGCAGAGCGAGCCGCAGATCACGATTGACGATGGCGCCGACCTGATCGGCGCGATCCACGACACGCGACCCGAGTGGGCAGCGCAGATGCTCGGTGGCACCGAGGAGACGACCGCGGGGCTGCTGCGGGTGCGAGGCCTGGAGAGCCAGGGCAAGCTCGCCTGCCCCGTGCTAGCGGTGAACGAGTCGCGCACCGAGCGGGCGCTGAACGACCGCTTCGGCACCGGCCAGTCGACCGTCGACGGGATCCTGCGGGCGACCAACCTTCTGCTAGCCGGGCGCACCGTCGTCGTGCTGGGCTACGGGCCGACCGGCCGGGGGGTCGCGCTGCGCTCACATGGCGCAGGGGCGTCTGTGATCGTCTGCGAGGTCGACCCGCTGCGGGCGCTGGAAGCACGCATGGAGGGCTATGAGGTGATGCCCGCGCTGGCCGCCTGCGAGCACGGCGACGTGTTCGTGACCGTGACCGGCGGACGCGACGTGCTGCGCGCCGAGCACATGCGCGTGATGAAGGACGGCGCGGTGCTCGCGAACGCCGGTCACTTCGATGTCGAGATCTCGCTCGCGGATCTCGACGAGCTCGCCGAGGGGCGCCGGCGCGAGGTGCTGCCGCTGGTCGAGCAGTTCACGCTCCCAAGCGGCAACCGCGTGAACCTGCTCGCGCAGGGGCGCGTCGTGAATCTCGCCGCCGGGCAGGGTCACCCAGCGGCCGTGATGGACATCTCCTTCGCCGCCCAGGCACTCTGCGTGGAGTACCTCGTGGCGGGCGCCGGCGAGCTCGAGCGGCGGGTGCTCGCCGTGCCGGCGCAGATCGACAGTGAGGTCGCGCGGCTGAAGCTCGACTCGCTCGGCGTACAGATAGACGAGCTCACCGACGCCCAGCGCGAGTATCGCTCCGCCTGGGGGTTCGCCCGCGAGCCGCACGGCGGCGGCGCCTAGAGCGCGGTCGGCTCCTCCGCAAAGCGCGGGCCATCTGCGGATCCGCTAGCTTGCCGGACCATGAAGGCGATGGTCCTGGCGGCGGGTCTCGGCACCCGCCTGCGTCCGCTGACGTATGAGATCCCCAAGCCGATGGTCCCGGTGCTCGACCGCCCGGTGATGGCGCACATCCTCGACTTGCTTGACAGTCATGGCTTCAGCGAGGTGATCGCGAACCTGCACTATTTCCCGGATACGATCCGCGAGTACTTCGGTGAGCGGATCACCTACCGCTACGAGCCGGAGCTGCTCGGCACCGCTGGCGGGGTGCGGGGTTGCGCGGAGTTCTTCGACTCGCAGACGTTTTTGGTGATATCCGGTGACGCGCTGACGGACATCGACCTCGGGGCGCTGCTTCAGACGCACCGCGCCAGCAAAGGGGTCGCTACGCTGGCAGTCAAGCAGGTGGCCGACACCCGTGAGTATGGGGTCGCCCTACACGACCGTGACGGCAGGATCACGGGCTTTCAGGAGAAGCCAGCGCCGCAGGAGGCGCTGTCTGACCTCGGCAACTGCGGGATCTACGTGTTCGAGCCCGAGATCTTCGACTACTTCCCGCCCGACCCGTTCGTCGACTGGGCCAAAGACGTCTTCCCGGCGCTGCTCGAGCACGACACCCCCTTCTACATCCACCGCGTCGAGGAGTACTGGAACGATGTTGGCTCACTCGCCGAGCTGCGCCAGGGGACTTTCGACGCGTTGAGTGGGCGGCTTGGCCTGCAGATGGAAGGCGTGCAGCGCGCGAGCGGACTGACCGCCCCCGCGGCCGCACCACTGCCCGAGGACCTCGAGTTCGACGGGCCGGTGTGGGTGGGCGAGGACGTTACGATCGGCCACGGCGTGCGCCTAACCGGGCCGGCGGTGATCGGCAGCGGCGCGCAAATCGGCGACGGCGCGCGCGTGCGTGAGAGCATCATCTTCCCCGGCAGCCGCCTGGCCGCCGGCTCGATCTTGATCGGGGCGATAGCTGGGCACACGGGTATCGCCGAGAGCCTGCGCGCCGCCAGAGCCTGACCAGCCGCCGCCGCGAGCGGGCGTCCAGAGAGAGAGAGAGATGGACAACCGCCGCCGGGGGGCGTAGCATCGATGGGGTCGCTTGTGTCGATCACAGCGGCCACAGATAAACCAGCACGGACCGCCAGCCACGGCAAGGCGCACGATCTGGTCTTGACAGGCCAGCGGCCCGCCACCACCCTCCAGCCGAACGTCAGGAGGCAGAGAAATGCGGATCGAGATCAAGGGCAGAAACGTCCCGGTCACAGCCGAGCATCGCGCGCACGTGGAACGGCGCCTACAAAAGGTGGATCGCCAGGTCTCCGAGCTGGCGCTGCTCGAGCTAGAGCTCTACAGGGAGCAGAACCCGCGCGTCGCAGACCGCGAAGTGGCTGAGGCAACGCTGTACCTGAAGGGCGCCACGCTGCGCGCCCGTGACTCATCGCCGCAGATGCTGCACTCGCTGAACCTCATCGCCGACGACCTCTCGCGGCAGGTCAAGCGCTACCGCGATAAGCGCCGTGCGCGCCGCCAGACCCGGGCCGCGACGACGCAGCAGCCCGCCCCCGCGACGACTAACTAGAGCCTCCTCGCGAGGCGACCCGCCGGCCATCAGCCGCCGCGGAGAAACCCGGGAGCCCTCCCGGTAGCGCCTCTGCGTGCGGGTGGCGGCAGCTATCCTTCCAGTGATGCCATCCATTCTCGATCGCGCCCTTAACGTCGGTGAGTCGAAGAAGATCAAGTCCTATGAGAGGCGCGTGGCGCTGATCGGGTCCTTCGAGGGCGAGCTCGAACACGAAACCGACACCGAGCTGCGCGAGCGCGTGGACGAGCTGCGCGAGCGCGCGGCCGGCGGAGAGTCGCTGAATGATCTGCTGCCGGAGTGCTTCGCGATCGTGCGCGAGACCGGCAAGCGGACGATGGGCATGCGCCACTTCGACGTGCAGATGGTCGGCGGGATGGCGCTGCACGAGGGCTGCATTGCCGAGATGAAGACCGGTGAGGGAAAGACGCTGACCGCTACGCTCGCGGTCGTCTTGAACGCGCTCGCCGTCGGCGAGGACGCCCAGCGCAAGGGCGTGCACGTCGTGACCGTCAACGACTATCTCGCGCGCCGCGACGCGGAATGGATGAGCCCTATCTATGACGCGCTGGGCGTCAGCGTGGGTGTGCTGCAGAACAGACAGACCTACCCGGAAAAGCAGCACGCCTACTCCTGCGACGTCGTCTATGGCACCAACTCGGAGTTCGGCTTCGACTACCTGCGCGACAACATGGCCACCGAGCTCTCCGAAAAGGTGCAACGCTCCCACGCCTTCGCGATCGTGGACGAGGTCGACAACATCCTGATCGACGAGGCGCGCACGCCGCTGATCATCTCCGGTGCGCCCGAACAGGCCGCCGACCTGTACGGGAAGTTCGCGCGGCTGGCGCCGGGCTTGACCCCCGGGAAAACCCCGGAAGGCATGGACCCGCACACAAAGAAGGGGTTCGTCGCCGACTTCGACTACGAGATCGACGAGAAGCAGAAGGCAGTCGCGATCACCGAGCAAGGCGTCGCCAAGGCCGAGCGCTTCCTCGGCATCGACCACCTCTACAAGGCCGAGAACGGGCATCTCGTCAACCACCTGATACAGGCACTGAAGGCCGAGTCCCTCTTCAAGCGGGACGTCGACTACGCGGTGATCGACGGCGAGGTGAAGATCATCGACGAGTTCACCGGGCGCATCCTCGAGGGCAGGCGCTGGTCTGAAGGGCTGCACCAGGCGATCGAGGCCAAGGAGGGTGTCTCGGTCCAAGAGGAGAACCAGACGCTCGCGACGATCACCTACCAGAACTTCTTCCGCCTCTACGACAAGCTCTCGGGCATGACCGGCACCGCGCTGACCGAGGCGACGGAGTTCATGAAGATCTACCAGCTTCCAGTCGTGCGTGTTCCGACGAACAGGCCGATGGTCCGCGCCGACCGCAACGACCAGGTGTATAAGACCAAGGACGGCAAGTGGAACGCCGTGTTGAAAGAGATCGCCGAGCGCCACGAGAACGGCCAGCCGGTGCTGGTGGGCACGATCTCCGTAGAGGTCTCAGAGCTCCTCTCAGAGCGCCTTAGGGAGCGCGGGATCAAGCACACCGTGCTTAACGCCAAGCCCGAGCACGCAGCGCGCGAGGCGGAGATCGTGGCCGAGGCTGGCCAGCCCGGGGCGGTCACGATCGCCACCAACATGGCCGGGCGCGGCGTGGACATCAAGCTCGGCGGCAACCCCGAGCATCTCGCCCAGCTGGAGCTGGCAAAGCAGGGCCTATCGCCCGCCGACGAGGGTTTTGAGGAGCGCCTCAAGCAGATCCTGCCGAGCCTCGAGGAGACGGTCGAGCGCAACCGCGAACATGTGATGGCGGCCGGCGGGCTTTTCATCTGCGGCACCGAGCGCCACGAGTCGCGGCGTATCGACAACCAGCTGCGCGGGCGCTCCGGCCGCCAGGGCGACCCCGGCGAATCGCGTTTCTTCCTGTCCGCCGAAGACGACCTCGTGCGGTTGTTCGCCGGCGACCGCATCTACAAGATCCTCGACC
Organism: Solirubrobacteraceae bacterium; assembly: GCA_025451035.1. Taxonomy (GTDB): domain Bacteria; phylum Actinomycetota; class Thermoleophilia; order Solirubrobacterales; family Solirubrobacteraceae; genus Palsa-744. The sequence goes on from JANWLE010000052.1 coordinate 6,740, forward strand.
GTCTCGGCGCAACCGACGCGGAGGGTAACGAGGAGCCGATCGAGGCGGGGATGCTCTCCAAGCAGATCGAGAAGGCCCAGAAGAAGGTCGAGGAACAGAACTTCCTGATCCGCAAGCGGGTGCTGGAATACGACGACGTGATGAACGAGCAGCGGCGCGTGATCTACGCCTACCGCGACGAGGTGCTGGAAGGCAAGTCGATCAGCGACGAGGTGCGCGAGCGGATCGCGAGCGTGGTCCAGGAGACCGTCGCAAGCCACACCGAGGGCATCTACCTGGAGGACTGGGATCTCACGAGCGTCTATACGGCGGTGTCGCAGTTCTTCCAGCTCGAGCTGCCCGAGGACCTCGACGAACAGACGCTCGACGCGGAGCTCATCACCGAGATCTCCGTCAAGGCGGCGGGCGAGCGCTACGACGCCCGCACACAGGAGCTCGGCGAGGAACTGATGGGCGCGCTCGAGCGTTTCCTGCTGCTGCAGATCATCGACGAACGCTGGCGCGAGCACCTCTACGACATGGACTACCTGCGCGAAGGGATCGGCCTGCGCGGGATCGCCCAGATCGACCCGCTGGTCGCCTACAAGAACGAGGCGTATGAGCTCTTCAGAGACTTGATGAACACCGTCTGGACGGACTTCACGCGCATGATCTTCAACGTTCAGGTGACCGTCCAGGGGCAGGGCGGACCCGGCGGGCAAACACAGGGCTTCGGTGCCGCGGGCAGCGCCACTCGCGCCGGGCGGGTCTCCTACTCCTCCGGCACGAGCACCGGCGCGAGCGCGCTGGCGGCCGCTGCTGCCGCCAGCGGCGAGGGCCCGCTAGGCGCCGGTGAAGAAGTCGCCCCCGCACCCCCGCCCAGGCAGGTCGAGCAGCGCGTGCTGGACTCAGAGCACCAGCTGGGCCGCAACGATCCGTGCTGGTGCGGCTCGGGCAAGAAGTTCAAGCGCTGCCACGGCGCGTAGGCGCGCCGAGCGCCGCTTGTGCTCCTGATAGCGTTGTGGCGGTGAGCCCGATCACCTCAGCCGACTCCGCCGAGCAGCGGCTCACGGCCGTCCGCGCGCAGCTGAGGCTGCTCGCGGACTATCTTTGACCCCGCTTCGCTCACCGCGCGCCTAGCCGAGCTAGAGGCCCAGATGGGCGCCCCTGGCTTCTGGGACGACTCAGAGCAGGCCGCCAAGGTCTCGGCCGAGCATGCGCGCGCCTCGAGGCGCCTTGAGACGTTCAGCTCACTGCAGCGCGACGTCGAGGACCTCGCGGACCTGACCGAGCTGGCCGGCGAAGACGAGTCGCTGGCGGCAGAGGTGCAAGAGCACCTCGCCTCCGTCGAGGAGCGCCTCGCGGCGCTCGAGGAGCAGCGACTGTTCTCCGGCCCGTATGACTCGGGCGACGCGCTCGTGAGCGTCAATGCGGGAGCGGGGGGAACCGATGCCCAGGACTGGGCGGAGATGGTTCTGCGCATGGAGATGCGCTGGGCGGAGCGGCGTGGCTTCCAGGTCGAGCTGCTCGAGGCCAGCGCCGGCGAGGAAGCCGGCATCAAGTCCGCGACTTTGCGGGTCTGCGGCGAAAACGCCTACGGTCTGTTCGCCGCCGAGCGCGGCGTGCACCGGCTCGTGCGGCTCTCGCCGTTCGACTCCGCCCACAGACGCCAGACCAGTTTCGCCGGCGTCGAGGTCGCGCCGGTGGTGCAGGAGACGGGCGAGATCGAGATCGACGAGGAGGATCTGCAGGTCGACACCTACCGCGCGTCGGGGGCGGGCGGCCAGCACGTCAACAAGACCGACTCCGCGGTACGCATCACCCACCGCCCGAGCGGGATCGTCGTGCAATGCCAGAACGAGCGCTCCCAGTCCTCTAACCGCGCCACCGCGATCGCGATGCTGCGCTCCAAGCTGCTGGAAAAGAAGGAGCGCGAACGCCAGGAAGAGATTGCGCGGGAGAAGGGACAGGCGCAGGACGTCAACTTCGGCTCGCAGATCCGCTCCTACGTGCTGCACCCCTACAGCCTGGTCAAGGACCACCGCACCAACCACGAGGTAGGCGACGTGCAGCGCGTGCTCGACGGCGACCTAGATGGGTTCGTGCGGGCGTATCTGTTGAAGGCGGCTCGGCCCGCTTGACGGGCTCTGCCTGGGCGGGGCGGCTCGGTGCCCTCGACTTTTGTTAGCGGATACGCTACCTTAAGGTCATGCTGCTCAGCACTGAAGTAGCTGGCGAGTTGGTCCGCGACATTCGCCGCCGCAGTGGCCTGCGTCAAGCTGAGCTCGCGCGCCGCGCCGGCTTGCCGCGCTCCGTGGTGAGCGCGTATGAAAACGGCCACCGCCAACCAGGCGTAGACGCCCTTGCACGCCTCGCCGCCGCCGCCGGTCTGGAGCTCAAACTTGGCTCTGCTGCTCCAGTCGATCCCGTGCGCGCGGGGCGCATACTGTCTCAGGTCCTGGATCTCGCCGAGTCGCTTCCAGCTAGACGTCGCGGGTCGCTTGAATACCCGTCGCTGCTTCATCTGCCTGGATGAGTCTGCTCGGGCAGCGGCTGCTCGATGTCCACGACGCCCTGTCGGCGGCTGACCTGCCTCATGCTTTCGGCGGCGCCATTGCGCTCGCCTACTGCACCGAAGAGCCGCGTGGCACCCGCGATCTAGACGTGAACGTCTTCGTCGCTCCGACGATGGCCAGGGAAGTATTCGCCGTGCTGCCCAGCGAGGTCACCGTGACCGACACCGACATCGCTACGGCCGAGCGGGACGGGCAGGTGCGCCTGTGGTGGGAGGAGACCCCCATAGACGTCTTCTTCGATGTCCATCGATTTCACGTAGAGGTGGCGGAGAACGTGCGGAGCGTTGCGTTCGAGGGGCGTCAAATCCCGGTGCTCGACTGCACGGCGTTGACCGTCTTTAAGGCGCTGCTCGACCGCACCAAGGACTGGGCCGACATAGAGGAGATCGTCGCTGCCGACGCCTTGAATGCTCCGCACGCGGTGGCATGGGTGGAGCGCCTGCTGGGCGCGGAGAGCCCAGTTGTGCGGCACTTGAAGTCAGTCGCCGGTTGAGCGCGTAGTAACGGAAACCGCGCTCCGAGTCCTCTACAGCCGCTCGAGGATCATCGACAAGTCGAGCGCCGGGGCGGAGTGGGTGAGGGAGCCCATCGAGATGTAATCCACTCCGGTCAATGCTCGCTCGCGCAGGCTGTCCAGCGTCACGTTACCGCTGGCCTCCAACTGCGCTCGTCCCGCTACCTGCGCAACGGCCGAGCGCAGCTGCTCGACGGTCATGTTGTCCAGCAGCAGGCGCGGTGCGCCGGCTGCCAGCGCCTGGTCGATCTCATCTGGGTTGCGCGCCTCGACCTCGAGTGTGCCTGCCAGCTCGGGGGCGGCAGTGCGCGCTGCGTGAATCGCTTGCGCGATGCCGCCCGCTGCGGCGATGTGGTTCTCCTTGATCAAAATCGCGTCGTACAGGCCCGCACGGTGGTTTTGTGCGCCGCCCGCCGCCACTGCCGCCTTCTCCAGGGCGCGAAGCCCGGGAGTGGTCTTGCGAGTGTCGAGCACTGTCGCCCCTGTGCCCTCGACGGCGCGCGCCGCGCGCGCCGCCTGTGTGGCCACGCCCGAGAGGTGGGCCAGGAAGTTGAGCGCTGTGCGCTCACCCGTCAGCAGGGTACGGCTGCGGCCTTCGATCGAGAGCACCGGGCCGCCCCGCTCGCGCCAGTGGCCCTCCGCGACGAGCCGCTCGAAGTGGACCTCCGGGTCGAGCAGGCGGAACGCGGCTTCAGCGGCCTGCAAGCCGTAGATCGTCCCTGGCGCCTTCTGCGTGATCAGCGCCCGTGCTCGCGCCTGCTCGGGGACGGTCGCCTCAGTCGTCGCGTCGCCGGCGCGCACATCCTCCTCCAGCGCCTGGCGTACGACCGCCAGCAGCTGCTCGTTTGAGATCGAGGCGTTCACGGTGACGCAGCATACGGGGAGATAGACTGGATTTGATGTCCACTTCGCTGCCGATGATCCCCACGCAGGAGCCTCAGCCGACGCTCTCCCCGCAACAGGTCGCGGCGATGCAGCAGGAGATCCGCGCGCTCGCGGCCGAGCGCGAGGCGGTAATCCTCGCCCACAACTACCAGGTTGCCGAGATCCAGCAGGTCGCCGCCTATGTCGGTGACTCGCTTGGGCTCTCCCGCCAGGCCGCGCAGGCCGAGGGCGAGACGATCGTGTTCTGCGGAGTGCACTTCATGGCCGAGACCGCCTCGATCCTGTGCCCCGAGAAGACGGTACTGATCCCCGATCTGGACGCCGGCTGCTCGCTGGCCGCGTCGATCGACGCCGAGCAGCTGCGCGAGTGGAAGGAGCGCTACCCCGACGGTGTGGTGGTCATGTACGTGAACACGACCGCCGAGGTGAAGGCGCTGACCGACTACTGCTGCACCTCCGCGAACGCGGTGCAGGTGGTGCGCCACATCTATGAGACTCACGGGCCGGACACCGAGATCCTGTTCGGGCCCGACATGTGGCTCGGCGCCTACGTGGAGAAGGAGCTCGGCCGGCGCATGCACGTGTGGGACGGAGAGTGCCACGTGCACGCCTCGATCCGCCCGTCCGACATCGAAGCCACGCGTGCGGCGCATCCGGGAGCGGACTTCCTGATCCATCCCGAGTGCGGTTGCACCACAAGCGTGATGGAGTACGTCGCCTCAGGGGACGTGGACTCCGAGGGGGTGCACATGCTCTCCACCGGCGGCATGCTGCGCTACGCAGAGGCGGCAGAGCGCCAGGCCGCCGCCCATCCTGACCATCGGGAGGCGATCGTCGCCACCGAGGTGGGCATGCTCTATCCGCTGCATATGGCCGCGCCCGACGTGGACTTCATCCCGGCCAACCCGGACGCGAGCTGCGTGTTCATGAAGATGATCACGCTGGAGAAGCTGCGTGACTCGCTACGCGAGATGAGGTTCGAGGTCAAGGTCGCGCCTGCGATCGCCGAGCGAGCCAGGGTGCCGATCGACCGCATGGTCGCGATCGGCTAGAGACCGCCGATCCGATCGATCGGCCAGTATGTGAAGAAGGCGCTGCCGATGATCCAGCTGGTCGGCACCGGACCCCAGAAGCGGCTGTCGTCGGAGTCGCCGCGGTTGTCGCCCATCATGAACCAGTGGCCGGGTGGGATCTTGATCGGGGCCGGGAAATTGCACTCTGGGACCCTTCCGCATTCACGGATATACGGGTCGCTCTCGCGCTTGCCGTTGCGGTAGACGTGCCCTTCGCGGACAGCGATGACGTCGCCGGGGCCGGCGACGATCCGCTTGATGAAATTGGTCGAGGTGTCCTCTTCGGCCACCGGGCTCGCGCAGGCCTCGCCGCCGGGTGCGACCTTGTGCGGGTGGGGCCCGCAGACCGCTGACTGGTCAGCCCACCTCGGCGGGTGGAAGACCGCGATCTCGCCCACGCGAGGACCGTCCAGCGCGTTACCGATGCGGTCGACGAGTATCCGCTGCCCGACCGCGAGGGTCGGTTCCATCGATCCCGACGGGATCTTGTAGGGCTTGATCACGAAGGCCTGGATCAGCACTGCCAGGCCAACGGCGATCACCACTATCAGCACCAGCTCGACCACCGAGTTGACGGTCGACTTGGAACGCTTGGGGGAACGCGGCTCGCCGACCGCGGCGGGCGGCTCAGGCATCGAGCCCCGGACGGCCTTGCGAGGCCGAGCAGCGCCCGCGCACCAAGGCGAGCGGCCTAAGCGAATTCATCGGCGGTATGGGGGCCCACGCAGGCCACGGCGAGGCTGTCGGCGACATCGGCTGCGATCTGCCTGACTTCCTCAAGCGTCACGGCATCGAGCGCCGCGATCGCCTTGTCCGGGTCGAGGTCCTCGTCAAAGACGATGCGCTGGCTGGCGCCGTAGCGCGCCACCGCGCCGGTGTTCTCGAACGCCAGCACGAGCCGTCCCGCCGAGTAGGCGCGGGCTCGCTCGACCTCCTCGGCGGTGGGACCCTCGGCGCGCAGTTCGTCGACGATCTCACGCATCCGCCCGTACGCCTCGACGCACTTGCCCGACTCGAGCCCCGAGCCGAGCTGCAAGATCGGGACGTCCGCGTACGCGTGGGCGGCCGCATACACCGAATAGCAGAGGCCGCGCTTCTCACGGATCTCCTCGAACAGGCGGGAGCCCATCGAGCCGCCCAGCAGCGTGGAGTAGATCGAGAGCGCTGCCCGCTCCTTCATGCTCCTCACGTTCACGCCGGGCCGGTAGATCATGCGCAGGTGCGACTGGTTCGTGTCGCGCTGCTCGATGAGCGTCTGGGGCTGAAAGTCGGGTGCCGGCACGTACGGCTCCGGCTGTGACAGGGCGGGAAACCGCGCGAACAGCTCCGCGATCTCGGCTTGGGAGGGCAGATGGTCAGTGTTGCCGACGAGGAACGCGCCGCCGCGGGCGCCCGCCCACCGGCGCTCACGGAACGCGACGATCGCCTCGCGGGTGAAGCTGCGCAGGTTCTCCTCGGGGCCGAGCACGGTCCGTCCCAGCGGATGCTCGCCGAACGCCGCCCTGTCGATGAGGTACTCCGCGATCGTCGAGGGCTGGTCATAGGCACGGTTGATCTCCTGGATGACGACGCCCCGCTCGCGGTCGAGCTCCTCCTCGTCCAGGCGGGGCCGCGCCACGAAGTCCGTCAACAGGTCGATCGCGGCGCGCGCGGACTCCGCCCGCACAGTGATGTGAAAGGCGACTAGGTCGTGGCTGGTGTAGGCGTTCAAGACACCGCCCAGGCGCTCCGCGGTCTCGTTGACGTCCTTGTACGTGGGGTACTTCTCGCCGCCCTTGAACACTAGGTGCTCGAGGAAATGCGCCATCCCATTCTCCTGCGGGCGCTCCGTGCGCGCGCCCCCGTCAAACGCCACGAGCACGGTCAGCGCCCGTGTGCCTGGCAGCGACAGCGTGTGCACCTGCAGGCCGTTCGCGGGAACCGTGGTGGTGGAGATCTCGGCCATGGTGTGACCGTCAATCTACCGTGAGTTGCCTGTCCTGAGCGCCTGCGGGCGCCGGTCAGTCGGCGCCTGCAGGTGCACCCAGCGCCGCTGCGCGCTCTGCAAATCCCCTTGCAAGCAGGCAAAACGCTCGGCTAACGGCCGGTGGCGCGCTACTCTGCGCGGCCATGGCAAGCACCTCAACCCTCGACTCGCGCACAGCAGCTAAGCGCCGCGAGCGTGGCTCGAGCGCCCTGCAGGAGCCCACCCCCAAGCTCGTGCATGGGCCGATCCGGGCTCGCTCGCTGCGTGACGGTGAGACCCCGCAGGCCGAGCCGGCAGTTGCCGTGACGCCACCGCGAACAGACACGGTGATCGACTTCCGCGGCGTCTCCAAGCTTTACGGGGCCAACGACGTCGGGCTAGAGCGCGCGACCTTCGCGATCTCCCGCCAGGAGTTCGTGTTCCTGGTCGGGTCGACCGGGTCGGGCAAGTCGACGATCATGCGCCTGCTGATCAAGGAGCTCGAGCCCACCGAGGGCCGCATCCGCGTCGCGAATCGCGATCTGGCGGAGATCGAGCGCAACAAGATCCCCTTCTACCGCCGCAACGTCGGGGTTGTCTTCCAGGACTTCAAGCTGCTGCCCAACCGCACCGTGTACGACAACATCGCCTATGCGCTGCAGGTCACGGGGGCGTCGCGCAAACAGATACGCGCGACCCTGCCCGACATCCTGCGGCTGACAGGGCTGTCCACCAAGCTGCACAGCTACCCCCACCAGCTATCGGGGGGCGAGCAGCAGCGCGTGGCGGTAGCACGCGCGTTCGCTAGCCACCCGCCGCTGCTGCTGGCGGACGAGCCGACGGGCAACCTCGATCCGGAGACCTCGATCGGGATCATGCAGCTGCTGTACCGCATCAACCGCGCCGGCACGACCGTGCTGGTCGCCACGCACGACTCCGAGATGGTCAACAAGATGCGCAGGCGTGTGATCGAGCTCAAGCGCGGGCGCGTCGTTCGCGACGAGGCCGGCGGCGCCTACGGTCCGCAGGATGAGAGCACCGCCGAGCTCGGCGACCGCCTCCGCCGCGAAACGACATGAGGCCGGGTTTCTTCATCAAAGAGGCGTCGCGCTCGATGCGGCGCAACGCCGTCCCCAGCGTCGCTGCGTTGGCTTCGGTGCTGGTCACCACACTGGTGCTCGGCGTGTTCATCCCCGTCGTGCAGGCCACCAACGGCGCCGCCAACGACGTGCGCGACCGGGTGCTCGTCGACGTGGACCTGAGCACAAACGCGACCGCGGCCGATATCGCGCGCGTGGCCGCTGAGCTGCGTCGCGCCCCGCACGTCAAGAGCGTCCAGTTCATCTCCAAGCAGAGCGGCTACGAACAGGAGCGCAAGCTCTACCCTCAGGCCTTCCAGGTGGTCGGCTACAACCCGCTGCCCGACATCTACCGTGTTAGTCCTGACAACCCCGACGATGTCGGCGCCCTGCGAACGGAGCTGGACCCGAAAAGCCCGCTGGGCACGCGTCTGCTCAGCGACACCGCGATCACCGGTGTGCAGGACCGCCAAGCACAGACCAACCGCATCCTGTCAGCCACCAAAGTGATCAAGCTCACGATGGCTCTGCTCGCGGCGCTGCTGGTCATCGCCTCGGCACTGCTGATCTCGAACACGATCCGCCTCTCGCTGTTCTCGCGCCGTCGCGAGGTCGAGGTCATGAAGCTGGTGGGTGCCACCGACTGGTTCATCCGCTGGCCGTTCGTGCTCGAGGGCCTCTTCCTCGGCGCGCTCGGCGGTGGCGCGGCGATCGGGCTGCTCACGGTCGCAAAGTTCACGCTGGTCGACCCTTTGGCAAACACGGTCAAGCTGATATCTCCGCCGCAGATGATCAACTTCCCGCTGCTGATCGCGATCCTGATGGGCTGCGCGATAGCCGTATCGGCCGCCGGGTCGGGCCTTTCGCTGCGCCGTTTCCTGCGCGTTTGAGCGCGTCGCCCGGGCGGCCGCTGCGGGAGCACGAGGTCGAGCGGACGACGGACAACGTAGGCTGAGGTGACCATGCCAAGCCTACGCAGACAGCCGCTGACCGCTCTGCTGGCGCTACTGGCGCCGTTTTTGTTGCTGCTAGGTATCTGGTTCGGCGGGCATCCGCGTGAGCTGCCGGGCTTCATGCGCCGCATCTTCGTAGCCCACCACGAAACGGAAGTCGTGGATGTCGCGATCGACCGGATCACGCATGGCTACTACCGGCGGGTGAGCCAGAGCGAACTGGCGGGCGCGGCGATCGCCGGAGCGGTCTCGAGCCTCCACGACCGCTTCTCCAACTATCTCACGCCAAGCGAATACAGTCATTTCGGGCTGGACCACAGTTTCTCCGGGATCGGCGTGGAAGTAGCCGACGATCGCCGCGGCCTGCGCATAGTGCAGGTCTTCGACTCCTCGCCAGCCGCGCGCGCGGGGCTACGAACCGGCGAAGAAATCATCGCGGTCAACGCCAGGAAGCTCGAAGGGCTGAAGCGGGGGGCGGCCACCTCGTTGATCACCGGGCCTCCCGGCACGAACGTTTCGCTCACGTTGCTACGCGGCCGGCACAGGCGGACGGTCACCATCACGCGGGCCACCATCTCGACGCCGGTTGTCGCCTCCAAGA
>JANWLE010000053.1 GCA_025451035.1 Solirubrobacteraceae bacterium
CCGGCCTGCTCTTCACGCTGGCTCAGAGCGTTGCTCTGGTCGTCTCGCCGGAAGACCCCGTGCCGTTTTTGAGGCCGGCGTCCAAGCAGGCATGGTCGGTCGTTGCCTCAAAGCCACAGCTACAAAGCGAGGTGGCACGGGCGCGCCGCTGTCCCGTGCACAGTTTCTACAGCGGCCCGCCTCTGGTCGCGATGTTGGCAGCACGAGAGATGCCGGACCGTCAGCCCGACCAGTTCATCATCGGTCACGCGGCTTTACTGCAGAACGTACAGGCGAAGCTCGCTGCCTCAAGGCCTCTCTGCCCTTCCTGATCATGCGCGATGCCGCCTCTCTGACAGAAGACGTATCATGCCTGCGTTTGCCTGGGTGACTGCGGCTAGGCCGCGTTGAATTTCCCTTACAACAGCAGCCGAATCTCGTGTGTCACCGTGGCAGACCAACTACAACTTTGACGTTTACGACCATACCCTGGTGGCGCCTGCGAAGCATCCTGAGTATCCAAGCATGATGCGAACGGACACGTGAGAGGTCTGGGATGTCGGAGGACGCGTGGCCAAACGGCTTGCGACCACGCAGCAGAGTCAGGGTCAGAACGCCCTTGCATCACGTGCTCAAACCTGCAATAGACGGCTATGCCGACAAAGCGTGAATGGTTAATCCCATGGCGCTGGCAGCCGACCATGACGGGTGTCGAGGGGGCTTTGGAAGTCGGCGCCCTCGTCTGGCTGACCTCATGAGGACCGGTGGGTGTGGCGGATTATCTATCTGCATCGAGCGCGCAGTTCCTAAGATGCGTCGAGATCGATGGACAGCTTGGTGACCCTGACGCGGCGTGCGTTAGTATGCGCACGTTGCGAAGCGTCGTTGACGATCCGGTCCACAGCGTTGGTCCGCGGATGCTTCTAAGTCGGACGACGACGCGACAATCGCTGCTCCCAACCGAGGGCACGGTGTTGCGCTCAGCGATCGAGAGGATGGCCCCCTGGATCGTCGTCCTCCTAGCACCGCTCGCGGGTGTCGTGCTGCTGCGGGCACCGCTCATCAACGCGCTGCCGAACAACGACACGTGGTTCTACTCCGGTTATGGCTGGGCCCTCGCCCACCACGTCGAAGTGTTCGGGTGGTTCTACTACACGGATCGCTTCACAGTAATCCTACCAATCAGCGTCGCGGCGAAGCTATTCGGCCCTGTCGCGGGCTACCTGATCCTGCGATACGCGCTGATGACCGCAACCGGCGCGTTGCTCTATCGGTGCGTGCGCCGGTTCGCGGTCCCCTGGATCGCGGCGGCGTCGGTCCTGCTGTTGGCGCTCGACCCGTACTACCTGCGACTGATGCTGTGGGACTACACGACGTTCATCACGCTCCCGTGCACGATCGCGGGGGCGGCCGTCTGGTATCTGGGCGACACACCGCGACAGCGCCTCGCGGGCGCGATCGCAGCCGGTGCCCTGATCGCGGCCGCCGTGTACGCGAATCCCCTGTCGGCACTCGTCATCCCGGCGCTCGGCGCACCTGAGCTCGTGGCCGCAGCCCGCTCGCGGGAGCTGCCGCTGTTCGTCGCGCGTTTGGCGGCCGCGGCCACGGGTGCGGTGATCGTCTTCGTCGCGGGCTATCTCGCCTACATGGCTTACCTGGGGTCGTTCCCGGTCGAAGACATGTACCGGGCCACGCTCGACTTCCTCAAATCGGGCAACCAGCTGGCCGCGCCCTTCCAGCGCCCGGTGTCGTTGTGGCTCAAGACCGAGCCTCGGATCTACGGCCCGCCGCTCGTCTGCTTTGCAACCGTCGTGATCCTCGGGCGGAGACTGCTGCAGAACACCATCAAGGCCCGGGTCGCACAGTTCGCGGTGGCCTACACGGCGGTCGTCTGGCTGTATCGCTTCGCCTTCACGTCCTCGATCGTGGAGACCTGGTGGGCGTACGGCATGACCGCCTCGACCGCGGCGTTTGCGATGCCGGCAATCCTCGACGAGCTCGCGATCAAACGCGTGCGGTGGACCGTCGCAGTCGGGATCGCAGTGCTCGCGACAGCCGTCGTCGACCTGGTCGTCCGCAGCGGAGGGGGCGCCGCGACCTCCGTCTACGACTACGTGCGCTTCCACCCGTTCGTGCTGCTTGCCATCCTCACGAGCTGCTGTGCCCTGGCCGCTGGCGCCGCGTTTGCCCGCGCGCCGCGGCTGCGGCTGGCCGCGCTGGCTGCCTTCTGCGCCATCGTCGCGGGCATCACGCTCACACCGGCCCGCTATATCGGCACCAACCAGACCGGCGAGTTCTCGCCATACGGCAAAACCGAGATCGAAGCCTACGATGCAGCCTATGACATGACCCGCCTGATCGCGGCCGATGACCGGCCGCAGTCGAGGCTGCTGATCTGGAGCGACGGGCTCTACGGCCTGACCGCGATCAGCTGGGTCAACCTGCCGCATCAGGAGGGCGCAATCGAGAGCCCCGAACAGCCGCCGACGCCGACGTCGCAGCCCTCCCCCTCCAACATCGAACTGCTCCTCTACCCGACCACACGGCGCGTGCTGGTGCTCTCGCAGGACGCGGCCGAACTCGCCGGGGCGTTGCCCACCGTGCGGCGCCTGGGCCTTCAACCCCACGTCGAACGGGTCGGCACCTGGGTCGGCGGTGCACTGCACTACAGCCTAGTCGGCCTGCACGGGACGCGATGAAACGGTGCTGCAAAATCGGTGCGGCGGCCGCAATCGCCGGGCTGGCTATCGGAGCGTCCGGCTGCGGGCGCACGGACGGCAACCGCGCGGCGGTGCTGATCGTGGCGAGGGCCTTCCTCGACGCTTACGCAAGCCACGACGCGGCGACCGTCTGCAGAGTGATTACGCCGCCGCTCGCGACGAGCTTCGCCTACGCCGGGGGGGGATCGTGCGAACGGCACGTGGCGAGCACGTTCGCGGCGCGCGAAGCACCCGCCGCGCTAGGGCCGGTCACGATCGATGGCGGCAAGGCACGCGTCGCGGTGCCAGCAAGCCCCACCCGGTTCGTGGGGCTCCTGCACTTCGGCAGCATCTGGCGCGTCACCGAAAGCTGGCAGCTGCGCTGAGGCGCCGGGCGCGACCCCGGCTCAATCCGCCGGCCGACCCAGCGCGCAGTCCATGACGCAGTGCGCGTAGGGGATCCGCAGCACGTCGGTGCGCACCCTGACAGACACATCGAACGGCGTGCCGTCACAGAGCGCGCGATACGCGTCGGGCCCGCGCACGTGCTGGCCACGATCGTGCGCGATCACGTAGCGGGCGATCGGGCTCATCTCGGGCGTAAACACCGGATCCACCGTGACGGCACGGCCCCCTGGCTTGAGCGCCCGCGCGGCCCGGTCGAGCAGCCGCCGCGCCTGCGCGTCGTCGAGGTGGTGCAGGACCCCGAACGCGAGCACGATGTCGAAGTCGCGCAGGTCATCGTCGATCGACGTCGCATCCCCAACCCGGAACTCGCCGCGTGAGCCGAAGCGCTCCCGTGCCTGTTTGATGTAGGCGTGGCTGACGTCCACGCCTACATAGTCGCTGGTCGCGGGTAGATGATCGAGCAGTTCTGCGGTCCCACACCCGAGGTCGAGGATGCGGACGCCTGGCCCCGGATGCACGTGCTCGGTGATCAGCAACGGGCGACCCCTTCCCCGGCCCCCGCCGACGAGCCGCGACCATGTGTCATATACGCGTGGGCGCGACAGGAGCGACCGGACCCCTGTCCTGACCTCGCTCACCCGCCTACGACCTGGTGCACCGAGGTGATCACACGTTCCACCTGCTCATCGCTCATCCCCACCCACAGCGGCAGTCGCAGGAGCCGCGCGCTAACGTCGTCGGTGATCGCCAGCGAACCGGCGGCGCGACCGAGCCGCTGCCCAGCCGGGGCGGAGTGCAGCGGCACGTAATGGAACACGGCGTTCACCCCACGCTCGGCGAGCTCGGCGATCGCGCGGTCTCGCGCGGCGCCGGTCGGAAGCAGCAGGTAGTACATGTGCGCGTTGTGGCGCCGGCCGTCGGGTACCACCGGACGCCGCAGCGCAGCGGCGGCCTCGAGGCCAGCGAAGCCTGCGTGGTACCGGTCCCAGACTTCCAGCCGGCGGGCGGTGATCCACTCGTCGTGCTCGAGCTGCGCCCACAGGAACGCAGCCGCGAGCTCGCTGGCCACGAAAGACGAGCCGAGATCGACCCACGAGTACTTGTCGACATGCCCGCGGAAGAACGCGCGGCGATTCGTGCCCTTCTCATGCAGGATCTCGGCGCGGTCCACGAGCGCTGGATCGTTGATGACGAGAGCGCCCCCCTCGCCGCTGATCACGTTCTTTGTCTCGTGGAAGCTAAGAGCCCCAAGCGCGCCGAACGAGCCGAGCGGGCTCCCGTCGACATCCGCGAGATAGCCCTGCGCGGCGTCCTCGATTAGCATGAGGCCGTTCCGCTGCGCGATCGTCTTAAGCTCGTGCATCGCGCACGCCACGCCGGCATAGTGAACGGCGACGACGGCCCGCGTGCGGTCGGTGACGGCGCCCTCCACTAGCTGCTCATCCAGATTCAGCGTGTCGTCCCGCACATCGACGAACACGCACGTCGCGCCGCGTAGCGCGAACGCCGTGGCGGTGCTCGTGAACGTGAAGGACGGCAGGATGACCTCATCCCCCGGGCCAACATCCGCGAGGAGCGCCGCCATCTCCAGTGCACCCGTGCACGAGTGCGTCAGAAGGACCGCGCTCGCTCCCAGCCGGTCGCACAGGAAGTCGCTGCACCTGCGGCTGAAGGGCCCGCTCCCCGCGAGGTGGGCGTTGTCGATCGCCTCCTGGATGTAGGCGAACTCAGACCCAGTTACGTAGGGCTTGTTGAAGGGGACCGACGCGGTGGCGATGGCATCGGTTCGCGGCACGCTAGCCCTGACTTCCCGCGATAAGCCCGGCGACGATCAGCACGGCGCCGATGATCTTCAGCGCGGTCATCGACTCTCCGAAAATCACTGCGCTGAATGTGAGGACGAGCACGAACGAGGCGCTGACGAACGGATACGCGCGCGAGAGCTCGAGCCTGCTGAGGGCAGCGATCCAAGCGAATGCCGCGAACACCCCGGCCCCCAGCGAGCTGATGACCCACGGGTTGCGAAGAAAATGCGAGAGGTAGGTGATGCGCGCCGACGTCCCTGACGGAAACTCACCCGCTTTCGTTGTCTGCCACTTGATTACGAGCTGCCCGTAAACGCTCAGCAGCACCGTCGTGGCGACGAAGATGTAAGCCGAGTTCATGAGCTTCCGTCCCATCTCGCGAGCCCGATGCCCGTCGCTCCGTAGTTGTTGCCGTTGTAGAGAAGCCATCGTACCCGCTCGTGATCTAGGACAAATCCATACTCGACTGACTCCGACTCCCAGTCGCCGCCGGCCGGGAGCAGGCCTGCTGCCCGGTCTTCGCGCTGCCAGTCGAGCCCGTCGGCGGACCGAGCGTAGCCGATCCGATAACGGGATCCCCGGCACGAGAACCACATGTGGTAACCGTCGCCATCGCGAACCACGCAGGGTCTCCCGATCGCGTACTCGTCATCGTTCGCGAAGTCGATGCACACGCGGCCGGTGGGTCGCCAGTCGACTCCGTCCGCCGACTCGGCGTACGCGATTCGGTAGTAGTGCTTTGGTCGACCGTAGACCCCGGCCGCCTCCCAGCGGACGGCGGACGTGTACCACATGCGCCACAGGCCGTCCTCCACGAGCACGCACGGCGCCGTAGCCAACAACGGGTCGGTGTCGCTGCGCCCGACCACCGGTGCACGCGAGGCCCGCGTGAAGCTGCGTCCGCCGTCTTCGCTGACCGCGAGCCCGATGTACAGGTAGAACGGCACCGTAACGCCCAGCGACCAGCCGATGTAGTAGAGGTGCTCGCGCCCGCCATGGCGCACCAGCCAAGCGCCCATCGCGCCGCTGTCATCGAACGCACCGAGCGCACCGGGGCCGAGCACGGCCTCGGGCGGCCCGGCGGTGGCCCCGCCGGATGCGTCCAGATCCAGGCCCGCCCTGACCGTGTGGCTGCGTCCACGCTCGTCACGGGTGGAGTAAAAGAGGTGCAGGTCGCCCTCCACCGCGCGCACGAACGGCACGCTCGCATGCGAGCGCGCCCAACCACCGAGCTCAGGCGGGGCGACGATGCGTCCGAGCCGTTCCCACATCCCCCTAGAAGCCCTTCAGTTCCCAGCTCTTCAACTCATGCGGTTTGGTCCCCCGCGTGCTGTAGACCTCTCCCTCCTCCGTGTCCTTCATGATCAGCGCTCCGGCTCCGATTACGCAACGTGGCGCCACCGTCACACCGTCGCGGAACGTCGCATTGACTCCCACGAAGCAGTGGTGTCCGATCCTGCAGTTGCCCGACACCACGACGTGTGACGCGATGAAGCAGTGATCTTCGATGATCGAGTCGTGGCCGATGTGGTTACCGCTCCACAGCACGACGTTGTCACCGACCGTCACCCCCGGCTGTACCACGTTGGCCTCAAATATAAAGGTGTTCTCGCCAATCGGCACGTCTTCCAGAATCATTGCCCGCGAACTCATGTAGGTGATGCACCGATAGCCCCGTCCCTTACACTCCGCGAAAATCTTCGACCGCACCTGGTTGACCTTCGAAAATCCTGCGGCAACCAGGATCTCCGCCTTATTCGGAGGATATCGACTTTCGAGCTCCTCGAATGGCACGACTGGGATCCCGTTCAACTCGGCCCGGTCGACGTAATCGCCATGAGCAGTGAAGGCCACAACATCATGGGGGCTGTCAATATCGAGATATCGATGGGCGATCCGGCCGAAATCGCCTATGCCAAATATAACAACGTCACTCATTGTGCTCACCCAGCCAACCTGGTCATCGGGCTTCGACCATCTAGCCGGACGACTATCGTGAACTCGTAAAGCTCATAATCATGAAGCAACGACACATCTCTCGAATGTCGCCTAAGACAGTAGTCCAGCATTTCCGCTGGATCTGCGTAGAAGAGATCCGCCCGCCTGTACCCATAATCCGAATGTGACGTCAATGCGTTGAACGCCATACCATGCCTGCTCAGCGCCGCCATCCGATCAACGGTTTCGAACATATAACGCTTCCATACCGCAGACGAATGCTCCAAACGTACGTTGAATATACCGCTAGCCAGCGTGAAATCAGCTACCGCTATATCGCTTTCGTTGTTGACGAAGGTTGCCTGCGGGTCGCCTGCGTGGCGCCTTCGCGCCTCGGCGATCATGGCCGCCGAGATGTCATAACCGCAGTACGAGTTCACTCTAATATTTCGCTCTCTCACATAATCCAACAGCCCGCTGTACCCACATCCAAAATCATTGATAGATGGCTGCCCAATGCCTTTGACTACGGTCAGGAGCTTCTCGAAGCGGAGATCCTGCCCGGCAGCACTGTTCCAGTCCACGCCACTAGGTGTGGCGCCGTGCGCGTCCAGCTTTGCGGTGTAGTAGCGCTCGACGGCTGAGATTAGCGCGGGGTCCATCATCGAGCTTCTGTCGAAAGCAGGGGTCGGACGAGAGAACCAGCCGTGGAGCCTGCGCAGAGCAGCAGATCAAGAATACTCATATGTGGATCGAACGGCGGATGAACCTGATCATACTCGGGGTAAGGCCCGTATTGAAACCACGACACGTCTATACCACGCTTTCGGAAGCGCTCCTCTTCCAGATAGGCTCGCGCAGCGGGACCAGACACATACTCTGTCGCGCCCGCCTTCAAACAGAGATCAAGAAGCCGCTCTGTCTTGGCACCTTGGGGCACATAGTCGAGCGACAGCGACACCGGCGTGTTGATACCCAGCTCTTGCGCGACATGTTCAATAAAGTGGCGATTTATGTCGGTCAGACGCTCGCCAGGAACTGATGCGTAGAGTTTTTCTACAAACCCACCCAGGTCGTCAAAGCCGGGGGCTCTCGCGTAGTGCTGGCGCACGATATCCCAGTGGCGCTCACTCCAATCCGCCTGGGCGACGCGCGTGTCATAAATGGATTGGGTATAGCGTCCGCTTACCTTTACGGAGATTGTGAGCCAGCGAGCCCCGCTCGCCGTCTTGATCTTGTTGCGATTTCGCCAATCCCGCCGTGTGTATTGGACGTCATCGAGAAGGATGAACTCGTCCACTGATGCTATGAGATCGAAGTAGCCGCGCCAAGGAACGTAATTCGATTGGACTATCGCAACACGCTTTTTGTCGATCATTTCAGTTTGATACAGCTTCCTGCTCGGGATCGGCACGGGCGACTGATTTACTGCCATGAATCTGCCCGGCGGGCACACGGCGATCGACTATATATAGCGGACGTCCCTTGACTTGTTCGAAGATCTTACCGACATAGAGTCCTGTGATTCCGGTGGAAACGATGATAAATCCCCCAACGAGCAGGATGAGGACGGCCAGGCTGGTGAATCCTGGTAGTGCGCTGCTGGTGAAGTAAAGAGCAATGAACACAACCGCAAGCAGTAGCCCTGCCAGGGCAACCGCGAAGCCTACGTAGACGATCCAGCGCAACAGGCGAGTCGTTTGGAAGAACATCCCATCCAGCGCAACCTGTATTAGTGTGCTGAGCGTGTAGGAACTTCGTCCCTCGTGGCGTTCCGCGTGGACGAGCGGGAGTATGGTCCGGCGAAACCCAAGCCATTGAAGAATCAGCATGTACTGGCGGTCACGATCACCAAGCGAAAGGAAGGCATCAACCACGTTGCGAGAAATCACGCTCAGGGTTGCGAACTCTGTATCCATGGTCTGCCCAAGCAGTATGTTTCGTACTCGAAAATACGCTCGTGCCCCCACTAGTCGGTACCAGGCTTGCCGACGCTGATCACGACGGGTCAAGACGACGTCGTATCCCTCTTTAGCAGTTGCGAGCAGCCTCGGTATCTCCTCTGGAGGATCCTGTAGATCGCAGTCCATGACTACAACCCACGTCCCCCGAGCCTCGGCCAAGCCTGCCGTGATGGCAGCATGCTGACCAAAGTTGCGGCTCAACCGAAGTGCTCGGACATGCTTATCTGTACTTGCCAATTGCTGGACCACAGACCAGGCATCATCGGGACTGCGATCATCGACCAGCACGACCTCCCAGCTCTCGGTGTTCTTGAACACTCGGTGCAGTCGATCGCACAGGACGGTTATGCAATTCGCGCAACCGTAGACCGGGACCACGACGCTGACCTCGCAGGAACTCATAAGCCCAAGGACCTTATCCAATGGCGACCGTGTATCGCGACATACTGACTAGGCTACGCCGGTGCCCGGCGCGGACAGTAGCGAACATACCCCTAGTCCAGCTTTCTATCCCCGCGATAGGCTCCCGCCATGCCCCAATCAAGTTTTAGAAGCCTCGCACGCCGTCTTGCTCGCCCATTGACCAGTCCAATCGATGGCCGGGTAGCCGATGTCAACCGGCGAGTGGAGCATACGCGCCGCCAGGTCGAACAAAGAACCGCGTCGGTGGGTGAGGCGATCGAACAGCTAACCGAGGAGGTGGGTGTATACGCCACCACCACGGCTGAGACAAGCTCGCTCATAGGCGTTGAGATGCGCCGCATGGAGGAGGCCATCGAGGCACTGAGCAGCCAGATAGATGAGCGCGTCGCGCATATTGAGGAGAGGCACTATGTGGAGCGTGTCAACCAGACGGCAGAACTTCCGCTCGAGCGGCTTGACGGCGCAACCGCGAACCTCGTCAACCACGCGAACGGCCATCGTGGCTTCGCCGCTCAGGCAGGGCTCTGGTTCAACCCGCCCGTGACGGTAGAGCTCGGAGAGGGCAGCGCGCGGCTGGCGGATGTGAACGAGCGCGTCGTCG
>JANWLE010000054.1 GCA_025451035.1 Solirubrobacteraceae bacterium
CTTAGGTCGTTGCCCGCCCAGTAAACGTGGACCCGAGCACGTGTGCAGAATCCGTTGTTTGCACTTTTGTTTGCACCCCGCTCTGATCATCGTCCGCGGGCGCATGACAAGCTAAGAAAAAAGGCTCTACAGAGCCCTTTTTCTCAGTGCGCCCGGCGGGAATCGAACCCGCGGCCTGCGGTTTGAAAGACCGCTGCTCTTCTCCACCGATAAACGTTGGATTTGACCACTGAGCTACGGGCGCCTGGTCAGGTCCCTACAGGATATGAACTTACACGGAACGAGCCGGCAACGTCGCGTTCTGGGCCCTTCGTGTGCTCGATGCCAAGTGTAGGGCCGATCGAGCAGACACCGCAGCGGTCGGGGTAACGAACATCTGTTCGCGCTCGTAATATGAGTGTCTCATGGCTACCAGCAATCAGATCGTCGTCTCGGGCGCGCGTGAGCACAATCTGAAGGACATCTCCCTCGCGCTCCCGCGTGACGCGCTGGTGGTCATCACCGGCCTATCGGGGTCGGGCAAGTCCTCGCTGGCGTTCGACACCATCTACGCCGAGGGTCAGCGCCGCTACGTCGAGTCGCTGTCGGCCTACGCCCGGCAGTTTCTGGGGCAGATGGACAAGCCCGACGTCGACTCGATTGAGGGCCTCTCACCGGCGATCTCGATCGACCAGAAGACCACCTCGCGCAACCCCCGCTCCACTGTGGGGACCGTCACCGAGATCTACGACTACCTGCGCCTGCTGTGGGCTCGTGTCGGCAAGCCCCACTGCCCGAAGTGCGGGCGCCCAATCGTCGGTCAGTCAGCCGAGCAGATCATCGACCAGGTGATGGAGCTTCCCGAGGGGACCCGTTTCATGGTCCTCGCGCCCGTCGTAAGGGGACGCAAGGGGGAGTACGGCAAGCTCCTGGAGGATCTGAGGGCCGATGGCTTCACGCGAGTGCAAATCGACGGTCGCGTGCGCATGCTGGAAGAGACGATCGTGCTCGACAAGCGCTACAAGCACGACATCTCAGTCGTGGTGGATCGCCTGGTGATGCGAGGTGAACTGCGCAAGCGTCTAGCGGACTCGATCGAGACCGCCGTTGGGCTCGCCGACGGGTTGGTGGAGATCGAGATCGTGGGTAAGGGCGGCGAGGAAACCGAGCGCGCCCACTCCACCGGCGCGCTCGGCGTGCGCTCTCCCGTCAGCCAGATCGCACCCGGCGTCACGCTCGAGCCGGGCACGGTCTTCATCTTCTCGGAGAAGTTCGCCTGCTCCGAGCACGGGCCGGCGCTGGTAGAGCTCGAGCCGCGCATCTTCTCGTTCAACTCGCCGCACGGGGCGTGTGAGCACTGCCATGGCCTTGGCTCGCAGATGGAGATAGATCCGGAGTTGATCGTCCCCGACCCCAGCCTGTCTGTCGCCGAGGGAGCGATCCTGCCCTGGACGAGCAGTGCTTCGAACTATTACGAGCAGGTCGCCGAGGCCATCTCAGGACACTATGGGGTCGACCTCGACGCGCCGTGGGAGGAGCTAGCACCCGAAGAGCGGGACCTGTTCCTATACGGCACCGAAGGCGAGCCGCTGCAGATCAACTACCGCAACCGCTATGGCCGGCGGCGCTCTTATGCGACTCGCTTCGAGGGCGTCGTCGCGAACCTCCAGCGCCGCCACCGCGAGACCGAGTCCGAGACCGCCCGCGAAAAGATCGAGGAATACATGTCGCTGCGGCCCTGTCCCGTGTGCAAGGGCGCGCGTCTGCGGGCCGAGTCGCGGGCTGTGCTCGTCGGCGGGACACGGATCGAGGACTTCTGCGCCCTATCCGCCCGCCGTGCGCTGCAGTGGCTGGAGCAGGTCGAGCTTTCTGAGACGGACCGACACGTCGCGCGCCTGATTCTGCGGGAGATCTCTGAGCGGCTGCAGTTCCTCGAGAATGTCGGCATCGGCTACCTGTCGATGGACCGGGCGGCGGCCACGCTGTCCGGTGGAGAGGCGCAGCGCATCCGTCTCGCCACCCAGATCGGCTCTTCGTTGGTGGGTGTGCTCTACATTCTCGATGAGCCCTCGATCGGCCTGCACCAGCGCGACAACTCCAAGTTGATCGCCACGCTCGAGCGTCTGCGCGACCTCGGCAACACGGTGATCGTGGTCGAGCATGATGAGCAGACGATGCGCGCCGCAGATCACCTGGTGGATCTCGGCCCGGGCGCCGGGGAGCACGGTGGACGGATTGTCGCGCAGGGGACAGCCAGGCAGGTGCAGCGTGTCAAGGACTCGCTCACAGGGCAGTACCTCGCGGGCAAGCGCGCCGTGGAGATACCGGGCCGTCGGCGCACGCCATCCGGCTATATCGAGATCCTCGGCGCCACCCAGCACAACCTGCGCGACATCGACGTGAGCATCCCGCTGAAAGCGCTCACTTGTGTCACAGGCGTCTCCGGCTCGGGCAAGTCGACGCTCGTCAACGAGGTTCTGCTCAAGGCGCTCGCCAACCGTCTGCACCGCGCGCGCCAGCGTCCCGGCGCTCACCGTGCGATAGAGGGGCTCGAGCAGCTCGACAAGATAATCGCTGTCGACCAGTCGCCGATCGGGCGCACCCCCAGATCAAACCCGGCGACCTACACCGGGCTGTTCGACGTGATCCGCGACTTGTTCTCCAAGACCCAGGAGGCGCGCGCCCGCGGATACAAGCCGGGCCGTTTCTCTTTCAACGTCAAGGGTGGCCGCTGCGAGGTGTGCCGCGGCGACGGGCAGATCAAGATCGAGATGCATTTCCTGCCGGACGTGTACGTGCCGTGCGAGCAGTGCCACGGCAAGCGCTACAACCGCCAGACCTTGGAGGTGCGCTTCAAGAGCAAGTCGATCGCGGACGTGCTCGACATGTCGGTGGAGGAAGCGCTCGAGTTCTTCGCGCATATTCCCAAGGTGCGCCGGCGGCTCGAGACGCTCGACGCCGTTGGCCTCGGGTATGTGCGCCTGGGTCAGCCCGCGACAACCCTCTCGGGCGGTGAGGCGCAGCGGATCAAGCTCGCCACGGAGCTGTCGAAGATCGCCACCGGCCGCACCCTCTACATCCTGGATGAGCCGACAACAGGGCTTCATTTCGCCGACGTACAGCGGCTGCTGGACGTCCTGCAGCGCCTCGTTGACGCAGGCAACAGCGTGGTCGTGATCGAGCACAATCTGGACGTGATCAAGTGCGCGGACCGCCTGATCGACATGGGCCCCGAGGGCGGGGAGGAGGGCGGCCTGGTGATCGCCTCCGGCACCCCCGAGGACGTCGCCGCGACCGTCGCTGCCACCGGCTCGCACACCGGCGGCTTCCTCGCGGAGATCCTCGCGGCAGCGAGGACCCGCGGCGGCGGGCGGGTGCGCTCCCAGCCCGCGACACGCAAGCGCGCCAAGGTCGCTGCATGAGTGTCCACGCCGCGCGCGAGCTCGCGCGCCGGGCACGGTTGTGGGGCGTGAAGTGGCGCTGGTATGAGCGCAACTCGCTGCCGTGGCGCAGGGCGCGGATCCACTGGCATTTCCTGCGCCGCGAAGCGTTCCTGCGCTGGCCGGTGCACGGCAATGTGTTGGAGGCCCTCGACGAGGGGCGCCTTGAGATCGGCGCGGGGACGCTGCTCGAGCCGCAAGTGTGGATCACCGCGCCCGACTGCGCGCGCGTGCGGATCGGCGCGGGAACGTTCTTGAACAACGGCGTGATGATCGCCGCGCAAGAGCTCGTGGAGATCGGGGATCACTGCATGCTCGCCAACGGCTGCTTCGTCACCGACTCAAGCCACCGCTACGAGGATCCCGAGAAGCCGATCACGTGGCAGGGCTTCTGCTCCAAGGGACAGACCAGGATCGGCGATAACTGCTGGCTTGGTATGAACGTCGTAGTGACCAGTGGCGTGACGATTGGCGAGCGCTGCGTGATCGGCGCGAACAGCGTCGTGACCGGCGACATCGAGCCGTTCTCGCTCGCGGTGGGCGCGCCCGCTCGCGTGATCCGCCAGATCCCGCACTGAAAACCTGCCAGAAGCGCAGCCCGGCGGTGCACGAGCGGCTACCGTCTAGGCAATGGAGCTGTTCGATTGCATGCGCAACGCGCCGACGACCCGCCGCTTTAGCGCCGAGCCGGTCTCGCGCGAGACCCTCCTTGATGTTCTCGAGCACGCGCGCTTCGCACCCAGCGGCGGCAACCGTCAGGGCTGGCGTGTCATAGCCGTCACGCAGGCCGAGCGCCGACGCGCGCTGCGCGACCTCTACCTTCCCCATTGGCGGGCCTACCTGGAGCAGACCGGCGGCGCACGGATGCTCGCCGAACCGGAGGGCTTCGATCCCGTGCGTGTGCGGATGCTCAAACGCGCCGACGAATACGCCAACCATCTGGACAAGGTCCCGCTTCATCTCGTCGTCGGCGTGCGAATCGCCGACCTCGCCATTACCGACGCGGAGCTTGACCGCCTGAGCATCGTCGGCGGCGCCTCCGTCTATCCGTTCGTCCAGAACATCCTGCTCGGCCTGCGCGCCCACGGTCTGGGGGCCGCGCTGACAACGCTGCTCGTGCCCGCCGAGAAGCAGGTCAAGGAGCTGCTGGGAATTCCCGACGACATCGCGCTCGCTGCGTACATCGGCGTGGGCCATCGCGCCGAGGCATGGCCTGAGAGGCTCAGCCGCAACCCGCCCCAGCAGTTCGCCTTCGCGGAGCGCTGGGGCGAGCCACTCGCATCGGACTGATCCGCCCGTCCGTCAGGCGTTCTCAGAGAGCTGCTGGCGCAGCTCTGCGAGCTCCCCAGGGTCGATCGAGTAGGTGTACTCGCTCGTCGGGAACTGGCCGGCCCGCACCTCGCCTGCGTAGCTGCGCAGCGCCTCGAGGATCTGCGGGCGAAGCTCCGCATAGCGCTTGACAAAACGCGGGCTGCCCCACTCGTACAGGCCGAGCAGATCGTGCCAGACGAGCACCTGGCCGTCAGTGGCACTGCCGGCGCCGATGCCGATCACGGGTATCTCGATCCGCTCCATCGCGACCTCGGCGACGGGAGCTGGTATCGCCTCGAAGACGATCGCGCAACAGCCAGCTGCCTGCAGGGCGAGCGCGTCCTCGACCACTCCTCGCGCGCGCTCCGCGGTGCGGCCCTGCGCCTTGAAGCCGCCGAGCGCGGTCGCCGTCTGCGGCGTCAGGCCGACATGGCCGACCACCGGTATGCCTGTCTGGGCGATCGCGCGCGCGCGATCGATCATGACGCCCCCGCCCTCCAACTTGACGGCGTCGCAACCGGCCTCCTTGACGAAGCGCTGCGCGGTGGTGACCGCCTGCTCGTTGGAGACCTCATAGGAGCCGAACGGCAGATCGCCGACGAGCAGCGGGCTGCGCAGCCCGCGGCGCACCGCCTTAACAAGCACCAGCAGTTCATCGACGGTCACCGGGACGGTCGAGTCGTAGCCGAGGACCGTCATCGCGGCGGTGTCCCCGACGAGCACGAGATCCACGCCCGCCTCCTCGACGATCCTCGCGCTGGGGTAGTCGTAACAGGTGACCATGACCAGCGGCTCGCCCCTGTGCTTGTGGTCCAGCAACGCTGGGATGGTCATCGGCAGTCGCTCACGTGTGGAGGACACCTTGATCATTGGCTCGGTTGACATGCGCTGGCTCCTATCTGACGCTGGTTGACGCCCGGCGCTAGTCGGACAGGCCCGCTGTGAGCGGAACCTGAGGGGACGTGAGCAGGGTCGCCACTGCGTCGTCGACGGTGATGATGCGGTTGGTGTTCGCCTCCACGTGTACGACGCGAGGCTGGTAATGCTCGAGCTCCACGCTCGAGTACTGCGCGTAGGAGATGACGATCACGGTGTCACCGCGGTGCACCAGGCGGGCGGCGGCGCCGTTGACCTTGATCTCGCCAGTCCCACGCTCACCGGCGATCGTGTAGGTCTCAAAGCGGGAGCCGTTGTCGACGTCCACCACATGCACCTGCTCGTGCTCGAGCATGTCGGCGGCCTCCAACAGATCGGGGTCGACCGTGATCGACCCGACGTAGTGCAGGTCGCAGTCGGTTACGGTCGCCCGGTGGATCTTTGACTTGAGCATCGTTCGCTGCATCTGGCTGTTGGGTCTCCTGGGTCGCTTTGAACGGGTCCGCTCTATTGAGCGATCAGTGCGGCTTTTTGCCGCGCCTCGCCGGGATGCTCCCGGTGCGGCAGGGGGTCTGCCTGTAGCTGGGGTGAGCGGTTGGCCTGTGAAAGGTCGGCTGGCGGCACCGCCGGCTCCAGCCTCACGTTGTCGATAAGCCTGGTGGCGCCCACGCGAGCAGCGATCGCGAGCAGTGCCGGTGCGGTGAGCTCCGCGAGATCCTCGAGCGTCTCGGGATCGACGAGCGCCAGGTACTCGGGCTCCAGGCCGAAGGGCGCCATCGCGCCGCGCGCGCCAGCGAGCAGCCGCTCGCTGCGCCGCTCGCCGTTGCCGGCCAGCTCGCGCGCGGCCTCCAGTGCGCAGAACAGCGCTAGGGCCTGCGCGCGCTCGTCGGGGCTGAGATGGGCGTTGCGGCTGGACATCGCGAGACCGCCGGTCTCGCGGACGGTCGGGCAGGTCTCGATTTGCACCGGCAGATTCAGATCCTCGACTAGGCGCTTGATGACGACGACCTGCTGGGCGTCCTTCTGTCCGAAGAACGCGACGTCCGGGAGCGTCATGTTGAGCAGCTTCGTCACGACGGTCGTGACACCACGGAAGTGGCCGTTGCCGCGCACCGCGCCCTCTAGGCGATCGGTGATTCCGAGCACCTCGACCGAGGTGGCAAAGCCGGCCGGGTACACCTCTTCCAACGTGGGGGCGAACAGGATGTCGGCGCCCGCCTCGTGCGCCAGTCGGCTGTCGCGCTCCTGTTGGCGCGGGTAGCCTTCGAGGTCGGTCGGCTCGTTGAACTGCATCGGGTTTACGAACAGAGAGACGACGACGAGCTCACACGCTTGGCGGGCTCGCCTTATCAGCGACAGGTGCCCGTCGTGCAGGGCGCCCATCGTCGGCACCAGGCCGATGCGCAGGCCATTGCGGCGGGCCGGCTCGAGCTCGCAGCGCAGCTCCTTGACGGTGGTGATCCTCTTCATGCCGCGACCGCCTCTGTGGCCAGCGCGCGTGTTGCGCGGGCGAGTGAATCGAACAGCTCCAGCAGCTCCGGTGCGCGCTCGGCCACCGCTCGACGTTGGCGCTCGACGGTTGCCTCATCGCCGCGCGCGATCGGCCCGGTCAGAGCACGCTGGCCGCCCGCCGCCCAGTTGCTGACCGTCTGGGCTATGAGCGGCACGAGCGCCTGGCGGTCGCATCCGGCGCTCAGCGCGATCCGCTCGGCGGCGCTCTCGAGCGTGACCAGGAAGTTGGAAGCGATCGACGCCGCCGCGTGGTAGGCGGCCCGGTCGGCATCGTCGATCTCGAGTGCGTGCATGCCGAGACTCTCGGCCAGCTGCCGGGCGACGGAGAGCCCCGTGTCGCTACCCGCCGCCACGGCGGCGGCGCAGCCGTCCAGGACATGCGGCTGCTCGTCGGTGACGCTCATCAGGGGGTGCAGCGAGAAACGCTCACCGGGAGGTATGGGGAAGAGCGCCTCGAGCGTACTCGCACCAGAGCAATGCCCCACCAGAGGGCACCTGCCGCTGAGCTCCAGGCGCTTAAAGAGCGCTCGCGCGGCAATCTGGATCTCACGGTCGGGGACGCACAGCAGCACGACCTGCGCATCAAGCAGGTCGTCGGCCGCGTAGTCACGCGGGAGCGGCCCGGCGAGCGCATAGCCGGCCTGCCGCAGGCTCGCAGCAAAAGCACGACCGACACGGCCAGGGCCGACGATCGCTACACGACGGGCGGAGTTGACTTGGCTCACAGGGATCGATCCAGTTCCCAGGCGGGATACCGGTCGCTACTAGGTACAAGACGACAATCGCGGGTACATCCCGGGCCAGCCGATGATGGCCCACTGAGCAGATTATACATCCTGTCGGATAGCCCGCCTAGGGCCTGACGGCGGTGGCCCTCGCTCGAGACGGCTGCATGGCCTCCTCATCGAGCCTCTTTGAGGCGAACCTCTCTCCGGATAGCTGGCTAGGATCACGGTCCGTGTCAACTCCACCCGCAGACGCGTCCCAGTCAGCCGACGAGCGTCGCGAGGCGCTCAAGGATCTCTACAAGCTCACACACGCCTGCGAGCGCTGCACCGAGCTGGCCGCCACGCGCAAGACGGTCGTCTTCGGGGCGGGCAACGCCGATGCGGACCTCATGTTCGTGGGGGAGGCGCCCGGCGCCAGCGAGGACGAGCAGGGGCTGCCGTTCGTCGGTCAGGCCGGCAAGCTCCTGGAGAAGCTGCTGGGAGAGATCGGCCTGGAGCGCAAGGACGTCTTTATCTGCAACACCCTCAAGTGCCTAAGGCACAACTCTTTGGTTCAGCTCGGCGATGGCTCGTGGGAGCGCATCGGGAGGCTGGTTCGCTCGCGCTACTCGGGCGAGGTCATGTCGGTCGACGAGCGAGGCATGCTGGTTCGTCGCCGTGTTACCGGCTGGCATGCCACCCCGCTCGCCGGTCGTCGTGTGTTTCGTCTCACCTACCGATCCTGCAAGAACGCAGAAGCCGGCGGTGTGGGCATAGAGCTCACGGGCGATCACCCCGTCCTGACCGAGCGTGGATACGTTCCGGTCGAAGAGCTCCGGTCTTCAGATCGGATCGCGACGGGCCAAGGCCTCAGCGCGCTCGCCGCAGATGTGGTGTACGGGTCAGTTCTCGGGGACGGCTGTTTGCAGAGCAAGTATTCATGCCTCAGCTTCTCCCATTCTCAGAGGCAGGCCGAGTACGCGCGCTTCAAGGCGGATCTGCTCGCCGAGTTGACCACGGAGGTGGAGGAGCGCGAAGTTGCCGCGGTCGTGGGTGGCCGCGGCCACGGAGTCGTGCTGGTGCGAACGCTTGCGCATCGGGCTCTGCGCGTGATACGTCAGGATTTCTACCGGCCCCATAAGGTGGTTCCGTCGTGGATGGCCGACGAGCTGAACGCGCGGATACTGGCTTTTTGGTTCATGGACGATGGCTACATGCGGACTCGGAGTGGAGGACGGCGACCGCTGGCCGAGATCGCCACGGTCGGATTCTCAGACGGTGACCTACAGATTCTGTTGCGTGGGCTTCTGCGACTGGGTCTGCCAGCGAAGGCGATGCGCAGACGGCTCTATTTCGACGTGCCGACCACCGAGCGTCTGAGCGAGTTGATCGCTCCCTATATCCCAGCGTCCATGCGATACAAGCTTCACCCCGACGTCGAGGCGCGGATTCCGTTCGATCCCTCGCGTCTTGATCGCGGTCCGACCGCAGTTCTCTATGACGAGGTCGAGGTCGAGGACATCACCGAACACGAGCGGTATGACGTCACGTTCTTCTGCATAGACGTGGAGGACACACACAACTTCGTGACCGCAGGAGGCGTGGTCCACAACTGCCGTCCCCCAGGCAACCGTGACCCGCAGCCGGTGGAGATCGAGAACTGTCGGGAGTATCTGTACCGTCAGGTCGAGCTGATTCAGCCCAAGGTGATCTGCACGCTGGGCAACTTCTCCACCAAGCTCCTGCGCGGCGACACGACCGGGATCACGCGCCTGCACGGGCAGCCGGAGGTGCTCACGCTCGGCCGGCGTGCCGTGCGCCTGTACCCAATCTTCCACCCTGCCGCCGCGCTTTACACACCCAGGATGCTCGAGACTCTGCGGGAGGACTTCAAGCGGATACCGGAGCTGCTGGCATTGGGTGTCCTCGAGCAGCCGGAGTTCCTGGAGGAGGTTCCCGAGCCTGCGCTCGAGGCGGAGGAACCCGAGCAGCCCAGCGACGGTGAGCAGCCGGCCGAGCCCGATCAGCTGGGTCTTTTCTGAGCGGTCGGGCCGGCGCACGCACCCGAGCATCGTCCAACACGCTAAAGGTTGCGGCTAGTCCCGCCGATAAGCGGGATATCTCCATCCTCCCGTAGTGTCAAGGGCCGGCTCGCGAACTCCTCTGCGGGCCGGCCCTTTCTGTGAAGCTAGAGTTCAGGACGTGCCCGTCACGAGACTCGAGCAGATGCGGGCCTGCGCTCGAGCAGGTCGTGCCCAGGAGCCGTGTGATGGGCCACTCGTCTGACCAACGGGCGGTGGCTCGCAGCTGGACCCTTGAAACATCCTCGGCGCAGGAGACAGAGGGCCTTGCCGCCGAGCTCGCACCGATGCTGAAAGCCGGTGACGTCGTCCTGCTCAAGGGCGAGCTCGGAACCGGCAAGACGACTTTCGTAAGGGGCGTGGTTCACGCGCTGGGAATCAAAGATGCTGTGAACAGCCCTACGTTCAGTATCGGACACCGCTATGTCGGCGAGCACACAACCGTTTCGCATCTGGACCTGTATCGCCTGGGGATGCTCGAGGAAGAGGACCCAGGGCTCTTGGGCGACTACCTCACGGGCGAGGAGATCGCGCTGATCGAGTGGCCGGACGCCGCCCATGGTCTGCTCGGCGAGCCGCGGCTTGAGATCAAGATCAGCCACCGCGGTCAGGACAAGCGGCTGATCGAGGTGTCACAGCGATGACCGTCACGCTCTCCTTCGACACCGCAACCCCCGCCACCGCCGTCGCGCTGCGGCGGCCCGACGGCCAAATCCTTGAAGCGCGCGACGACCCGCCGCCAGGCGCTCGCCCCGGGCATGCGACCCGGCTCTTGGTGCTCGCCGACGGCCTGCTACGGGAGGCCTCGATCGATTGGCGCGAACTCGAACTGCTCGCGGTGGGACTGGGCCCCGGCACGTTCACCGGCCTGCGCATCGGCGTCTCCAGCGCCCGCGCGCTCGCACAATCGCTAAACGTGGGCGTCAGGGGGGTGTCGAGCCTCGCGGCACTGGCGCACGGCGCGCTGAGCGCCGAGGCCACGGCGCAACGTGTGCTCGCGGTGCTCGACGCGCGCCGCGGCGAGGCGTTCGCGGCAGCCTCTAGCCCCACCGGTGAGCTGTCCGCTCCCCGCGCGCTCGCCCCGGGGCAGCTGCCGAGCATGCTCGAGACGGCGTGCCGCGAGGACTGGCTTGCGATCGGCGACGGGGCCGTCCGCTACGCGGAGATTCTCACCGCCGCAGGCGCACGCGTGCCCGCGGGCGACTCGCCGCTGCATCTCGTCAGCGCGCGTGCGATATGCGAACTAGCTGACAGCGTGCCTGCCGCCGAGCCGGACCAGCTCGTCCCCGAATACTGCCGCAGACCGGACGCGGAGATCGCGCTAGAGGGCGCAGCGTGATGAGCGAGCCGACCGCCGCCACCTCTCGCGAGAGCCACCCGCTCGTCGAAATCCGCCCGCTCAGCTACCAGGACCTGCCGCAGGTGATCACGATCGAGCGGCGGGCTTTCCCGACGCCATGGTCGCTTGCGATGTTCGTGCTCGAGCTCTCCAAGACATCAGGCATATGCCTGGCAGCCTTCCGCCAAGAGGAGCTGCTGGGTTACACGATCTGCTCGCGCTATGAGACGGTCTGGCACATCATGAATATCGCTGTCTCGCCAGAGCACCGCCGTCGTGGGATCGCCACGAAGCTGCTCGCCGAGCTGTACCGGCGCGCAGGGGGGGACCAGGCTCGCTACACGCTGGAGGTTCGGCGCACCAACCAGGAGGCGATCAACCTGTATGAAGTGCAGGGCTTTCGCCCCGCCGGGATGCGCCGCCGCTACTACCAGGACAACGGGGAGGACGCGCTGATCATGTGGCGTACCCCGGGGACGCTCGCCGGCGTGCTCGATGACGTACCGAACCCGGGGTTCGTATGAGCGCCGACGCCAGTCGGGCGCTTGTGCTCGCGATCGAGACTAGCTGCGACGACACGTGCGCCGCCGTCGTCGACTGGCAGGGCCACGTCCGCTCGAATGTGATCTCCTCCCAGGGCGTGCACGAGCGCTTCGGCGGGGTGGTGCCGGAGATCGCCTCCCGCCACCACATGCAGCTCGTCAACGTGATCGTCGCGGCGGCGCTACAGCAGGCATCCGTGACGCTGGACGAGATCTCGCTCGTCGCGGTCACCCAGGGACCGGGCCTGATCGGCGCGCTGCTCGTCGGGCTTTCCACCGCCAAGGCACTCGCCGCCGCTCGCCGCCTGCCGCTCGCTGCCGTCGACCACCTCCAGGGTCACGTCGCCGCGAACTTCCTGCAGGCGCTCGAGCCCGGCAAGTCGGGTGTGCTTGAGCCCCCTTTCTTGTGCCTGATCGCAAGCGGCGGGCACACACTGCTGGCGGCCGTACGCGACCACGACGGCTTTGAGGTTCTCGGCCGCACGCTCGACGACGCCGCCGGCGAGGCGTTCGACAAGGGCGCGCGGATGCTCGGCCTCGGCTTCCCCGGCGGCCCTGCGCTCCAGCGCCTGGCCGAGGCCGGGGATCCACGCGCGTTCGCTTTCCCCGGATCAGCCGAGCACCCGCGCGCCGGGCGACGCGGCGCGCTGCACGACAGCCTCGACTTTTCCTTCGCGGGACTGAAGACATCGCTGCTGTACAAGCTCAAGGAGCTCGGCGAGGCGCGCTCTGGGGAACGCGCGGCGGACCTCGCGGCTTCCTACCAGGCCGCGATCGTGGAGAGCCTGATGGTCCGCGTCGAGCGGGCGCTGGAGCGCAGCGGGCTCGAGCACCTGGCGGTCGGCGGCGGCGTCGCCGCCAACGGCGAGCTGCGCAGGCGTCTGGCGGAGCTCGGCGCCGCCGTGCACGTCC
Source organism: Solirubrobacteraceae bacterium (assembly GCA_025451035.1). Lineage (GTDB taxonomy): Bacteria > Actinomycetota > Thermoleophilia > Solirubrobacterales > Solirubrobacteraceae > Palsa-744. Next base: position 12,700 of record JANWLE010000054.1, read on the forward strand.
CGCCGGCGGTGCTCTGCACCGACAACGCCGCGATGATCGCGAGCGCCGCCCGCTTCGGCGCGCAGCTCGAGTACCCCGCCTACCTGACGCTCGACGCGTATGCCACGGGGGAGCGTGCAATGTGAGGCGCGTGACCGTCTACTCAAAGCCCGACTGCCATCTCTGCCAGCAGGCGATCGGGCGCCTCCAGGCGCTCTCCACGGAGCTTTCCTTCGAGCTGACCGAGCTCGACATCACGCTGGATGAGGCGCTGCACCGCGCCTATTTCGAGCGCATCCCGGTCATCGCGCTCGACGGCGAGGAGCTCTTTGACTACTTCGTCGACGAGCGGATTCTGCGCGCGAGATTGAGCGCTGGAGCCCAGCCGCGGCCCGAGGGGGGATCCTGCCCCGAGCATCCTCTAGAGTCACGGCGATGACGCGTCAAGATCTTGTGGGCCACGTCGCCTCAAACAGCTCGGACAACCACGATGGTGGCGAGGGCATGCCCGAGCGCCTCTCGCTCGGGGTCGCCGCTCGCTTGTCGCGCTACCTGCAGGTGCTAACCCAGGCCAAGAAGATGGGCAAGGAGACGATCTCCTCCAAGGAGCTCTCCGACTACACGCACGTCAACTCGACCCAGATCCGTCGGGACCTGTCGGGCTTTGGCAAGTTCGGCAAGCGTGGCGTCGGCTACAACGTCGAGTCGCTGGTCTCGCAGATCCGCAAGATTCTGCGTACGGCCGGGCAGCACAACATTGCGCTGCTGGGCGCGGGCCATCTCGGCAAGGCGATCGCCTCCTCTGACATATTTGCCGACCACGGCTTCCGCGTCGTTGCGATCTTCGACTCAGACCCCGTTAAGATCGGCACCGAGGTCGGCAACCAGGTGGTGCGCGACATCTCCGATCTGCACCAGCTGGTCGAGGAAGAGGACATCGTCGTCGGTGTGCTGGCGGTGCCCAGCCACGCCTCGCAGAAGCTTGCGGACGAGCTGGTGAGGGCGGGCGTGAAGATCATCTTCAACTACTCTGAATCGCTGCTGGTAGTACCACCCGAGGTGACGGTCCACACCTCGAGTCCCGCCGTGGACCTCCTCTACGCACTCTACTTCTACCTGACCTGAGCAACCGTGGGCGCGCGGCAGGCGCTAATGCCATGAACAACCTTGATCTCGGCGAGGTGGCGGCGGTATTCGCCCGCTCAAGCGACTTCACTGTAGGGCTGGAGGAGGAGTTCCAGCTCTTGGACCCTGCGACGCTGGATCTCGTCCCGCGCTTCGAGCAGCTCAGGTCCGCCGCCGAGCCCGACGCGGCTCTGCGCGCCGCGATCGCGGGCGAGCTGATCTCCTCGGAGATCGAGATCATCTCCGGCGTCGGCAGCGACCTGCACGAGGCGGTAGTCCGTCAACGCGATCGGCGCCGGCGAATATTCGAGTTCGTCCACGCCCACGGCGTCGAGCTGGGCGCCACCGGCACCCACCCGTGGGCTGACTACCGCGCCCAGCGGATAATCGACACCGAGCACTACCGTCGTGTCGAGGACGGCCTGCGCTACGTCGCATGGCGCAACAACACGTTCAGCCTGCACGTGCACGTCGGCGTGCGCGACATCGACCGCGCGGTGCGCGTCTGCGACCGCCTGCGGCCGGTCCTGCCGCTGCTGCTGGCAGTGTCCGCGAACTCGCCGTACCTGGACGGGCGCGACTCGGGACTTCACTCGGCCCGCACACAGAGCTTCACCCGCAGCTTCCCGCGCTGTGGGATCCCCGACGCGTTCGGTGGCTGGGAGGCCTACCGCGACTACATCGACTTTCTCTTGCGCACCCGTTCGATCGTCGAGTTCACACAAGTGTGGTGGTCGGTGCGGCCTCATTTCGCGTTCGGGACGGTCGAGGTCCGCATCTGCGACGCGCAGAGCACAGCCGCCGAGTCGGAGGCGCTCGCCTCGCTGATCGTGGCGTGCGTCGCGCAGGCGGCGCGCGACATCGACGAGCGGGTGCCTTTCGTCGATCCGCCGCAGCGTCTGATCGAGGAGAACATGTGGCGGGCGATTCGCTTCGGCCTAGACGGGCGCATGATCGACCTCCACGCCGCCGAGGAGTACCCGGCGGCGGAGATCGTCGAGCGCCTGGCCGCGTGGACGGCGCCGGTGCGCGCAGAGCTCGGGATCGAGCTGTCCTTCCCCGCCCGCAACGGCGCCCAGCGCCAGCGCGCGATGATCGACGCCGGCGCGGACCCGGGCGAGGTGTTCGCGGCTGCGATCGAGGAGACCAGAGCAACGTATCCTAGGTATCCAGAGGAGGTCCGAGCATGAGTGAGCCGGGATCACAGCCCACAGAGGAGGAGCTGCGCGAAGCGTACGAGGCCGAGCTCAGTCGCATCACCGTGGACGACATGCTCCTGCAGACGGTGGTCTCGCTGTTGAACATCGGCGCACGCCGGCTCGGGCTCGCGGGCGAGGGTCAGGGCGCCCCGGGCACACAGCTCGATCTCGAGCAGGTCGGCGACGCGATTGACGGTGTGCGCGCGCTGCTGCCGATCCTCGAGCGCCGCCACCCCGAGAACCTGCGGCCCCTGCGCGACGCCCTATCACAGCTGCAGATGGCCTACGCTCGCCAGACCCAGGCAGCTGGCGAGCGCGAGCAAGCTGCGCCGCAACCCGCCGCGGAGGGCACGCAAACGCCCCCATCGGCTTCACCCGACCAGGCCAACGGGGCCTCTGAGCAGTCCGGTCCCGGGCCGGCAGAGGCGAGCGGCAGGCTCTGGGTTCCCGGCAGCTGAGCGCCCGCCGTGAGGGGTATGCGTCCGCCCGGGCGCCCGTCTAGGGGGCGTTCCGCTTGGCGGCACGATAGACTGCCCGCGCCTTTAGCCGGGTACGGGCTCGAATCGAGCGATCCGGGTGAAACCTGTGCACGCGAGCACTCTCGCGCTGCACCTAACGAGAACGCCTATTGGAGGAGTTTCTTTGAGCAGCTTTCTGACGAACCATGGGGTCGTCGTCGCCCTTGTTTGTGCTGGCTGTGCCGTCATATACGGGCTGGCGACGACAAAGGCTCTTTTGGGGCTCTCACCCGGCAACGACCGCATGCAGAGCATTTCGCGGGCCGTGCAGGCGGGTGCCCGCGCGTACCTCAACCGCCAGTACACGACGATCGCGTTCGTCGGGATCGCGCTGTTCGTGGCGCTGATCTTCGTCCAGAACATCGCTGTGGCGAGCGGGTTCGCGATCGGCGGTGTGCTGTCCGGCGCGGCCGGCTACATCGGCATGAACGTCTCGGTGCGCGCCAACTCTCGTGTCGCGGAGGCCGCCAGGGGCGGCGTATCGCCCGCGCTGAGCGTCGCCTTCCGGGGCGGCGCGATCACCGGCCTGCTGGTGGCCGGCCTCGCGCTGATGGGCCTGTCGGGCTACTACGGCCTGCTGACGGCCGTCTTCAACGACAGCCAGAAGACCGCGGTGGACGCGCTCGTCGGCCTTGGCTTCGGAGGCTCGCTGATCTCGATCTTCGCCCGTCTCGGGGGCGGCATCTTCACCAAGGCCGCTGACGTCGGCGCCGACATCGTTGGCAAGATCGAGGCGGGTATCCCCGAGGACGACCCGCGCAACCCGGCCGTTATCGCCGACAACGTGGGCGACAACGTCGGCGACTGCGCCGGCATGGCCGCCGACCTGTTCGAGACCTACGCGGTCACCGCCGTTGCGGTGATGCTGCTCGGCGTGCTGACCTTCCACGAGTCCACGCGCGTGGTGATGTACCCGCTGATCCTCGGCGGTGTCGCAGTGATCGCCTCGATCATCGGCACGTTCGCGGTGCGCTCCCGCGCCGGCAACGTCGAGCGCGCGCTGTATCAAGGGCTGATCGTCTCTGGCGTGCTCGCGGCGGGCGCGTTCGCTCCGGTCACCTACTGGCTGGTCAACAACCTCAGCTACAAGAATGCCGAAGGCCTCCTACAGACCCCCAGCTGGGGCGACTTGTATCTCTGCTCGCTGATCGGGATCGTCGTCACGGGCCTGTTGTTCGTAATCACCGACTACTACACCTCGACACGCTTCTCGCCGGTGAAGAAGACCGCCAGGGCGTCGGTCACCGGCCACGCCACCAACATCATCCAGGGCTTCGGTTCGGGGCTGCAGGCGACGGCGCTGCCCGCGATCGTGCTCGTGCTCGGCATCTTCGGCGCGTGGAAGCTCGCCGGCGGCGGCACCCAGGGCATCTACGGCGTCGGTGTCGCGGTCATGGGCCAGCTCTCGCTGACCGGCCTGATCGTCGCGCTGGACGCGTTCGGCCCGATCACCGATAACGCTGGCGGTATCGCCGAGATGGCTGAGCTGCCCGAGGAGGTGCGCAACGTCACCGATCCGCTGGACGCGGTCGGCAACACCACCAAGGCTGTGACCAAGGGTTATGCGATCGGCTCGGCGGTGCTTGCCGCGGTGGTGCTGTTTGCCGGCTTCCGCCAGGAACTGGAAGACCACGGCACACACCTGGTCTACGGCATCAACGAACCGCCCGTGTTGATCGGGCTCTTGCTCGGCGGCCTGATGGTCTGCCTGTTCGCGTCGCTGTCGATCGAGGCTGTCGGTCGCGCCGGCGGCGCGGTGGTCGAGGAGGTGCGCCGCCAGTTCCGCGAGCACCCCGGGATCATGGAGGGCACCGAAGAGCCCGATTACGCCAGGTGCGTCGACATTGTCACCCGCACCGCGCAGCGCGAGATGATCCTGCCGTCGCTGCTGCCGATCGGGCTGACCGTGATCGTCGGCCTGATCGACACGCAGGCGCTCGGCGGGCTTTTGATCGGCGTGATCATCGTCGGTTTCTTCTTCGCCGTGCTGATGACCGCCGGCGGCGGGGCGTGGGACAACGCCAAGAAGCTGATCGAGGACGGTGCGTACGGCGGCAAGGGCTCGGAGGCGCACGCCGCGTCGGTCACCGGTGACACGGTCGGTGACCCGTTCAAGGACACCGCCGGTCCGGCGATCAACCCGATGATCAAGGTCTCGACGATCGTCGCGATCCTGATCATCCCGCTGATCACGTGATAACGGGGCTGGGCTGCCCCGCGGCATGCAGCCGCAGGCGCAGCCCAGCGAACCCCGCCATCGACGCCGCGGAGGTCTAAGCTCAGCGTGCAGATGCTAGGACAACGCGTTCACAAGGCCGGTGCGCTCGTCTTGTCGCTGCTGATGGCCCTGTTGGGAGTCATCCTCGTCGTGGAGACCGTGAGCGCGGGCCACAGCGTGATCTCCTCGCGGATGCTGATTGGTTTCCTACTAGCCGCCGGCGGCGTTGGCCGCCTGTATCTGGAGGCACGCAGGGGTCGCCCATGAGCTCGCCCGTCGGACCTCAAGCGGGCCCTCCGGGAGCGTCAGGTGACGGTCGTCCCGCCGCGACCGAAGCAGCGCGCAGCACCCTGCGCCACAGCCTCGGCTCGCCGATCCTGTTCGCGATGGTCTACACGTCGCTGGCGAGCGCGGTTTTCTTCTCGCTGGGGGTGGTGGCCGATCACGCGCTCGGGCTGACCCCGATCGTCTTCCTCCTCGCCGCCGGCATGTTCGGCCTGACCGCGATGAGCTACATGGAGGGAGCCTCGCTGCACCGGGAGCCGGGGGGCTCCACCGTGTTCGCGCGTTACGCCTTCAACGAGTTCGTCAGCTTCATCGCCGGCTGGGCGATCCTGCTGGACTACGTGATCCTGATCGCGGTCACCGCGTTCGCCGCCACGCAGTACCTGCGTGTGTTCTGGGCGCCGCTCAGCCACACCGTGGAGGCGCTGCTGCTGGCGCTCGCGATCATCGCGTTCGTTGTGTTTGTGAACGTGCGCGGCTCGAGCTGGCGTCGGGAGTACCGCATCGGGCTGCTCGTCGCCGTGGCGGTCGCGCTCGAGGTCGTCGCAATCGGGATCGGTCTGGTGACCTCCTTCAGCCCGGGCCGGCTGTTCGCGGAGATCCATCTCGGCAGCGCCCCGACTTGGGGCGGGTTGATCTTCGCGATGACGATAACCGCGATCGCGTTCACCAGCGTCGAGTCGGCCTCCGGGCTCGCGGGCGAGGTGCGGGCCGGCCGCAACTCGCTGCGGCGGCTTATCGCCAGCGGCACCGTGACCGCGGCCGTCACGTACGTCGGCATCGCGATAGTCGCTGTCACGGCGCTGCCCCTGCCCGGCCACCATTTCTCCGACGCGCCTGTGGTGGACGTGTTCGAACAGGTCCGCCCGCACTGGCTCTCGCAGGCCATCGTTTACGCCGTCGGCATCGTCGCGGCCGGCACGCTGATCGCCGCCGCCAACTCCGCGATGATGGGCCTTTCCCGACTCGCCTACTCGCTCTCGACGAACCGTCAGATCCCGAGCGGGCTGGGACGGCTCCATCCCAAGCGCTCCACGCCGTATGTGCTGATCATCCTCGCCGGCGTGCTCGCCGGGGCGCTGGTGGTGCCGGAGAGCCTGGACTTCCTCGTCGGCATCTATGCCTTCGGCGCGATGCTCGCTTTCACGATCGCGCACCTGTCGGTGTGCAGGCTGCGCTACTCCGAGCCGGACCGCGACCGGCCGTACCGCATGCCGCTGTCGGTCCGCGTGCGCGGCGGCGATCTGCCGGTGCCGGCCGCGCTCGGCGTCGTGGCCTCGGGCGTCAGCCTCGGCGTGTTGGTGGTCGTGCACGAGCCCGCACGCTATGTCGGGCTGGCGTGGATGGCGATCGGGATAGCGCTCTACGTCGCCTACCGCAAGGCGGATGAAACCTCGCTCTTGCGGCGGGTCACGGTCTCGCCGCAGATGCTGCGCCCCGAGCCCCCGCGCCAACGCGACTACGGCTCCATCCTGGTGCCGTTGTTCGGCACCCCGCTAGACCAGGACATCATCCAGACCGCCGCGCTTTTGGTCGCCGGCGAGCCGACCGACGACGCGGAGATCGACCGCTCGACGATCGAGGCGTTGTGGATCTTCGAGATCCCGATGTCGCTGCCGATCGACGCCCGCCTACCGGAAGCCCAGGTCAAGGAGGCACGCAAGGTGCTGGCGCGCGCCAAGGCGTTCGGCGAGGAGTACGCCGGGGTGCAGGTCGCCACCGCGACGGTCCGTGCCCGCCGGGCCGGGCACGCGATCGTCGAGGAGGCCCGCCGGCGCGGCGTCGAGGCGATCGTGCTCGGCGCCGAGGAGCCGTCGCTGATGCGCGGCGGTCCCCGCCTCGGCGGCCACGCGCCACTCGAGAACTTCGTGGGGGATACCACCAAGTACGTGGTGTCGAAGGCCCAGTGTCGCGTGATCCTCACGGCGCCGCCGGCCGGTTCGGTGCAGCCGGTCCAGGACCTGCCGACTCCGCTTGAGATGATGGCGGCCAAAGGCGGGCAGGGGCACTGAAATCGCTTGCCGGCAGCTCCTCGCGCCCCGGCGCGCGGCGGTTTGAGCCACTACTGCGCGGAGCGTCTCGAGCATCGCTAATGTGCGCAGCATGTTCGTCCTGATCGTAGGCGCCGGACGGGTCGGTTCGGCCGTCGCCAAGTCCGCCCTGGCCGCCGGCTATGAGGTTTCGGTACTGGACGAGGACCCGCTCTCGCACGAGCGCCTGGACGCCGGCCAACAGAAGAGCTGGGAGGACTCGGGCGGCGAGTTCACGCTCGGGACGGCGCTCGAGGTCGATGCGTTGATCCAGGCGGGTGTCGAACGCGCGGACGTGTTCATAGCCTCGACAGACGGCGATAACACGAACCTGATCATCGCCCAGATCGCCCAGAAGCGGTTCGGCGTGCCGAAGGTGATCGTGCGCGTGATGGACCCGGCGCGCGCCGCGTGGTACCGCGAGCAGGGCCTGCAGACGATCTCCCCGACACAGCACGCCGTCGAAATGTTTCAAAGCGCCATGCAGCCGGAGAAGACGTGAGCGGATGTATGTGATCGTCGTAGGCGGCGGCAAGGTTGGCTGGAACCTCGCCCGCGAGCTAATCTCAAAGGAACACGAGGTCACGCTGATCGAGTCCTCTCGATCCCGCTACCTGGCGATCGTAGAAGAGCTCGAGCACGCTGTGCAGTACGGCGACGCGACCGAGCTGTGGGTGCTCGAGCGCGCCGGGATCCAGCGCGCCGACCTGGTGATAGCCGTCACTGGCGACGATGAGGACAACATGCTCGTCTGCCAGGTGGCGAAGGAGAAGTATCTCTGCGACCGCATCATCGCGCGTGTCAACAACCCCCGCAACTACGACCACTTCAAGCTGCTGGGGATCCAGCCCGCGGTTTCCGCGACCGACCTGATCCTGCGCCTGATAGAGCACGAGGTGCCGCGCTACGGGCTGGTGCACCTGCTGGCGCTGGAGGAGGAGCGACTTGAGATCATCGAGCTGGAGGTCGGCGCGGACTCGCTGGTGATTGGTTGCAGCGTCGCCGAAATCGACCTGCCGGAGGGAAGCCTGATCATCTCCGTGCTGCGAAACGGCACCGGCTTCGTGCCGAAGGCGGACACCGTCATCGAAGCGGGCGACGAGGTGCTGCTGGTGCTGGACCCCGGTCTCGAGGAGACGATAACGAGCCGTTTCTCCACGGGCCACCCGGGCGCCTGAGCTGAGATTCACTATCCTTTGCAGGCGCGGTCCGGGATGGTGTAATTGGCAACACGCGACACTCTGGATGTCGAATTTGGGGTTCGAGTCCCTGTCCCGGAGCTCTCCTGCGGCCACCGCTCGGTGGCCGCTTGGGCGTCGCGAGCGGTCTTCAGGAGCACTCCGCAGAGGCCCGCGGTGACGGTATTCGCGCCAGCAGCGGCGGGGCGGTGCTCGAACGTATGTCCATCCTGCTAGTGCGCTAACGGTTGTTAGGGCAACATCGGGCCCACAACACTACGTACTGAAAAAGGGCAAACCCGTCGCGAGACGGGGACGCAAAGCTAGAGGTCTCGCATTTTCGAGATGGCTCGGCCGCCAGTAGACCTCCTGGAGGCCCGATCGTGTCATCGCGACCTTTTGCCCTAATCAGATCTTCTGCACGCCGCCGCCAGGGCGCGATCACGACCTGGGTTGGCCACCTGCGTATGGATGCCGATCGCTTGCGAGCGGCATCCTTTGGCGCCGGTCATCTCGCGGTCGCCTTGAGCGCAGCGTGGGAGCCGACACCGCCGACGCTGGCGGGCGCCCTGCGCACCGAATGCGGCTTGCCGCTGACCTACCGCCACGCCGTGCCCGGCACGGCGAGCGAAGCTAGTTTGGACAGGCTGGCGCGCTAAACGAACAGCGCGCCGTGGGGAAGGGCTGGGCGGCCGGTGAAGTGGACCGGCCGCCCCTCAGCCCGAGGCGCCTCGCTAGGCGGCTTGACTGGACCAGTCCTCATACAGCCGCTGGTAGCGGCCAGCGGCGGCGATCAGCTCCTCGTGGGTCCCCTCTTCGACTATGCGCCCGCCCTCCAAGACGACGATCCTTCCGGCGCGGCGGATCGTCGACAGGCGGTGAGCGATGACGATCGCCGTGCGGCCAGCCAAGAGCCGGCGCAGCCCCATCTCGATGTGCCCCTCTGTGTAGAGGTCGACGTTAGAGGTCGCCTCGTCCAGGATCAGCACGCGTGGGTCAGCGATCAGCGCCCGCGCGAAGGCGATCAGCTGGCGCTGGCCGGCTGACAGCTGCGCGCCGCGCTCACCGACCTCGGTCTCGTAGCCGTCGGGGAGATCATCGATGAATGCGTTCGCGCCGATCGCGCCGGCCGCGCGCATGACCGCCTCGTCGCTTGCGCCCGGCCTCCCGAACGCGATGTTCTCGCGGATCGTGCCGGAGAACAGAAACGCCTCCTGTGGCACGATGCCCATCTGGGAGCGCAGCGAGTGGGCGGCGACGTCGCGCAGGTCGTGCCCGTCGATCAACACGCGTCCCTCGCTCGGGTCATAGAAGCGAGCTGCGAGCTTCGCCATCGTCGACTTGCCGGCGCCGGTGGCCCCCACGAGCGCCACTGTCTGCCCGGACGGGATGCGCAGGCTCACCTCCCGCAGCGCGTAGAGCTCCTCGCCGTCTGTGCTCGCTTGCGCTGATTCGCGCGCGCCGCGGTGGCGGCGGTAGGCGAAGGAGACGCCCTCGAACACCACCTCGCCGTGGATGCGCTCGAGCTCGGTCGCGTCCTTTCTGTCGGTCAGGTCGGGCCTGACGTCCAGCAGCTGGAAGATCTTCTCGAGCGCGGCCATGCCCGACTGGTAGGTCGCATAGAGCTGCGACAACTGCTGGATCGGGTCAAACAGGTAGGAGAGGGTGGCGACGAACGCGACGACCGTGCCGGCCGTTATGTGCCCTGCGATCGCCTGGTAGCCGCCGTAGAGCACGATTACCGCGAGCGCCAGGCCGGAGAGCATTTCCACCGCGGGGAAGTAGTTCGCGTTCAGGCGCACGGTCGTCATGTTCGCGGCGCGGTTGTCTTCGTTGAGCTGCGCGAACTGCTCTTCGTGACGCTGCTCTGAGCCGAACGTGCGCACCACCCGCACGCCTGAGAGGGTCTCCTGCAGGTTGCCGGTGATCGCTCCGATCGTCTCTCGCGTGCGCCTGAACGCGCCAGCCGAGGCGATCCGAAACCAGAGGCTGCCGGCAGCGATGATCGGCACTATGCAGAAGGTGAGCAGTGCGAGTTTCACGTCCAGATAGAGCAGCACGCCGGCGGCGCCGATCAGCGTCAGCCCCGACTGAAAGAGGGTGACGACGGAGTCGGTGACGAGGCTGTCGAGCGCCTCCACGTCGTTGGTGATGCGCGAGATCAGCACACCGGCGGGGCGGTTCTCGTAGAAGCCGATCGGCAGCGCCTGCAGATGGCTGAAGATATTGATGCGCAGGTCCGCCAGCGCGCGCTGGCCGACCCACCCGACCAGGTAGGTCTGCGCGTAGGTGAGCGCCCACACGAGCAGCGCGTCGGTGAAGAACACGAGCGCGATCACCACCAGCACTTTCAGGTCGCCGTGGCGTATGCCCTCATCGATCGCGGCCTTCGCTAGCAGCGGCGGCGCGAGCGACGCGGCCGTGCCCAGCACGAGCGCCAGCAGCGCCACCGCCGCCCGCAGCCGGTACGGGCCGATCAGCGCCAGCAGGCCGCGCAGATTACGTGAGCGGGTCCCCTTGCTCGCCCGCTCACCAGACCACTGGGGGCCGTGAAAGCCGCCTCTGCCGTGTGCGCTCACAGCCCACTGACCTCCCGTTCGCGCGTCTCGGTCGTCATAAAGACCGTCTCCGGCAGGCCCTTCTCCACGATTTCGCGGTACAGGCCGGAGTCCTCCAGCAGGCGCCGATGGTCACCCTGGGCGACGATGCGGCCGTGGTCGAGCACGACGATCTCGTCGGCTAGGGCGATCGTCGAGAGACGGTGGGCGATGACCACGGTCGTCCTGCCGGCCATCGCCTCCGCCAGCGCGAGCTTGATCGACTGCTCGGTGGAGGCGTCCACGGAGGAGGTCGCGTCGTCGAGGATCAGCACCCGTGGGTTGGCCAGCAGCGCGCGCGCGATCGCGATGCGCTGGCGCTGCCCACCGGAGAGCGTCTGGCCGCGCTCCCCGACTCGCGTGTCGTAGCCCTGCGCCAGGCGCGTTATGAAGTCGTGCGCCTGAGATCGCTGCGCCGCCAGTTCGATCTCCGCGCGCGTAGCGTCAGGCCGCGCATAGGCGATGTTCTCGGCGACCGTCGTGGAGAACAGGAAGGGATCGTCGCTGACGACCGCGATCGCGCTCCGCAGCGAGCGCATCGTGACGTCGCGTACATCGATACCGTCGAGCAGGACCTGCCCCTCGCTGACGTCGTACAGGCGCGGGATCAGCGACACGAGGCTCGTCTTGCCCGACCCGGTCGCGCCGACGAGTGCGACCGTGCGCCCGCCGGCGATATCGAGGTTGATGTCGCTCAGCACGGCGCGGGCGTCCCGCTTGCCGTGGCGCTCGGTGGTAGCGGCGCCCAGCGCGGTGAGCTCGTGGTCGTGTTCGTAGTGCAGCGTCACGCCGCGCAACTGCACGTGCCCTCTGCCGGCTGGCAGCGGGGCCGCTCCCGCTCGCTCTGTCATTCGCGGCGCGCGGTCCAGCAGCTCGAAGATGCGCGCCCCCGAGGCGGTCGCGCGCTGCGCGAGGTTGAGTGTCATGCCCAGCGAGCGGGTGGGAGAGACCAGCATGTTCAGGTACAGATAGAACTTCGCGAACTGGCCGAGCGTGAGGTGCCCGTGGACGACGCTCTCGCCGCCGATCAGCAGCACGGCGGCGATCCCCAGCTGCGGCAGGAAGGCGATGACCGGGTTGTATTTCGCCTCCAAGCGGGTGGCCACCATTGCCTGCTCGAACACGCGCGCGACGCTGCCCTTGAAGCGCTCGAGCTGGCGCGGCTCCTGCGCGAAGGACTTCACCACGCGCACACCCGAGATGTTCTCCTCGGCGTCCGCGGTGAGCTCGCCGATGCGCTGCTGCACCTCCTGGATGGCCGGCCGCGCCCGACGGCCGTAGCGGTTTGAGATGACGACAACGAACGGCACGCTGGCCAGTGCGATCAGGGCGAGTTTGGCGTTGGTCGCGAACATCGCGCCCGCCGCGAGGACGATCGTGAGGATGAACTGCATGATGAACACGAGGCCGTAGCCGAGGAAGAAGCGCACGGCCTGCAGATCAACGGTCACCCGCGACATCAGCTGTCCGGTCTGCTGGCGGTCGAAGAAGCCGAGCTCGAGGCTGTGTAGGTGGCGGTAGAGGCGCTCGCGCAGGTCGTACTCGATGCCGAGCGACACCCGGCCGGCGATCATCCGTCGCATGTAGGTGAGCGCCCAGCGGGCGAGGACGGCGGCGACGACCGCCAGCGCGAGCAGGAGCAGCTCTCGGCGGTCGTGCGCCCGCAGCGCGAGCTCGTGCCGGCGGGTGTGGAGGGCGCCCTTGCTGATCGTTTCGACCGCATCGCCGGTCAGCGTCGGCAGCAGCACCGTCATGACCATCGCGCCGCTGGCGAGCAGCAGCGACGCGATCAGGCCGCGGCGATAAGGACCGAGGAAGCGAAGCAGCCGAAAGAACGTAGACATAATTGTTTAGTCAACGATTATTGCAGCTAGGGGAGGCTTGCGACTGTCTACCCTTACGCGGTGGCGAGCTATTCGGCAGGTGGACGACATCCCGGCGCGGGGCTGTGCGACCGTTGCCGCCACCAGCGTCAGGTTCGCAACACGCGCGGCTCGGTCTTTTCGCTGTGTGAACGCTCCAAGCACGATCCGGCTTACCCGCGCTACCCGCGCTTGCCGGTCCAGGAGTGCCGAGGGTTTGAACCGGCTGAGCCAGCGGACGGTGGCTAGCCACCGAGGCTCGGGGCCTGTAGCAGCATCACCAGCGTCGATTCCTGCTGGGTCAGCGTCGAGTCGTAGATCGCGTTCAGTGTGAGGCGATTCACCAGTGGCGCTTCGGGCGAGCGGTTCATCGCCGTGATCGTCGGCGCCTTCGCCGGCAGCGTCTCTTCCAGTGGCCTGGCGAGCTCTGTGGCGAGATCGCTTGGGCGGAACAGCAGCACGTGCGAGGGCGTCGTCTGCGACCCGGTAGAGCTGATCGTCGAGCTCAAGCTCGAGCTCTGTTTGGCGCTCGCGCTCTTCTTTTCGGGGCCGGTTGGCGGCGGCGGCGGGAAGGTCACGAGCACCTGGCTCGACTGGCTGATGTAGTGGAATGTGTACAGCGCTAGCTCGAGCGCCTCGCGCTTGACCAGCAGCGCCCGCTCGACCGACGCTTTGCCGGGGATCGAGCAGTGCGGCCCGGTCCCGCACAGCTGGTAGAAGACGCCATCGTTCGGCAACGCCGATGGTTCTGACCCCGAGCTGCGCAAGGCGAGCACCACCGGCTGGCCGCCGACCGCTTGCGGGCCGCCCGTGACCTGGACCAGTTCGTGGCCGTCGGGCAGCCGGTATTGCGGCGCGACGTGCAGCGCTATCTGCTCGGCCGGGTCCCCGGCGCCCGAGACAGGACGCCAGAACGACCAAGCTACGCCGGGCTTCGGCGCCGGCCCGGTGACGATCGCGACGGTGACTGCGATCGCGGTGCCACCGATCGCGACAAGCGCGCCGATCAAGAACTGAAAGCGGGAGGCGTGAGAGGTGCGCGGCTCGCGCACGGCGATGGCTCGGGCGGTTGATCCGCTGTCTGGGAGGAGACCGTGCTCGCCGCTGAGGGCCAGTGCTGGCGCTGACTGCGGCGTACTCGTTCCAGGCGTGAGCGCAAGCTGACCCGGGTGGGTTGAAGGCAGCAGCGACTCTGGATCGACCTTCGGGCGAGTTCCGGCGGGGTCGTGCGGGCGCCGGCGCGGATCTGTGCTGCGCGGCGCGTCGGCCTGCGTGTTGTGCTCGTGGCTCTCGCTCACAGCCTGACCCATGTCTCCTCGTCGTTTACGTCGATGAACGGCGCTTGTAGTTTGGCGGCGTCGAGGACTTCTACCACCTCGTCGCCGTGCAGCTCGCGTCTGTTCACGAGCGTCTCGGCGACCTGCAGCGTCTGCTCACGGTTGTGGCGGATCAAACAGAGCGCGGTGATGTATGCCTGGCCCAGTATTTGGGCGGCCGCCTTGCGCTTGCCCGGGTCCGATAGAACCGCGGCGATAGGGTCACCTGACTCGCGCATCCCGGCCGCGCGGTTCATTATCTGCGCGCCGATCTGCTCAAAGCGCTTCATGTAGAGCTCCTCGGCCTGCTGGCGCTCATCCTCGCTGTCAAAGCGCCGACCGTTGAGGCTGACCGGCTCAGGGCCCATGCCGCACATGCCGACCATCCACGCCGCCCGCTGGGTGGCGCTCTGCACGTCGCCGCCCACACCTGTGGAGTTCTCGCCGTAGAAGACGTGCTCGGCGGCCATCGCCCCGAGGGTCCACACGAGCTTGCCGACCTCCTCGTGACGCCAGGAGGAGAAGCGCTCCTCCTTCTCGATCGCCTGATGGTGTCCCAGCGAGCCGCCGCGCTTGCGGATTGACAGGCGCGTGGAGAGCACGTCCTGCATGTAGACGTGGGAGGCGACGGCGTGCCCAGCCTCGTGGATCGCCACAGCGCGCGTTTCATCCGGGACATAGTCGATCCCCTGGGCGGTGCCGGACTCGATCGTGGTCATCGCCTCGACTATGTCCTGCCACTCAAAGGCGGCTCGTGCGTCCGAATGCGCGAGCGTCAGCGCCATTGAGCAAACCTGCTCGATCATCGCCGGGGAGTAGCCGTTGGTGATGCGTGCCAGCTCCTCGCGGCGCTTGTCGCTGTCGAGATCCTCATCGTGGTCGACCTTTGCCAGATAGAGGTCGAAGATGTCCTTGCGGTCATCCTTCGTGGGGGTCCGAAACCAGATGTGCCGGCCCATGCGCCCCGGGCGGATCAGCGCCGGGTCCAGGCGATCGATCGGGACGTTGGTCGCACCGATGAAGTAGAGCTGCTCGGGCCGTGGCTTGGGTGTTTTCAGTCGCAACGACGCAAACCCGACGCGCGCCGGAATTATGTAGGTGGCGTCGAGCAGCGTGTTGATCCTGTTCGTGAAGAACTTTCGCACCAGAGGTGGCTCATCGACACCGTCCATCTGGACTAGCAGCTGGTTGAGCGCCATCTGGCCGCCCATCATTCCGCCCATCATCCCTCCCGGGAAGACGGCGTTCGCGATGCGGTTGACGACATGTGGATAGACCGTCCGCGGCTGATCGGCTCGCGCGGCGAACAGCTTCTCGCGCCATGCTCTCGACTCGAGGATCAGATCGCCACTGGGATTCAGGGCGCCGTGCGGCCCGTAGAAGGCGAGATCGTTGAAGGACTCGATTCCTTGGTGCAGAGGAGCCATGGCCGTACCGCCACCCAGCGCCTGGCGGCGCAGGCCAACGGCATCGATCTCGTCGATGAAGATGATGCACTGGCCCCCCCACTTGCGCGCCAATCGGCGTGCCTTGGCGATCATCAGCGAGACGACAAGGACGTCCATGCCGATGAACATTTGAGCGAACCCCGATCCCGGCATGGTCACGATCGGCGAGTTGAAGCTGGTGGCGATGGCCTTGGAGAGCATCGTCTTACCGGTTCCGGGAGCGCCGATGAACAACAAGCCACGCTCGGGCTTGCCTCCTGCCTTGCGGAACTCATCGCCGGACTGCCAGAGGGTGATCACGCGCGTGACCTCCTCCTTTGGCTCGGTCTGACCGCGAACGTCGCTCAGACGCACTCCCCAGTCGGCGTCGCCGGGCTCATATCCCTTCATCTGCCGTACTGCCATCAACATCATTGGGCCGAACAGGATCCCGAAGTTGATCAGGAACAAGAGCGGCAACTGCAGTAGCAGTACGAGCAGCGTGGCGCCGTTCTGACTGTTTTGCCCGCCGAAGACGTTGCCGATGCTGCTGAGCGTCCCACTGAGGTCGCTGGGGTGGCCGGTGAGGTTCTGGATGATGTTGATCGCGAGCAGCAGCGTGAACAGCGTTCCGGCAAACCAGAGCGTGTGGCGAAACTTCTTGCGCCAGTACCAAACCCGTCTGCGCGCCCTCGCGTCCTCTGTGAGCGTCTCCTTATCTGCGCCGAGGAGGCTGGGGCGCGGGATGAGCCGATGGGCGAGCACATCGATCAGCCCGCGGAAGACCACTACGGCCAGGAAGGTCACCACGAGCGAGCCTGTGAGGCTCCAGCCGTCGCTGTAGTAGAGCAGCGAGAACAGCGCCGGACTGGTGAGCAGCGCAACGAACGTGGCCGCGCGGCCCAAGCGGCGCCATTCGCTGCCCAGGTTGTTCTGAGTGCCCTCAGGTTGCACTATGAAAGCCAGCACCGCTGCGGATCGGACCCATGCTCAGAGAGTACCTGTCCGCGACCCTCTGTCCAGGATCGAACCGAGATATCAGCTGGGCTTTAGCTGGTGAGGTGGGCTAGCTCGCGCCGGCTCGCGCGGGCTGCGTGGCGGGGGCTTCGCCTGTGGGCGCCGCCTCGCTCGGGGACGGGTAGGGGGCGACGAAGTCGCGTTGGCGCACGAGCGCAAAGCCGGCGAGCGCTCCGGCGAAAGCGACCGCGGCGGCGATCTTGAGGATCGAGTCGAACGCGCCCACGAACGCGGTGCGACTGACGTGACCGGCGATCGCGCCGCTGGTCACGGTGTGGCCGTGCAGCCCCGCCCGTCGAGCGATGTCGTGCTGGAAGACCGCGCCTAGGCCGGCGATACCGGTAGCTATGCCCACCTGGCGGAAGGTCGAGTTGGCGCCCGAGGCCATGCCGCTGCGGTTGTGCGGCACCACGCTGATGGCGGCAGAGGCAAGCGCCGGGTTGACCAGTCCGACGCCGGCGCCCTGGATCACGAAGCCGGGGATCAGCGCCGTCCACGAGGAGGTGGGGGTGACGGCCGTCATCGCTAGTAGGCCCGCGCCCACGAGCAAGAGCCCGAAGCCGAGTAGCAGCCTGACCGGCATGTGAGCGCTCAGGCGTCCTGCGACAGGCGCCACGGCGAACATCAACAGCGTGTTGGGCAAAAAGCGCAGGCCGGCCTGAAGCGGCGAGTAGTGCAGCACCTGCTGGATGTAGAGGGTGAGGTAGAGGAACATCGCGAACGCCGAGGCGGACAGCGTGAATGCCACGATGCTGGCGCCGGCGAACGCTGGCCTTTTGAACAGCGAGAGGTCGAGCATGGGTCGCTCCTGGCGCAGCTCGGCGAGCGCGAACAGCGCAAGCAGCGCGCACGCGCCGGCGAGCAGCGCGACGATCTCGGTGGAGCCCCAGCCCAGGTCGTTGCCGCGGACCAGCGCGAACACGAGCAGGAAAAGGGCGCCGGAGAAGGTGAGCAGGCCCGCCCAGTCGATCCCGGTGGCATGAGGGTCGCGTGACTCGTGCACGCGCGCGAGTGTGAGCGCCACGGCCGCCACGCCGATCGGCAGGTTGACGAAGAAGATCCACTCCCAGCCGATTCCCGAGGTGATCAGCCCGCCCACCAAGGGGCCCACGGCCACGGCGATCCCGGTGACCGCCCCGAACACGCCGAAGGCGACCCCCCGCTCGCGGCCGTGGAAGGCCTGGGCGAGCAGCGCCAGCGAGGTCGCGAACATCAGCGCGCCGCCGATGCCCTGCACTCCGCGCGCGAGGTTCAGCATCAGCGGCGTGGAGGAGAGCCCGCACGCCGCAGAGGAGGCGGTGAACACGACCAGCCCGATCGTGAACAAGAGCCGGCGCCCGAACAGGTCCGCCAGCGCACCGCCGGTGAGCAGCAGCGCAGCGAGCATCAGTGAGTAGGCGTCCACCACCCACTGCAAGTCCTGGAAGCTCGAATGCAGCGAGCGCTGGATCGATGGCAGCGCGACGTTGACGACGGTTATGTCCAGCAGCAGCATGAAGATCGCCACGCACACGGCGATCAGAGTCCACCACTTGCGGTCCATCACCCAACCATAGCCGGGCCGCGGCTCGCCGTCACCGGCGCATCAGCCTTGCTTGAGGTGGCGCTCGAAGAACGGGACCACCGCCCGCCACAGCTTCGCCGCCGGCTCGGGTCGGTATGTCGGCCTGTAATCGGCGAAGAAGGCGTGACCGGCGCCCTCGTATATCTCCAGGCATGTCTCGTGCGGGGTGGGCTCGAGCGCCCCGCGCAACCGCTCACCAAGATCGGGCGAGGGATTGTGGTCTTCGGCCCCCACCGCTGCATACAGCGGGCAGTGGAGGCGCTCGACGAGCTCGAGCGGCGGCACCGGGCGCTCTGGCGTTGAGCGCTGCTCGGCGGTGGCCATGTCTATGAAGCCGCCCCAGCAGTCCACCGCCGCGTCCAGGCGATCGCTCGCGCAGGCGAACAGCAGTGTGTAGCGGCCGCCCATGCAAAAGCCGATGCAGCCGATCTTGCCGGTCACGTCCCCGCGGGAGCGCAGGAAGTCAGCGGCACCCTCCAGGTCGGCGAGCGCGGTCGCGTCGGACATCGAGAACAGACGCTCCATGAGCGCCTGCAAGTCCCCGCTCGGCGGTGGGCCGCCTTCGCGCGTGTACAGGTCGACGCCGAGCGCGACGTAGCCGAGATTGGCAAAGCGCCGTACGACATCGGTGATGTGCTCGCCGAGCCCGCCGGCCTCGTGGATCACGATCACCGCGGGGTAGGCGCCCTCCGCGCGGGGGCGGGCTAGATAGCCGTTTATCTGCGTACCGTCGGCGCTCGGGTAGGTGAGCTCTTCGGCGGTCAGCGTGCTCGTGTCGAGCACCGCTCCTGGCACACCTTGCGGGCTGGGCGGCGGCGAATCGGGCATGGCCTAACTCCTCGCTCCGCGGGTATGGGCATCGAGTGCGCCCAGCTTACGGCGCACCCGGCGTCGGGTGGCGGACAGCTCCTCGTGCAGCTTGGCCAGATCGCGGGCGCGTCGCTCGACCAGCTCTACCTGGCGGTCCAGATGGCCGAGCGCCTGGTTCAACAGCTCGCGCCGACGCTCTGGTTCCACGTCGTCGCGGCGCAGCTCGGCGCGCACCGCGGCGCGCGCCTCCTCGGCGGCGAGGAGCTCCTTGAGCTCCTGCAGGGACACCCCGAGCAGCTCCTTCAGGCGCATCACCTCGCGCAGACGATCGACCTCGGCCTGGGTGTAGAGGCGGTGCCCGCCCGAGGGGCGTCCCGGCGCCTGCGGCAGCAGGCCGAGTTCCTCGTAATAGCGGATCGTGCGGGGCGTGGTGCCCGCGAGACGCGCGACGTCGCCGATGCGCAGGCTCTGCTCAAGCGTGGTCATACGACATCTCCTCGACGTGCTCGCGCGTGTGCGCCTGAGCTCGCCGTGGTCGCATCAGGCACACCACCGCGCCGACCATACACGTTCCGACCAGCGCCCACAGGGCAACGTGCATGTTGGCGATGAACGGGTCGAGCTTCGCCACCGACAGGCCGCGGGCGAGGCCCGAGAAGACCGCGAACAGAGTCGCCTTCGGTACGGCCGAGGTGACGATCGCCATCACGAACGCGATCGAGAGCACCGCGCCTGTGTTCTGCAGCAGCGTGCGCGCACCGGCGGCGATGCCACGGCGGTGGGCCGGCACCGCACCCATCATGGCGGCCGTGTTGGGGCTGTTGAACATGCCCGAGCCGACTCCCACCATCGCCAGCCAGAGCATGGACTGCCAGTAGGGCGAATGGACCTCGAGCGTGGTCATCGCCGCCAGCCCGGCGCCCGTCACGAGCATGCCCCAGGCGGCCAGGCCGCGCGAGCCGTGCCGGTCGGCGTGGACGCCGGCGATCGGGGAGGCCACCAGCATCCCCAGAGCGAGCGGCATCAGCTTGATGCCCGCCATGATCGGGTCGTTGCCCTGGGCGCCCTGGAAGTAGAACACGAACAGGAACATCAGCGCGAAGCGCGCCAGCCCGTTTATGAACGCGGCGGCGGTCGCCGCTGCGAACAGGCGGTTCTCGAACAAGGAGAGGTCGAGCATCGGCGCGCGCGTGCGACGCTCGATCAGAACCCAGGCCGGCAGCAGCACCACGGCGCACAGCAACCCGCCGAGCACCACCGGGTTGTCCCACCCGGACAGGCCGCCCTTTGAGACGCCGAGCACGAGGCCTGTCAGGCCGAGAATGAAGGTCGTGGTTCCCAAGCTGTCCAAGCCCCTGATCGCATCTGGTTTTGCCAGCTCGTGCAAGACCAGCGCGCCCCATGCCGCGCCCGCTAGGGCGAGCGGAACGTTGAACCAGAACACCCAGTGCCATGAGATTCCGACCAGCGCGCCGCCGAGCACCGGTCCCAGCACGAGCCCGATCGCCGCGACCATCGTGTTGGCGCCCATCGCCAGGCCGAGCTGCTGCTTGGGGAACGCGTCGGTGACAAGTGCTGCCGCGTTGGCGAACAGGAACGCCGAGCCGACGCCCTGCAGGATCCGCCACAGGATCAGCACGGTGGCGTCGGTCGAGAAACCGGCACCGAGCGATGCCAGCGCAAATAGCAGGAAGCCGCCCACATACGCGCGCTTGCGGCCGAACAGGTCGCTTAGACGCCCGGCGCTCAGCACGAGCACGGTTGCCGCGATCAGGTAGGCGAGGATCACCCAGACGAGCGCCAGCAGGCTGGCGTGCAGCGAGCGCTCGAGGTTCGGCAGCGCGATGATCAGCGTTCCGGAGTTGGTCGCCGCGAGCAGCATGCCCAGGCTGGTGCAGGACAGCGCCCACCACTTGTATGACTCGTGGCCGGCGGCGACGCCGACGCGACGGGGAGGTGCGTGCGTGATCAGTCCTGCTCGGGCCAAGTGGCGACTCTTTGTCCTTTCGCCCAACAAATTTACGTGAACGTAAAGATCATAATAGCAGCGCTTTATTTCTCCCCGGCCAACGGAGGATGAGCCCGCAACGCTTGAGCCTCCTGCTAGAAAGTTCTTTGGGCGAAAGGAGACCTCATGGCCGAGACACACCTCGAGAAGACAGATCAGCAGTGGCGCCAGCAGCTGAGCCCGGCGCAATACGACGTCCTGCGCCGGGCGGGTACCGAGCCGCCGTTCACCGGCGAGTACGTCTACAACAAAGAATCGGGCAGCTATCGCTGCGCCGGCTGCGGCGCAGAGCTGTTTGACGCAGACACGAAGTTCGACTCAGGGACGGGCTGGCCGAGCTTCACCGAGCCGGCCGTCGCACAGGCCGTAGAGCTACGGCCCGACAATGGCCTCTTCATGAAACGCACGGAGGTCCTCTGTCGCCGCTGCGGCGGGCACCTCGGGCACGTCTTCGACGATGGGCCCGGCCCAACCGGCCAGCGCTACTGCATAAATTCCGCGGCGCTGGACTTCAAACCAAAGCCGGCTGAGCACCTCTAGAGTCAACGCCATGATCATGATCGATCAGTCCAAGCGGCTGTCGCAGCCGCTGCGCTGGACGCGCGCCGGGCGGCTTGCGCTGATCGCCACGGGAGCGACTCTGCTCGCGGCCGTGGCGGTCGTCGCGGTGATCGCCTCGACCCGCGGCACCCACCAGCGTCCCGGCTGCATCGAAGTCACATTCGCGAGCACGCTCGGGGGCGCCGTCGTGCACCAGTGCGGCGCCAAGGCGCGGGCCACGTGCGCCACGCCCGGAGAGAACCCGGCGCTCACGGCGCATGGCGCGCTGCGCGAGGCCTGCCGCCGCGCGCACCTCCTCTACGGTCACTAGGCCGTATCGACATTTGTCCAAAGCCATAGGCCAACTATTGGCCATGTCTCTCTATCTGCGTCTCCGCTGTGCCGGTTTCATGCAGTGACTCGGAAAGCGCTTCCCGCGGGGAAGCCGACTCACAAAAGGAACGGAGGCGTATGTCCATTTTGGCGGTAGCCGAATCGGTGCCATACCTGAACTGGCTAAACCCAGGCGATAACGCCTGGCAGATGACGGCCGCGACGCTCGTCGGCCTTATGAGCATTCCTGGCCTTGCGGTGCTCTATGGCGGGGTCATGCAGAAGCGCTGGTCGGTCAACAGCATGATGCTCACGTTCGTCGCGTTCTCGCTAGTCCTGGTCGCATGGTGCCTGTGGGCCTTCAAGATGGGTTTCGGAACGCCGATCGGCAAAGGCTCGGGCTTCTTCGACACGTTCTGGGGCAGACCCGGAAGCGTCCTCGGGCACGTGGGCGAGGAGGGTCAAGCGCTGATCCCTTCGATCAAATCTGGTCCCTCGTTCCATTTCCCGCAATCCACGCTTGTCTACTTCCAGTTCGTGTTCGCCGCCATCACGCCGATCCTAATGCTCGGGTCGGTGCTCGGCCGCATCAACTTCAAGGCATGGATTCCGTTCGTGCTCTTGTGGATCACCTTCGTTTACACCATCAACGCCTTCCTCATCTGGGGCGGCGGCTACTTCGCCGCGCATGGCGCGCTCGACTACTCGGGTGGCTACGTGATCCACCTATCGGCTGGCATCTCCGGCTTCGTCGCCGCTGCCGTGATCGGGCCTCGCCTGCAGCGTGACCGCGAGATCGACGCACCCAACAACCTGTTGATGGTCGCCGTCGGTGCCGGTCTGCTGTGGCTCGGCTGGAACGGCTTCAACGGCGGTGACTCCTACTATGCCGGCCCCAACGCCTCCGCAGCGGTGCTCAACACGAACCTCTGCACCGCCGTGGCGATGCTCGTATGGATCGGCTGGGATTACATCTTCCGTGACAAGCCGTCGCTGATCGGGTCCGTGAATGGCATGATCACCGGACTGGTGGCGATCACCCCGGCGGCCGGCTTCGTCAATGGTTACGGGTCGATCGTGATCGGCGTCGTCGCCTCGACGATCGTGTGGATGGCGATCCGCTTCCTGAGCAGGGCGCCCGTCTTCCGGCACGTCGACGACACGCTCGGCGTGATCTACACCCACGGCATCGCCGGTCTGATGGGTGGCCTGCTGGTGGGCGTGCTCGCCGACCAACACATGGTCGAGTACTTCGGCCTCGGTGGGGAAGCGAACCTTCCCGGCATCTCCGGTGCCATCCACGGCAGTTGGACGCTGCTGCGCTGGCAGGCTGAGACGGCCGCGTTCGTGATCATCTTCAGCGGCGCGATGACGTTCATCCTGCTGAAGCTGGTCGGGATCTTCGTGCCGTTGCGCCTCTCCGAGGAGGAGCTCGAGATCGGCGATCACGCGATCCACGGCAACGAGGTCTACCCCTCGGACGTGCCCACCCTCGGTGGACCCCACGCCCCTGGTTGGCAGACCCCCGAGCCGGCTGGTAGCCCGGCGTAGGGGCAAGCGATCCGGTTGGGCCGCGCCACCTCTGTGCGCGGCCCAACGGCGATATGCGAAGTGCGCGCGGCCCCGCTTCGGCGGGGTCGCGTCGTTAAGCCCCTCAGGCGCTCGCGAGCCCCACCGGGCAGGCAACCCCGGTCCCACCAAGCCCGCAGTAGCCGCCAGGGTTCTTCGCGAGGTACTGCTGGTGGTAGTCCTCGGCGTAGTAGAACGGGTGGCCTTCGGCCGTGACCAATTCAGTGGTGATCTGGCCGTGCCCGGCTGCGGCGAGCATCTGCTGGTAGGCCTGCAGGGATGCCTGTGCGGCCGCTCGCTGCGGCTCATCGAGCCACATGATCAGCGAACGGTACTGCGTGCCGACGTCGTTGCCCTGGCGCATGCCCTGCGTGGGGTCGTGCCCCTCCCAGAACAGCTTGAGCAACTCGCTGTAGCTGGTCCTCTCGCCGTTGAACGCCACGAGCACCACCTCGGCGTGGGCGGTGCGGCCCGAGCAGACCTCCTCGTAGGAGGGGTTCGGGGTCACCCCGCCGGCATATCCCACAGCCGTGGTGTAGACGCCGGGCGCTTCCCAGAAGATCCGCTCTGCGCCCCAGAAGCAGCCCATGCCGAAGATCGCTTGCTCCACGTCCTGCGGGAACGGCCCCCGAAGAGGGGTGCCAAGCACCTCGTGTGCCTGCGGCACAGCCACCGGCTGGGTTCGTCCTGGCAGCGCGGCGTCGGGCTCGACCATCGTTGTCTTGTCGCTGCCGAAGAGGCGCACCTCACCAGGCTAGCTAATCGCAGACTCAGCTAGCGGGTGTATACGGCGAAGAAGTCGCGGTCGTCCGGTTCCAAATAGCGGGTGTCGGACCGTTCCATCGTCGGCAGCAGGTTGGTGGGGTCTTCCGCGCCCGGGGCGCCGTAGGTGATGAAGCTGACCCAGTAGGAGTTGATGTCGAGCTCCATGGCCCGTACCGCGCCAGCGCGGATCAGCACCTTCGCGAGGCTCTCGACGGTCTGGTCGTTGCCCGCCGCGTAGATCAGGTTGCCCCGCCGATCGACCCCTATCGCCGAGCGCCAGACCATCACGGCGTTGCCGACAGTGGCGCCCCATTCGGATGCTTTTCCGATGTTTGGGCTCGGCTTGCCTTCATTGACTATCAAAGGCAGGTTCTGGCGCGCAAAGGACACATCGGGCGGTGCCTGCGGGCCGTAGCTCCAGTCGACGACATCGACGCGACCGTCGCGGTAGCCGATGAGCGTCCCCTGCCCTTCGCGCATGATTGCGTAGGTGCGTCCGCCGACGACGAAGCCGCCTTTGGAGTCACCCAGCTTAAAGCCGCTGTTGAACGTCGCGAGCAGACGCGGACGGGCCGGGAGGGGAACATCCATCGACCCACGCGGGACAGCGACCGAAGGCTCGAGACGCCCGGGGTTCAAGGCGAGGGTCGTGCGGTTGGTGTCGATCCACACCAGTCCCGCGACGACGCGTGGATATTCCGGCTCGTCGCGCAGCGTGGCCACGAGCAACGGCGGTTTACTCGCGAGGCTCGAGCGGGCGGCGTGCCAGACTCCCTCGCCGGGAAGCGCCGGGCTGATCATCGCCGGGACTCGCGCGGGGCGGTATTCGCTCGGCGTTACCGGGTGGCCCGGGGCGGTGCGTGAAGGCGCATGTTCGGCGGTGTGATAGCCGACCCGCGGGAGCGCGTGCAGCGCCGGGCCGCCCTTTTCCGGTGCGGTCAGCGCGTAGTAGATCGACTCGACCTGTGCGACTAGGCCGGCCGCGCCGTGGTCGCGTAGCCACTCGACCGAGCGGATCCCGGCGCTCGAGTTAGACGGTTCGGTCATCGCGCGCAGGTAGGAGAAGGCGGCCGGTAGGAGTGCCACGAGCGCGGCGATCAGCGCAATCCGGCGAAGGCGGCCGAACGCCCCGGTCGACGCGTACCTGCCAGCTCCCGGTCCTGTGAGCCACTGCTCGTCATGCGGGGGAGCCGTTGAGTGCATCGCCAACAAACTGTAAGCGCAGTACGTGCCGTGCGGATCTCATCGGGCGGGGGATGAGCGGATTCTCACTAAGAAAACTCTCACCATAAATGGGCTTTCGGCTCAACGTAACCGATGTCGGGTGTGCGATCCTTCGCTCGCGCGGGCAGGGGGCTGGATCCGCCACTACGTCCCTACGCCGGAGGTGCACCATTAACTCAGTCGAGGCAATTGCCAGCGATGAGCAGGCGCGTGCGGCCGCGGACCCGTCCTCGCCTCAACTGCGGTCGCTGCCGAGCGTGCGCCCGCGCGCCACCCCGAGAGCCATCGTGCTGCTACGCGCCTGTCGTCCGCGCCAGTGGAGCAAGAACCTGCTCGTGCTCGCCGCGCCGTGTGCAGCCGGTGTGATCGACAGATTCGACATAGCGGCTCGCCTCGCGGGGGCCTTCGCGGTGATGTGTTTGGCCTCGAGCGCCACCTACCTGGTGAACGACGTTCGTGACCGAGACGAGGACCGCTCTCATCCGCGCAAGCGTTCCCGGCCTCTGGCGGCGGGTGAGCTCTCGCCGGCTGCGGCGCTACGCCTAGCGCTGGCACTAGCCATCGTCGGGGTCCTCGGCGCCGTCGCGATAGCCCCGCCTCTCGCCGCGGTCGTGTGCTGCTATCTGCTGCTGACGATGAGCTACTCGCTTTGGTGGCGCCACGTTGTCGTTCTAGACATCCTCGCGATCGCCGCCGGTTTCGTGTTGCGCGCGATCGCGGGGGGAGCGGCGACTGACATTTACCTCTCGCGGTGGTTTGTGATCGTGAGCGGTTGCTGCGCGGTATTCGTGGTGGCCGCCAAGCGGCATGCCGAGCTGTGCGAGCAGGACCCCTCCAGCGGCGTCCGCGCGACGTTGAAGCACTACTCGGTCGGTGGCTTGCGGCTCACTCTCGGCTCGGCGGCGGCGCTCGCCCTGATCGCCTACATCTCCTGGGCGTTCACCCGGCCGAGTCATCTCTACTGGTACGGCCTGTCGATAATCCCCTTCGTGCTGTCGCTCGGGCGTTACGCGATGCTGATCGGGTCCGGTGCAGGACAAGCGCCGGAGGAGCTGATCATGCGGGACCGAACGCTGCTGGTGCTCAGCCTTCTGTGGGCGGCGCTGTTCCTCGGCGGGGTGTATGTCGGCCGTTGAGTCCGGCGCTCGCGCGCCGCTACAGATCACCGAGCGTTTGCTCTGCGGCTGGGGAAGAACGGCGCGAAGCCGCTGCCGCGTTGCGCGTCCGCGTAGCGTCGAGGATGTGCTGGAGGTGCTCGCGCGCTCCGCCGGCTCGCCGGCTGGAGTGATCGCGCGCGGCGCTGGCCGCAGCTATGGAGATGCCGCGCAACGCAACGGCGGCGAGGTCCTGGACATGACCGGGATGAACGGGATCATCTCGATCGATCCCGGGCGCGCCGTGGTGAGCGTCGAGGCGGGCGCGACGATCGGCCAGGTTATGGGCGCGCTGGCGCCTCACGGGTTGACGCTGCCGGTCCTGCCGGGAACACGGCACGTCACGCTCGCTGGCGCGATCGCCAGCGACATTCACGGCAAGAACCATCACCGCGACGGTGCGATCGCCCGGCACGTGCTGTCGATCTCGCTGTGTACGCCCGCCGCCGGCCTGCTCGAGGTCTCACCCGAGAGCGACCCAGATCTCTTCTATGCCACGCTCGGCGGCATGGGGCTCACCGGGGTCATGGTGCGAGCGACGCTGCGCGCGGAGCGCCTCGCGTGCCCGTGGGTCGCCGCCGACATCGACCGCACCGACAGCCTGCAGCACACGCTGGAGCTGATGAGCGGCGAGGATGGGCACCGCTACTCGGTGGCGTGGCTCGATCTGCTGGCGGAGGGCTCAAAGATGGGCAGGGCGGTGGTGAGCCGGGCCGACCCGCTGCCGTCTGACGGTTCGTCGCTGCACGGGCGCGGTCGGCGTGCGAGCTCCTACCCTGGTGCGCTTTCGCGGCGTGCGACGTTCGACGTACCTCACCGGTTTCCCACGGCGCTGCTTCGCCGCTCCAGCATGAGCACCTTCAACGCCCTTCGCTGGCGTTCGACGCCTAGGCAGGAGCGGGGCCGGCGGTTGGCGATGGTGCCCTACTTCTTCCCGCTGGATGGGCTGGGCGAATGGAACCGGCTGTATGGAGCTTCGGGCTTGATCCAATATCAGTTCGTGGTTCCAGCCGGCCAGGAGCACGCGCTCGAACGCTGCTTTGCGCTGATCAGCGACCGGCGGCTGCCCGTGTATCTAGCCGTTTTCAAGCGCTTCGGGCCGGCCTTCGGCGGTCCCTTGTCGTTCCCGCTTGAGGGCTGGACCCTCGCGGTCGACCTGCCTGCCGCCGCTGAGGGCGTGCGGGCGGCGCTCGACGAGCTCGACGAGATCCTCATCGCTTGCGGCGGTCGCGTGTACCTGAGCAAGGACGTCCGCCTGCGCGCTGAGCTGATGAGCGTGATGTACCCCCGGCTCGAGGACTTCCAGACGCAGCGAGCGAGGGTTGACCCCGCGGGTCTCCTACGGTCGGACTTGGCTCTCCGCCTCGGCCTGTGCGGGGCTCGCGCGTGAGCGCCACGGCATCCGTCCAGCAGCGCGTGATCGTCCTCGGCGGAACCTCCGAGATCGCCCTCGCGATCGTGTCCGAGCTGCAGCGGCGAGCGCCCCGCGAGGTGGTCCTCGCCGCGCGCGACCGAAACGGCCTGCAGGCGGCGGCTGAGGAGCTGCGTTCGCAGGGATGCACGCGGGTCAGCACGATCGAGTTCGACGCGCTCGACATCGATTCGCACGTTGGCCTGGTGGATCGTGCCTTCGCGGAGCACGGCGGCGGCGAGATTGTGATCCTCGCCGTCGGGGTGCTCGGACAGCGGGGCGGATTGCCGGCGGACCTCGCCGACGCCGTCGAGGTTATGCAGGTGAACTTCGTCGGCGCGGGATCGCTGCTCATCTGCGCCGCACGGCGCCTGCGGGACGGCAAAGGGGGAACGATCATCGTGCTCTCCTCGGCTGCGGGTGCGCGACCACGGCGCGCCAACGTCGTCTACGGGGCGGCCAAGGCCGGCCTTGATTTCCTCGCGCGGGGGCTCGGCGACGATCTGCACGACGACGGCGTGCGAGTGCTGGTGGTGCGGCCAGGCTTTGTGCACACGCGCATGACGGTTGGGCTTGAGCCGGCGCCGATGGCGAGCACGCCGCAGGCCGTCGCTCGCGACGCCGTCGATGCACTGGGCACCAACCGTCAGGTCTTGTGGTCCCCGCGTGGTTTGCGCTGGCCGATGCTCGTTATCAGGGCGCTACCGCGCGTCATCCTACGCAGGATGAGGCGATGAGTAGCGTGCGTCCATCCCGTCCGAGTGTCCCCGTCGCCCCCGACCGACGTTACTCCACCGCGGAGATCTCGCGTCTGCGTGCGCGCCGGCGCCGGGCGCGCCGGCGCCGGCGGCTGGCCAGGATAGACATGGCTCTCGGCGTCGCCCTGGCGCTCGTGGTCATCATCGCGAGCCCTGGCCTGGCGGTCACGGCGCTCATTGCCTTCACGCTGCTCGTCTTCTGCTTGGTGTCCTGCGCCGTCGCGTGGTTGCGCGGCCGCGGCTGAGCGCCGGCGCGATTTCACGTTTGGCATTTTCCCGCATGGGAATCATTGAGGTGACGGATTCCTCCTTCCCTGTTCACCGGAGGAATTCTCTCCCCTCAATCTCCCCATCGACCGGCCCGCCTGCCCCTAGCGGGCCGGTCTTATGGGGGCCCCTTTTGGCGAGTTCGGGCTCGAGCAGCCCTGGTCTGCGGCCCCGGCGAGCCGCATCGTCCCATCTCAATCGAGCTTTACTCTGCTCGCAACCATGCATGGGCTCGCGATCTGGATAGAGGTATGGGTAAGACACCGATCTGGACGGTAGGACATTCGAATCATCCATTTGAGACGTTCGCCGAGCTCCTGAAGCTCGAGCGGATAGAGCTCGTGGTTGATGTCCGCTCCTACCCGTACTCGCGCCACGCGCCGCAGTTCGGCCGCGAGGAGATGCAGGGATCCCTCGGCGAGCTCGGCATCGCCTACGTGTTTAGGGGTGAACACCTCGGCGGCCGGCCCATCAGAGAAGAGCACTATGACGAGCGAGGTCACGCACTGTATGAGCTGATGGCCGAGGAGCCCGGTTTCAAGGACGCCATCGAAGAGCTCGTCCACCGCTCGGGCAAAGAACGCGTCGCGATCGTCTGCAGTGAGGCTGACCCCGAGCACTGTCACCGGCGACTGCTGGTCGGCAAGGTGCTCGCCGAGCAGGGCATGGAGCTCAGGCACATTCTGCCTGACGCATCAGTCTGCTTGGAGCACGAAGTAACGCTTCCCAGGTACACCCAAGACACCCTCTTTGGAGAAGGTGAGCGCGCGTGGAGATCTACACGATCGGTTTCACACAAACGACCGCTGAACACTTTTTTGATCGACTGATCGAGGCTGGCATCGAGCGCCTGATCGATGTCCGCCTGAAGAACGTCTCACAACTGGCTGGGTTCGCGGCTGTGCGCGACCTGCCGTACTTCCTCGAGCAGCTCGCTGGCGTCGAGTACGAGCACGCTCCGCTGCTCGCGCCGACGGAGGACCTCCTGAAGGCCTACCGCAAGCGCACGCTCGACTGGGACAACTATGAACGAGGGTTTTTGTGGCTCATGGCCGAACGCGAAATCCACAACGTCCTCAGGCCGGAGGACTTCAACACACCAACCGCGCTGCTGTGCAGCGAGGCGACCGCCGACTGCTGTCACCGCAGGCTGCTGGGCGAGTACCTCGCGGAGCACTGGAGCGATCTAAGAATGGAGCATCTGTGATGAAGATCCTGATCAATCACCTGACCCGCATGCGCGAGGGCCGGATATGTGTCGCCGGCGTGGACCCCAGGGGACGCCACGTGCGTCCCGTCACGTCGAGCACGCACAAACTGACCCGCATGATGCTGACCGATCGCGGCGGCCCGTTTGAGATCGGCGCGGTGCTGGACCTCGGCGAGGTGGCCGCGGTGCCGAACGCTCCCGCAACCGAGGACTACCGCTTCTCGGTCACCAAAACCAAGCGGGTCAAGCGCCTGGACGGGGATGAGTACTTTCACCTACTCGACCGGGTCGCCCACGACGACCTCGAGTCCATCTTCGGGCCCGACCTCAAGCGCCGCAAGGACACTTATGCAGTCGACCGCGGCGAGGGCAGCGCGTCCCTCGGCGTCCTGCGGGTCAAGCGCAAGGTCGACCTGACGACCCGCTACGGCCGCCTGCGCCTGAAGCTGAACGACGGCAAAGCCACGATCTCGCTGCCGGTGACCGATATCCGCTTCGTGGAGGAGAACCACGAGACGATCAGAAACGACGTCGTCGAAGAGGTCCGCTGGCGCATGAAATCTGGTGTCGAGGTGATCCTGATGATGGGCCTCACGCGACCGTTCCAGGTCAAAGACGACGATGACGAGCGTCACTGGCTGCAGGTCAACGGCATCTGCCTGGCAGACCGGCCCCTGGGCAGCCGTCCGTAGGCTGAGCGCTGAGGAGCCTCGCCGGTGGTGCTCGCGCCGCCCGTGCGCTCAGACGCCGAGTCGCAGGTGGCCGGCACTTCTCTTCGCTAGCGCGGCCGCCGCTCGCGCGCGCACGCGGGAACATCCGGCGGCATCTCTAGCGTTGAGGGGATGGCGCCCGCCGCATGTGATAACGCCAGTGTGCTCGCCGCGTTGTCGGTCAGTCAGCTCGCGCGACGCATTGACGGTGCACTGAGAGATCTCGGTGACGGGTGGATCGAGGGGGAGGTCAGGTCCATCACACAGCATCGCTCCGGGCACGTGTATCTCACGCTGGCCGACGAGGACTCGAACCTCGACGCGTGCATCTGGAAGGGGCGCGTCAAGCGCTGCCTGCCGCTGCCGAAGCAGGGCGATCTCGTGCAAGCCCACTACGAGCGCATCGACTTCTACGCGCCACGCGGCGCGACCAAGCTCGTCGTCGACGAGATCCGCCCCACCGGGGAAGGAGAGCTGCTGCGACGGCGGGCCGAAATCTTGCAGCGCTTGCGGGCCGACGGCCTGTGCGACGAGCAGCGACGCAAGCCGCTGCGCGCTTTCCCGCGACGGGTGGGTGTGATCGCGGCACAGTCCTCCGACGCGAAGGTGGATGTGATCCGCCACCTACGCGAGCGGATGCCCTGCCAAGACATCGTGTTCGCCGCCGCCTCGGTCCAGGGTGTGGAGGCGGTCGGCTCGGTGATCGACGCCCTCGGTCGCCTGCAGGCGATAGACGACGTCGATGTGATCATCCTCGCCCGCGGCGGCGGCTCTGTCGCTGATCTCGTCGCGTTCGACGACGAGCGCCTGTGCCGCGCCGTGTTCGCCTGTGCCGTGCCCGTGGTCACCAGCATCGGGCACACCAAGGACCGTCCCAACTGCGACCACGTCGCCGCCGCGTTCGCGCCCGTGCCGGCACGGGCCGCCGAGTACGCGATCGCGCGCTCGGCCGACACGCTGCTCGAGGATTTCGACCGGTACCTGACGCATCTGAGCGTGACCGCCACCGCCACCCGTCGCCGTTACGAGCAGATCGCGGAGTGCTGGCGCCAGATCAGGCCCGTGCAGCGCATGGAGAGACTCGCCCAGGATCTGCTGGGCGCCGGCGAGCTGCTCAGGTCGCGCTCGCGTGCAGCCTGCGGCGAGCAGAAGCTGATGCTGAGCGCCGCCGCGGGCGGGCTCGATCGTTCCGCCACACTACTGCCGCGCGCGGCGGCGCTCAACGAGTCGCGCGAGCAGATGCGGCGTGCAGCGACGGCGTTCATGAACTCCCAGCTGCAGGCGCTCGACGCGCATGGGCGCTCGCTGTGCGACGCGACCCATCGCACCCCGCGCCCCGCCGCTCTGGACGTGTGCGCGGTTCAGTTGACCAACACGGCCGCGCGCCTGCGCGAGCGCCGTCGTGACTACGGCCGGGCGTTCGACCGGCTCTGCGAGGACGCCGATCGCGAGCTGCGCCGCCGCTGCGCAGCCGACTCGAGCACGGTGAGTGCCAGCGCCCAGCTTTTGCGCAGCGCCGCCGATCGCGTTCTGGCTCGCGCGCATGAACGCGTCACGCAGTTGGGGGCGCTCGCTAGCGCAAAGGATTTCCGTAACCGTGGCTGGGTCCTCGCCAGCGACGAGCAAGACCAGCCTGTGCGCAGCGTGGGGCAGTTGCGGCGCGGATCGTCGCTCGCGCTGATGTTCATCGACGGACAGGCCGCCGTGACGGTGGACAAAATCACGTCTTGCCAGCAAGGAGAGGGAACATGAGCAAGTCAACTACGACAGACCGCGAAGACATCACATTCGAGCAGGGCTATGAGGAGCTGAAGAGCATCGTCGCGCGCCTCAACGAAGACGATGTCCCCGTACACGAGATGTTCGAGGGGTTCCGTCGCGGGAAGGGCCTCGAGCAGGCGTTGCGCAGCTATCTCACCGAGCGGGAGGGTGAGCTGACCGAAATCGAGCAGGGCGACAACCTGCCCGAATTCAACATCGTCGCACCGTCGGGGCGAGACGAAGACCGCGCTTCGGGCCCGGACGCTGGCGTCGAGGGCGAGCTCGTGGCCCGCAGCTCCTCCTCCAAGGAGAGCCGCGGCACGACCGCGATCGACGAGGAAATCCCGTTCTAAAGCGCCCTGGCGGCTAACTCACCGCCCGACCCTGGTGCTCGCCGGCGTGGCCGAGGCACGCGGCTGTTTGTGCGCCTCGGAATCGGGCGCGTGAAAGCGTGGGAACTCGAGCTCGATCGTGGTGCCGCCGCCGGGCCGCTTTAGGGCGCGCACACCGCCGCCGTGCGCCTCGGCAATCGCACGGACGATCGCCAGCCCGAGCCCCGAGCCCCCGAGGGCGCGATTGCGCGCCGAGTCAGTCCGGTGGAAGCGATCAAAGACCCGCTCACGCTGGTCGGCGGGTATTCCCGGGCCATCGTCTTCGACGCTGAAGCACAGCCGGTCGCCTGCTGTCTGGTGGGCGTGCATAGCGACCAGCCCGCTGCCGCTCGCGGTGTGCTCGATCGAGTTCGCGGTGAGGTTCCGCAGCGCCTGGGCGAGCCTGTCGGGGTCCGCGTGCAGCGTGCCCTTGGGTATCGTGCCGAGCTCAAAGCGCCGCTTGGCCGTCGCGCTCACGCCACTCCAAAGCTCGTCTATGTAGGGCTGCAAATCGATCGGCTCCATCTGTAGGAAGGTCCTCTGCTCGGACTTGGCGAGCAGCAACAGGTCGTCGACGAGACGGCTCATCCGAGATATCTCCGAGCGCACGAGGTGCTCCACCCGCCTGACCTCCTGGGAGGAGGGATGCTCCTGTGCGGCGAGGACCTCGAGCTGGCCCCCGATCACCGTCAGCGGTGTGCGCAGCTCATGCGAGGCGTCGGCGATGAACGCCCGCTGACCCGCGAAGGCGGTGGAGAGCCTGTCGAGCATGTGGTTGAACGCGTCGGCCAACACCCGCACCTCGTCTCCCGAGGTCCCGCTCGTCTCGATGCGCGGCTCCAAATCCCCGCCGTCGACCCGTGCGGCTATCGCCGCCATCTTGCGCAACGGCCGCGAGACCCTCGCCCCGACGAGGTATGAGGCCAGCAACGCGCCTGCGAGGGCCAGCACGCCGGCGAGGATGAACGCCCTAGCCACCCCGTCCTTCGCGCGGTCGACTCCGCCAAGCGGCTCGCCGACACCGATGATCGCCTGCGTGTGGCCGATCTGCACAGACCGCTCCAGCAGGCGAAGCTCACCCACGTCTGGCAGCGGCAGTGTCCTGTAGCCGACGCGGATGACCCTCAGCTGGGCTGTGAGCCTGTTCTCTCGCGCCTGCTCGACAGACGTCTCCTTGCGGTCGGGTGGAAGCTGTTCGAACAGCTCGGGCTGATTGGTGCTAGTCCCCGTTCCAGGAATGACCGCGAATAGCAGCGTCGAGCTCGCCCCGAACGTCTGACCGTTCACGTAGCGTGAGGCGGCGCGCGTGAGCGCGGCGGGGGAGGAGCTGCGCAGCTGCTGGAGGGCGTGGGTGAACTCGCCGACGTCGCCGGCCAGCTCGTGGTCGATTTGATGGCGCAGCTGGGTCTCCGTGCCGCGGTAGACCGCGATGAAGATCACGCCCGCGCAAAGCCCCATCACGATGGCGACCCATGCCGTCAGGCGCCAGCGCAGACCGCCCGGGAGGAGCTTCCTAGCGCGCATCGTCGAGGCGATAGCCGACCGAGCGTACGGTCGTTATCGGCGCGGGACTGTCGGGCGTCCCGAGCTTGCGGCGCAGATAGCCGACGTACACGTCGACGATGTTGGTCTGCGGGTCGTGCTCATAACCCCACACCGCGGCCAGGATCTGCTCGCGCGAGAGCACCCGCCCACGGTGACGAAGCATGTAGACGAGCAGGTCGAATTCCGTCGTGGAGAGAGAGATCGTCCTGCCGTCCCTGGCCACCTCTCGGGTGAGCAGGCTGACCTCGATGTCGGCGGCGCGCAGGATGCTGTTGGGAGAGCGCATCGTCAAGCGCAGCTGTGCCCGGACCCTCGCCGCTAGCTCGGCGAGCGAGAACGGCTTTACCAGGTAGTCGACCGCGCCGGCGTCTAGGCCGGCGACACGGTCCTCGACCTCGCCGCGGGCGGTCAGCGCGATGACCGGCACTGTGATCCTCGCCTCTCGCAGCGTCGCCAGGATCTCAAGACCACTGCGGCCCGGAAGCATAAGGTCGAGCACGATCAGGTCGAAGCTCTCCTCGAGCGCTCGCTGCTGCCCCTCCAATCCGTCGAGGGCTGCCTCAACCGGAAAACCCTCGGCTTCAAGGCCGCGCTTGACGAAGTCGACGATGCCGGGCTCGTCCTCGATTAGAAGAATCATGCGGCTAGTATCGCGTTATCGTGGCAGCGATCATCGCAGTGCCCATAGCTGCAGGATAGATCCGAGCAGCCACAGCAGCTTTGACGCCAGCGGCTCGATAAAGAGAATTCTCATCTTGCGGTTAGGGCCCTCTTAGCAGCCGCACGCACACTGGCGGCAATGACTAGCAGTCAAGAGCTGCGCATAACTGGTGCTCTAGCGCCCGAAAAACATGTGCAAGAAGACGCTACGCCGCCGCGCCCTCGCAGCGGAGTTGAGCGCTTCACGGGCGGCGGGACCGACGGCAATGAGCGTCTGACGGCCGCCACGGGCATCGTCCTCGTCGCCTTGCTGGCGATCATCGGCTTGACGCTCCTGGCGCTAAGACCGCTCCTGTCGGTCCACCTGTTCGTCGGCATGCTCTTGATCGGGCCGGTCGCGCTGAAGATGGCGAGTACCGGGTACCGCTTCATGCGCTACTACTCGCGCGATACCGCATACCGTCATGTCGGTCCGCCGCTGTTGCTGCTACGCGTGATCGCGCCGATCGTCGTGATCACGACTGTCGGCGTGTTGGCGAGCGGAGTGGCGCTGCTGTTCGTGGGGCCGAGCTCGCGCGAGACGCTGCTCCCGCTGCACAAGGCGAGCTTCGTAATCTGGTTGATATTTACCGGACTACACGTACTCGGACACCTGCCGGGGCTTCCCGCCGCGCTGCGAGCGGACTACACCCGCCACGAGGGGCTGCCGGGCTATCAGCCGGGTCGCGCGGGTCGGCTGCTGTCACTCGTCGGCGCTCTCACCGCGGGTGCCGTGATCGCTGTCTTGACGTTGCCACAGTTCGGCCCGTGGCTGCACACCCACGACTTCTTCGTCAACCATTAGAGGTGCGCCATCGTGAACCCTCCTAGTCGCCCACCAAGACAGCCACGGCGTCCACGCGAGCCGCGGGCTGCTGCGCCAGCCGCGCACCCCGCAACGCACTCGCCGCTCTCGCGAGAGCGGGCGCTCGGGCTTCTCAGGCGCTGTAATCGCCTCGTCATCGGTGCTGCCGTGGCGCTCACGGCGCTGCTCGCAGAGGTCGCGGCCCAGGCCTTCCCGGGCAAGACGCTCGCCGCGAGCAACGGTGCGGCTAGCCACTCCAGCTCGCGTGGTGGCGAAGCGTCGGGCAGCTCAACTACCCCGCTGCAGCCACCGGCCGAAGCGCCGCAGGAACCGACGACCACACCCACCGAACCGTCCGCAGAAGGCTCCGAACACGACAGCGAAACGGCACCGCAGAGCAGCGAACAAGCACCGCAGAGCAGCGAAGTACCACAGACCTCAGAACCCCAAGCCAGCAGCGAAGCTCCCGCCGCGCCGCAACCCACTGAAGAAACACCAGTTCCGGAAACAGCCCCGCCCGTCGTGTCCGGTGGTTCCTAGGAGGCTCCTACGGTGCTTGCTGCTTCAGCGCTACGAAATACCGCGAACTGGCAGGCGCTGGGCACCAGCGTCACGCTCCAGCTCGCCGCTGGCGGCGAGCTGGAGCAAGCGCGGGCTATCGTCGAGCGTGAGCTCGACTGGATCGACCGGACATGCAGCCGCTTCCGCGGCGACTCTGATCTCGCTCGCGTCAACGCCGCGGCCGGCCAGATGCTCACCGTCGATCCACTGCTGATCGCAGCAGTCGATGTCGCGCTTCGCGCGGCGCGGCTCACCGACGGCGCCGTCACCCCGACCGTCGGAGAGGCGCTTGTGCTCAGCGGGTATGACCGCGACTGGAGTCTGCTGGCTGCACCCGGCTCCCCTGAAGAGGACGGCGAGTGCGGCATCTCTCGGCCGCCGCGCCTCATCGCGCGCATACGCGACGGCTGGCGGGCGATCGAGCTCAACCGCTCGAGCTGTGCGATACGCGTGCCGGCGGGAGTCCAGTTGGACCTTGGTGCGACCGCCAAGGCATGGGCCTCGGACCGCGCCGCGCGAGCCGTTCACGATGCCCTGCGCTGCGGTGTGCTCGTCAGCCTCGGCGGCGACATCGCCACCGCGGGTGAGCCACCGGCCGCGGGATGGCAGGTCCATGTGACCGACGATCACCGCAATGGGGCAAATGCACCCGGACAGAGGATCACGCTCTCAAGCGGCGGTCTGGCTACCTCCAGCAGCACCGTTAGGCGATGGCGACACGCCGGCGCCACGATGCACCACATCATCGACCCCGCGACGTGCGCGCCGGCGCGCAGTGCCTGGCGCACGGTCAGCGTCGCCGCGGGTAACTGCACTGACGCGAACATCGCGAGCACCGCCGCGCTCGTGCTCAGTGAGACCGCGCCGCGTTGGCTAGCGGAACGCGGGCTGCCCGCACGGCTAGTCACCCACGAGGGCGTGGTGCGGAGCGTCGGGGCCTGGCCAGCGGCTGGCACCGAGGTTGGTGTGCGATGAGCTTTTCGCTGGCGGCTGCGGGGCCGAGCCTCGCGTGGTACCTGACGCGCTCGACTGGAACGGTGGCGCTTTTGCTGCTCACGGTGTCCCTGCTGCTGGGGATTCTCGACGTTCGCCGCTTCGCCACTCCGCGATGGCCTCGCTTCGTCGTCGATGAGCTGCACAGGAATGTGGCGCTGCTGTCGATCGTGTTCCTCGCGTTGCACATCATCACCGCCGTGCTCGACAGCTTCACCTCGATATCGATCCTGGATGCCTTCATCCCGTTCATCGGCTCATACAGGCCGTTCTGGCTGGGTCTGGGGGCAGTCTCGTTTGACCTCCTACTCGCGGTGAGCATCACCAGTGGCCTGCGGCGGCGGATCGGCTACACGGCGTGGCGCGCGACACACTGGGCTTCGTATGCCTGCTGGCCGATCGCGCTGCTGCACGGCTTCGGCACCGGCAGCGACGTCAAAGCGACCTGGCTGCTCGGCTTGAGCATCATCTGCGTGTTGGCGGTCCTCGCGGCAACACTCTGGCGAGCGTTCACGAGTCCGGCGCAGCGCGTCCGTGAGCGGACGCTAGCGATCGGTCTGGTGGCGGCCTTCTCGTTGTTCTTGGTGCTGTGGCTGCCGGGCGGTCCGCTTGGCCATGGCTGGGCGCGACGTGCGGGCACGCCGACGTCGTTGCTCAAGCACGCCGCGAGCAGCAGCACGAACGGGAGCCCCGGGCAATGAGTGAAAACGGAAGCAGCGGCGGTCTGCCGAGGCTGCTCGCCGGGATCTCCCCGAGCGGAGCGCTCACCTTCGACCAGCATCTGGAGATCCACGGTGAACTGCCCGTCAGCCGCAGGCGGGAGCGCAATGGCTCAGCCGCCTTGATCGACCAGATCGAGCGGGCTGGGCTTCTGGGGCGCGGTGGCGCGTCTTTCCCGACGGCGCTGAAGCTGCGCGCCGTGGCTAGCGCTCGCGGACGCCCCGTGGTCGTCATCAACGCCGCCGAGGGCGAGCCGGCGAGCCTCAAGGACCGCACCCTGATCCAGTCGCTTCCCCACCTCGCGTTGGATGGCGCGACTGTCGCGGCGGCGGCGCTCGGTGCCGAGGAAATCATCCTCTGCGTCGGTTCGCGACGCTCGGTATTCGACAGCGCCGCGCAGGCGATCGGTGAACGCCAGCAGCTACTCGGCTCCTCGCCCAGGCTACGCCTGGCCCAGGTCCCAGACCGCTACGTGTCCGGTCAGGAGTCAGCGCTCGTCAACCACCTCAACGGAGGTGAGGCCAAGCCGACGTTCACGCCGCCGATGCCGTTCCAGAGCGGCGTTCGCGGCTGCCCCACGCTTGTCAGCAACGCCGAGACATTTGCCCACATCGGGCTTATCGCCCGTCACGGACCCGAGTGGTTTCGTTCGATCGGGACCGCCTCGCAGCCCGGCTCGGCGCTCGTCACGCTCACCGGCCCGCTCGCCTATCCCGGCGTGTATGAGATCGAGCACGGGACCTCGCTCGCATCGCTTATCGACGCCGCCGGTGGGTTGAGCAGCAGGGTCAGCGCTGTGCTCTGCGGAGGCTATTCGGGAGTGTGGATTGACGGCGGACAGCTGGACGCGTTGAGCCTGTCAAACGAGGACCTGGCGCCGTATGGCGGGTCGCTCGGGCCGGGTGTCGTGCTGCTGCTCTCAGAGCAGGCATGCCCGGTCTCGGAGACCGCGCGTCTGGCGCGCTGGCTGGCGAGCGAGAGCACTCGCCAGTGTGGTCCGTGCATTCACGGCCTGGACACCATCGCGACTGTGATCGAACGGGTTCGCGTGGCCAAGGGAGAGCGCGGCTCCGGCCAGCATCTGGCTCGCCTGGTGTCGATGACCCGCGGGCGTGGCGCGTGCGCGCACCCTGACGGAGCAGTCAACGTCCTTGCCAGCGCGTTCGAAGTGTTCTCTGAGGAGTTCGTGTCCCACTCGCGGTACGGGCGCTGCGAGGCGTGTGAGCTCCCGCCCGAGCTTCCATATCCAGGCGTCCGCCAGGCGCGGGCGGATACGCTAGTCCCCGCTGGCTGATGGCCGACAGGATCAGGGTCAACCCGATCACCTGTGAGGCGCACGGAATGTGCGCCGAGCTCTTGCCTGAGATGATCACGCTCGACGATTGGGGCTATCCGATCGTCGACGGGCGACCGGTGCCGCGTGAGCTGGTGGAGCACGCAAGGCGTGCGGTCAAGTCCTGCCCCAAGTTCGCGCTGCTGATCGAGGACAAGCGTGACTAGAAGCTCACTTCTCCGGCGAGAGGCCATCTGAGCCGTCTACGAGGTCCCGAGACATCAGTCTCCGATGTCTTGAGACACAACAAAAAGCGGCTGAAGGGACTCGAACCCTCGACCTTCTGCATGGCAAGCAGACGCTCTAGCCAACTGAGCTACAGCCGCAGTGACCGCCAATTATAGGGGGCTGCGCGTCGGAGGGACTCGGCTTGGGTGCATCTAGGCGCCGCGGCGGCGAACCTCGGGTTGGGCCCTGGGGTCTGCTTTAGCTGGGGGCGACACCGAGGCCGGCGCAAGGCACGTAGCGACCGCCGTCGCCGCGGGTGATCTTGCCCATCAGCTCGAGCTCGGTCAATGCCATCAGAGCGTCCTGGGGGTCCAGCCCGGTCGCCGCGAGCTTGTTTACCGTGTCGTGGCCGGAGCCGACCTTCTCGATGATCGACTGCAGCGCTGGCTCGAGGTCGGGGCCGGGTGGCGGGACGTGCCTGGCGCCCACGCCGTAGAGCAAGTCGAGGATGTCCTGCGCGCCTTCCACCAGACGTGCGCCTTGGGTCAGGAGCGAGTGGGTGCCACGAGAGCTCGAGGAGGTGACGCGCCCCGGCACCGCAGCGACCGTCTTGCCGAGCATCCGCGCGAGGTTCGCGACCATCAGGTCGACCGGGGACTTGTCGGCCTCCACGACGACGACGACGCGGGCCAGGCCCGTGACTATGCGGCTGCGTCCCGCATAGCACCAGCGG
Source organism: Solirubrobacteraceae bacterium (assembly GCA_025451035.1). Classification (GTDB taxonomy): domain Bacteria; phylum Actinomycetota; class Thermoleophilia; order Solirubrobacterales; family Solirubrobacteraceae; genus Palsa-744. The sequence goes on from JANWLE010000054.1 coordinate 53,463, forward strand.
CGCATGCGAAATCCGCAGGGTAGCTCGGAGACCGCGCAGCCAGAGCCCTTCATGCTGGCGAACAGCGCGCGCTTGTTAGCCGGGTAGCAGATGTCGACTCCGCCAGGCATCACGGTCAGGGTGGGGCCGCCGGCGTCGATCGCCCCGAGGTGCGCGGCCGCCGCAATGCCTTCGGCCAGGCCGCTGATGACTGGCACCCCGGCGGCGGTGAGGTCGCGGGCCATGCTCCGGGCTATCTCGATGCCGTAGTCGGTGGCCTTGCGGATCCCGACGATCGCCACCGCCGGCTCTGTGAACATCGTCTTGAAGCGCTCGACGTCACCATCGATGTAGAGCACCGCGGGCGTGCCGAGCGCTTGCGCCTGGTTGAGCATGTAGGGGTAGTTCGGGTCGTGCCGGCAGATCGCTGCGGCGCACAAACCCAGACGCACGCGGCTGCGCTCGAAGCTTTCGTACTGTTCGCGCAAGTCTTGGCGCTTGTGGGCGCCTAGGGCCCTCACCAGATCACCGTCTGACAACGTCAGCAGCCGTGTGAGGCGTTGCAGGTCGTGGCGCCGAGCGTCCAGGTAACCGGCCAAAGCCGTGAGCAGCCAGCTGCGTCGCAGGCAGCCGTCGCACGCGTGCAGGCCATAGTCGGGTCGCGAGCTGCTCGCGGCGAGCGGCTCGTCGAGATTCAGCAGCTCCGCGTAGCTCTCGGGCTCAAGCTCCAACGCACTGGAGATGCCGATGCTCATCACGCTGCCCTTGTGCCAGCCAGGCTCGCCTCTGGGCGCAGCGACAGGGCCATCGCGACGTGCTGGGGGGCGACGTCGTCACTGCCCGCCAAATCGGCGACAGTGCGAGCGACACGCAGCGTACGGTGCTGACCGCGCGCGCTCAGCAGGCCCCGCTCGTGCGCCGAGCGCAGCATCATTTCGCTCTTGTCATCCAGTTTGACGTGGCGCTGGATGAGGCGAGTGTCCATGTGCGCGTTCGCGATGGTCCCCTCCCCGGCGAAGCGGTCGGTCTGCCGTTCGCGAGACAGCATCACTGCCTCGCGTGCCTGCGCTGAGCTGGTCAGCGGCTCCTCGTGCAGATCATGGGTCTTGGGTCGTTCCAGGTGCGTGAGCAGGTCGATCCGGTCGAGCAGCGGTCCGCTCAGCTTGCGGCGATGGCGGGCGAGGTCCGCCTCGCTGCAGTGACAGCGCTCGGCCACGCCGGCAAAGCCGCAAGGACATGGATTTGTGGCAGCGACAAGCATGAAGCGCGCCGGGTAAACCGCCGCGTGCTGGGCCCTGACGATCGCGACACGGCCATCCTCCAGCGGCTGGCGCAACGCCTCGAGCGTCTGGCGCGCGAACTCCGATAGCTCATCGAGGAACAACACGCCATTGTGGGCGAGGACGATCTCGCCGACCCACCCGGAGCCTGCGCCTCCCACCAGCCCGGCGGTGGTCGCGGTGTGGTGCGGCGCGCGAAATGGCCGTCGGGTCATCAACCCTGTTTTTTCCAGCGAGCCGGTGATGCTGTGGATGCGTGTCACTTCGATCGCCTCCGAGCGGGTCAGAGGGGGCAGGATCGACGGCATGCGCTGGGCGAGCATCGTCTTGCCGGTGCCCGGTGGCCCGCACAGCAAGCTGTTGTGCGCGCCCGCGGCGGCGATGATCATCGCCTTGACCGCCTGATGCTGTCCGCGCACCTCATTCAGGTCCGGTTCTTTGCTCACGACGGGATCCTCGCTGGCGTGGGCGCTCTCTGGCAGCGGGTCCGATGTCCCCTCGGTCAGGATCCGGACGGCGCTGCTCAAGCGCTCGGCGACGCCGATCTCGAGACCGTCGACGAGGGTGGCCTCGCCGGCCCGTTCGGGGCCGAGGATAAGCGTATGCAGGCCCGCCGCCAACGAGGCTTGCGCGACGGCGAGAGTCCCCTGGCAGGAGCGCACCTCCCCGTCGAGAGAGAGCTCGCCGAAGAAGGCAAAGCCTTCGAGCTGCTCGCAGGAGATCTGATCGCTGGCTGCTAGTACTGCGCACGCGAGCGCCAGGTCAAGGCCGGCGCCGACCTTGCGAATATCGCCAGGGGCGAGATTCGCGGTGATGCGTCGCGCAGGGAAGTCAAAGCCTGAGTTCAGGATCGCGGCGCGCACCCGATCGCGCGCCTCCCGGACCGCGGCGTCGGCCAGACCCACGATCGTGAAGCTGGGCAGGCCAACGCGAATATCGACCTCTACGGTTACAGGCCGCGCCTCCAGACCTTCAATGGTGAACGTATGTGCCCGAGCAAGCATAAGTTTCTCCGTGTTGCCGTTGAGTCCTGGCGACTCAAACTAGGCTTCGCTTGGGACGGGAAAGTCCGCTCGGGTGCACGCAGTGCGACGCTGCGAGCCACGCAGAATTGGCCCGGCGCGAAATCACCAGAGCGCTTGCGCTTCGCTTTGGCGGAGACCGGTCGCGTGAGAAAAAGTCGCTCTGAGTTTCAGGAACGTGGCGGCTGCGTGCCGATTGGCATAGCCGCGTTAGCCGGCCCGCCCGGTGTCTGGCGGGCGGGCAGGGCGCCGGGTACAGCTGGCGTCGGCGCGAGCGTCGCCGAGCGGTGTCGACGGCGTTCGAACTAGACTCTGGTTTGTGTGAATGTTGGTGCTGATTACAGGCCGGCCGGATGCCTTACCACATAACCCGCAGTGGAGGACATCGATGAAGACCATCTCGTGCCGGTTTCCTGTTGGGCGATGGTGTCAAAGCGCCTGCCGTCGATCACCATGAAAGCGTGTTCTGAGTTCGCGTAAATGGTGATGTGCGCGCCGGGACCCGGTTCGCCGTATGACTCCAGTTCGCTTGAGTCCTCGGGCGAGCCCAGCAGGCCACCGCCATGCAGTGCGTAGGAGACAGAGCCCGAGCAGTCATAGCCCGTGGACTGGAAGGACCCATGCCCGCCCCCATAGACGTAGGGTCTGGTCGCGATTTCGTCGGCGGCTGCGATCACGCGTGAGATCACGCTCGGAGTTTCGCCGCCACCGGCGGTGCTGCTTGAGCGGTGATGGGGTGGGTGCAGTGTTGGTGCGCCTTGGATGCCGAGGGCTGCCCAGGTCGCTGGGCCGACGATGCCGTCGACGGTGAGGTTGTGGCTTTTCTGGAAGGTGCGGATCGCTGCCTGGGTTTCGGGTC
>JANWLE010000055.1 GCA_025451035.1 Solirubrobacteraceae bacterium
GGTGCTCACCAAGACACAGGCTCAGGCCGAAAGCGCGAAGAAAGAAATCTCTTCCGGCAAGAGCTTTGCGAGCGTGGCGAAGAAATCCTCGATCGACCCCGTCAGCAAGGCCGCGGGCGGATCGCTCCCCGGCGTGGTGAAGGGACAGGAGGCCAAGCCGCTCGACGAAGCCGTGTTCAAGGCGAAGCTCAATACGCTCAGCGGCCCGGTGAAGACGCCGTTTGGCTACTACGTCTTCGAAGTCAAGAAGACGCTGCCCGCCAGCCAGCAGCAGCTGTCGCAGGTGAAGTCCTCGATCCAACAGCAGCTCGCGGCGCAAAAGCAGCAGACGGCGCTCAGCTCCTTCGTGAAGAACTTCCGGACGAAGTGGACCAAGCGCACCGAATGCCGCGCCGCCTACATGGTGCAGGACTGCAAGGGCTACAAAGCTCCCAAGACGCCGGCTATCCCGAGCACGCCCGTCCCGCAGACGAGCACTCCACCAGCGACCAAAACGCCGACGGTCACACCCAAGAAGAAATAGGTCGTTTCGCGGTGGCGACCGACCGGCGGCCGCCACCGCGAAAGACACGACACTCGCCGTCTCCTTTGACGGCCGGCGAGTGAGGCAGACTCACCCTGGGTGAGCGAACCAGAGCCGAAGTGGACCGTTGCCGTGCCTGCCGTCTCGGCGCGAGATGTTTCTGTACGCCGCGGCGAGATCCAGGCGCTCAGGCACGTCTCGTTTGAGGTTCCGCCCGGCCGCCTCACCGGCCTGCTCGGCCCCAGCGGCAGCGGCAAGTCAACACTGATCCGCGCGATCGCCGGCGTCCAGGCCGCCGTTGAGGGACGCCTCACCGTCCTCGGATTCGAGCCGGGCCGCGCGGGGCTACGCCGCTGGCTCGGCTACATGGCGCAGTCCAGCTCGGTGTACGAAGACCTCACGGTGCTCGAGAACCTGCGCTACTTCGCGGAGATCCGTGGCGCGCAGCTAGGCGGGCTGCTCGAGCGGGTCGGCCTGCGCGAGCAAACGCACCAGCTCGTGCGCAGGCTCTCGGGCGGCCAGCGCGCCCGCGTCTCGCTCGCCATCGCGCTGCTCGGCTCTCCCCGCCTGTTGCTCCTCGACGAGCCGACAGTCGGGCTTGACCCGCTCTTGCGCCGCGAGCTCTGGCGGCTGTTTGGCGAGCTTGCTGGTGAAGGAGCGACGCTGTTGATCTCAAGTCACGTGATGGAAGAGGCCCGCCACTGCGAGGATCTGCTCCTGCTGCGCGATGGGCGCCTGCTCGCGCAGCTGACGCCGGACGAGCTGGTGGCGCAAACCTCCACGACAGATATGGACGAGGCGTTCGTGCGGCTGATCGAGCGCGCATGAAGGGGTCTGTGACACGCAGTTTCGCGACAGCCAGACGGGTGCTCAGGCAGCTGCGCCACGACCCGCGCACCGTCGGGCTGATGATCATCGTCCCCTGCGTGCTGGAGACGCTGCTGCGTCTGATCTACACGCACCGCCGCCAAGCGTTCGACCAGGCGGGAGCGCCGCTGCTCGCGATCTTCCCTTTGATGAGCGTCTTCCTCGTGACCTCGATCGCGCTGCTGCGCGAGCGCATCAGCGGAACGCTCGAGCGGCTCTTGACCACGCCGCTCGGGCGCCACGAGCTGCTCGCCGGCTACGCCATTGCTTTCGGCCTGCTCGCGACCGCCCAAGCGGTGATAGTGAGCGCCCTGACGCTCGGCCCGCTCGGCCTGCGCGTGCGCGGTCCGAGCGAGTTGGTGGTGGTGCTCGCCATCGCGGTCGCGCTGCTCGGCATGGGCCTCGGTTTGCTCGCAAGCGCGTTTGCGCGCAGCGAGTTTCAGGTCGTGCAGTTCCTGCCGGCGACCGTGCTGCCGCAGCTCCTGCTGTGTGGGCTGCTGGTGGCGCGGCAGCGGATGCCAGCCGCGCTGTATGGCATCTCCGACGCGCTGCCGATGTCCTACGCCGTCGACGGCATGCACCACCTCACCAGCAAGGTCAGCGCCGACGGCGCGATCCTCGGGGACATAGCGATCGTGCTCGCCTTCGCCGTCGGGTCGCTCGTGCTGGGCGCCGCGACGGTCAAACGGCGCACCTCCTAGCCGGTCACGCGGACAGTCGAGTAGAGCTCGGCACCGTGATGATCGGCACCGGCGAGCGACGCAGCAGTTCGGTGCTGACCGTCCCCAACGCCTTGTGCAGGCGCGAATGGGGCTCGCTGCCCACGACGATCGCCCGCGCCCGGTGGCGCTCTGCGGCGTCGAGCAGGGCCGTCACCGGGTCGTTGTCTGAGACCTCGGTCGTGATCTGGATGTCATACAGCGCGTCCTCCCCCTCGAGCAGCAGCTCGTCGATCAACGCGCGTGAGAGCAGCGCCCGCTCGCGCGGCGTGCGCAACGGCATCGGTGGTGCGTGGAGTGGGCGCGAGGCGTGGACGATGACGAGCTTGCCGTTTGGCAGCAGCTCACCAACCGCCCAGCTCACCGCTTTACGGGCACTGGTGGTCCTGTCGTACCCGAGCACCAGGCAGGGGACGACGCCGCCCGGGTGAGCGCCTGGCTCAGCGGGCGTTTGCTGTTTGGTGGTCGTGCTCATCGAGATAGGGCGCCAGGTACCTCGCAGCGATCTTGGTTGGCGGCGACCAAGTCGGCGTCTCTGTGAACTGCGAGCTGAAACCGTGGCCGCCGGTGATCCGCGCGGTTAGATACCGCGGCTTTTCGTGTGTCAACAGGATCCCGTGGATCACGGGGTGAAACGGCGCTGGCGTGACCGGCGCGCCCGCCAGCGCGGCGATCGACTCCGCCGCGACATCCGCCTGCTGGGCGGCGATGCCGCCGTGCTTGAGCGCGAACGCGGTAGCGTCCCCTGCGGCGTAGACCGGACCCGCGTCCGGCACCTGCCCGTAGGGCGTGACGCGGATGAAGCCGTGCTCGCCGACCGGGATGCCGCGCACGCCCGGGCCGTACAGCTCCGGAAGCGCGATGATCCGGTCCGCGTGCAGGCAACGGTCGCCTGGGTTGATCAGCACCAGCCCGGAGCGGGGGATCTCGGCGTAGGCGGAGGCGATCACATCGACGTGTGCGCTCCTAAGCAGCTCCGCGACGGCTTCGCTGACGGCGCTGCCGAAGATCGCGAGCGGCCCGTCCTCGGGGGTCACGACCGTCATCGCCGGCTTCACGTTCATGTCGTAGGCACGGCCGCTGATCATCAGCGCAAGCTCATACAGCGGCAGCAGCCACGCCATGCGCGGCGCGGCCACGAACGCGAGGCTGCTCACATAGCCTTCCTCGATGTCCTGGATCAGGCCGTGCAGCGTCTCGTCGAGGTTGCGGTCGTCGATCGTCAGCGCGTGCTTGTAGTGGGGCTGCGGCCGCGCGCCTGTCGCCACGACGAGCGCGTCGTAGGCGAGTTCAAGGCCGCCTGTGGTGTGCGCTACCTGCTTTTGTGGCTCGACCCACGAGAGCCTGTCCGTGACCAGCTGCGCGCCCGCGTCCTCGGCGATCTGCGCTAGCGAGTAGCGCTGCGCCGATGGGTAGGCGAACGGCTCGACCACGGTCATCGGCCGGTAGACGAACTCGCTGCTCGCGGTGAGCAGCGTTCTGGAGGTCTGGCTCGGGGCTAGTTCCGAGAGGGCGAGCGCGGTCTCCAGGGCCGCCACGCCACCGCCCGCTATCACCACGTTGAGCTTGTGATCGGGATCCTCTCTGGCCATGGTTTTACCCTAGCTGCGCTTGCGTCGCCTGCCAGCGAGGAAAGCCACCCGCGTGGCGGGAAAACTACGGAAAACCCGCCACTCGGAGGGTTGGCTGGCGTGGGCCGCGGGGGGTCAGATGCTCAACAAGCCTCGCCGCAGCGCGTAGTGGACTAGTTCGGCGCGTGTGGTGAGAGCCAGCGTGCGATGCATGCGCGCACGGTGGCTCTCGATCGTGCGCGGCGAGAGCCCGAGCGTGTTGGCGATTTCCACGCTCGTGTAGCCGAGCGCTATGAGCCTCAGCACTTCGACCTCACGCGGGGTCAGCGGCTCGTCCGGGAGCGTGCGGTGAAAGCCGCTCAGGCGGCTGGCGAGCAGGGGGCTCACGTACCGTTCGTTGACGGCCGCGGCGCGTATCGCCGGCGCGAGGTCGCGGTCGGCGAACTGCTTGAGCACTACGCCCATCGCGCCGGCGGTGAGAGCGCCCTGCACGAAATTCGGGTCGTCGCTCGTCGTCAACACGACGATCTGGGTGCGGGCTGTGCGCCGACGCAGCTGCGTGATCACCTCGATGCTCCCGCCGTAAGGGATGGTCAGGTCGAGTACCAGCACGTGCGCGTCCCGTCCACGCAGATCACGCGCGATCGAAGCGAGGCTCTCGGCCTCTGCGACAACCTTGATGTCGTCGCTGTGGGCTGCCAGCAGCCGCCGCAGGCCGCGGCGTAGCAGGGCATGGTCATCGGCGAGAACGACATGGACAGGTGGATCCGTAACTGCCTGCACGACACTCGACGAAACCTGCGCATTTATGCTCATTAGAAGCCTAAGGTAAGCGCCACGGCAGGCTACATACAGCGGGGGAATCACTCCAATCAGCGTGGAAAAGCACGGATCCCGGGAAAACACACTGCTTTTCCGGCGGCTTGGCGGCGGTACGGTAGTTCCCCGCGAGATTAGGGACAAAGCCCGGATGTTCGGCCGCGAAGGCGCCTAGATCCTTCACCTTGTGCCACAGCTGCAGACAAGCGTGAGCGACGCGGAGCACGACGGGCGTGCGCAGCACAGCGTGCCCGCGATCCAGGCACGTGGCTTGAGCAAGCGCTACGGCTCCACGCTCGCGCTCGACGGGCTCGACCTGACCGTCCGAGAGGGAGAGGTCTACGGGTATCTCGGCCCGAACGGGTCAGGCAAGACGACGACGATCAGGCTGCTGCTCGGGTTGCACCGTCCGAGCCGCGGCAGCGCGCGTCTGTTCGGCCTGGACGCCTGGGCGGACCCCGTCAAAGCGCATCGGCGGGTCGCGTATGTGGCCGGGGAGCCGTTCCTCTGGCCCGGACTGACGAGCGCCGAGACGTTCGCTTTCCTGGCCCGCCTGCACGGCGGCGCCGACGAGTCCTACCGTGCCTTGTTGACCGAGCGCTTCCAGCTCGACACCTCAAAGAAGATCAGGGCACTGTCGAAGGGCAACCGCCAAAAGGTGCAGCTGGTGGCGGCGTTCGCGACCCGCGCTGAGCTCTTGATCCTGGACGAGCCGACCAGCGGGCTTGATCCGCTCATGGAGATGGCGTTCCGCGAGACCGTCCAGGAAGCCAGGCGGGAAGGTCAGACGATCTTTCTGTCCTCGCACATCCTCAGCGAGGTGGAGGCGCTGTGCGACAGGGTGGGAATCCTGCGCAACGGCAGGCTCGTCGACGAGGGTACGCTCCGCGAGCTGCGCCACCTCGGCGCCCAAACGGTTGAGGTCACGTTCGCTGGGTCGGCCCCCGACCTCGATGGGCTCGCCGGCGTGTCGGTCGTGAACGCCGGCCCGAACGCGCTGCGCTGCGAGGTCAACGGTCCCATCGGACCGCTCATCGCCGCCCTGGCGCGACACCCCGTCACGGCGCTCAGCACCCGGGAGCTCTCGCTTGAGGAGATCTTCCTGCACCATTACGACGCCTCGGACGGGCATGGCGGGCGCTAGCGCGCTCGCGCCGTACGCGGGCGGGCCAACGCTCTCGGCGTCGCCCGGGCAGCTCACAGCCATCCGGGCCGTCGCCCGCCGCCTGCTCGCGGACGCCCGTACCCGGACGATCGCTTTCGCCTATCTGTTCGCGCTCTACGCCTACATCCAGCCCTCCGGCTACCGCCACGCCTACCCGACGCTCGCCGACCGCGCGGCGTTCGCTCACAGCTTCGCCGGCAATGACGCGCTGCGCCTGTTCTACGGCTACCCGTACGACCCCATGACCGTCAGTGGCTATAGCGCGTGGCGTGTCGGCGGGACGCTCGCGATCGCCGCTGCCGTCTTCGGCGTTTTCGCAGCGGTACGGGCGTTGCGTACCGAGGAGGACGCCGGTCGCATGGAGCTCATCCTCGCGGGCGGCGTCTCGCGCACAAGCGTTTATCTCGCGGCGGTGGGCGCGATCGTCGCCGGCGCCGGGATGCTGTGGCTCGCCGAGTTCATCGGCTTCATCGCGGGTGGCCTGCCGCCGGGCGGCTCAGCGTATCTCGCCCTGGCGACCGCGACGGTCATTCCCGTCTTCGCCGGGGTGGGCGCGCTGACCAGCCAGCTGGCGGCAAGCCGCCGCGTCGCGTTGGAGCTGGGTGTGGCCATGGTCGGCCTGGCGCTGCTGCTGCGCGTGATCGCCGACACCTCCAGCGCCGGATGGCTGCGGTGGGTCACGCCGCTCGGCTGGGCCGAGGAGCTGCGCCCGTTCTCCGGCGCGCAGCCACTCGTGCTGCTGGCGGCGGCCGCCGCGAGCCTGCTTCTGCTCGCTGCGGCGGGATGGCTCGCCGCGCACCGCGACGTCGGTTCGAGCGTCCTCGCGGCCAGGGACAGCTCGCAACCCCGCTTGGGCTTGTTGTCTTCGCCCACCGCGCAGGCGTTCCGTGGCGAGCGGGGAACCGTGTTGGCGTGGTCGGGCGGCATCGGCCTGTTCGCCGTCGTACTGGGCGTGGTGTCTGCGAGCGTGTCCTCCGCCGGCATCTCCAAGAGCGTCCGCGAAGAGATAGCCAGGCTCGGCTCGGGCTCGATCGCGACACCCACCGGCTACCTCTCCTTCGTGTTCGTCTTCTTCATCCTCGCCGTGAGCCTGTTCGTCTGCACGCAGGTCAGCGCCGCCCGGCGCGAGGAGTCAGACCAGCAACTGGAGACGATGCTCTCGCTTCCGGTCGGCCGCCAGCGCTGGCTGGCGGGACGCCTGTTGCTCGCGACGGCCGGGGCGGTAGCGCTCTGCCTGCTCGCCGGGCTGCTCACATGGGTCGGGGCGGCCAGCCAGGGCGTCGGTGTGCCGCTGCCGAGGATGCTCGAGGCGGGCGCCAACTGCCTGCCCGTCGCCCTGCTGTTCCTTGGCCTGGCGGCGCTCGCCTACGCCCTCGTGCCGCGCGCGAGCGCCGCCATCGCCTACGGCCTGGTGACGGTCATGTTCCTGTGGCAGCTGGTCGGCTCGCTGCTCGGGGTCCCGAAATGGCTTGCCGACGTCACCCCGTTCGCGCATGTCGGACTGGTGCCCACCCAGCCCTTGCGCACGCTCTCCGCCGCGATCATGCTCGCCCTCGCGGCGCTGTTTGCGGCCGCCGCGGTGCGGCTGTTCGCCCGGCGCGACCTCGTCGGACAGTGAGCTAGGAGCTGGTTCAGGCGGCCGGCGGCTGACTGCTGGTGGGGTCGACACCGCGCGGAACGATCACCACGGGACAGCTGGCCTCACGCGCCGCGCGAGCGGAGACGCTACCCAGCAGAACGTGACGCACCGGCCCGTAGGCGCGCGAGCCGAGCACCAGCAGGTCGAGCTCGCTCGAGCGCTCGAGAAGAGCGGTGACTGCATCATGGCTGATCTCCCGGTGCTCGACGCGCACCTCGCCGCCCAGTTCGCTGGCAAGGCGTTCGAGTTCGCCCCGTGTCTGGGTGTACATCTCCCGCTCGACCTCCTCCACCGCGGCGGAGGAGAACGCGTAGCTTGCGAGCGCCGGGTCCAGGCAGACACCGGCGATGATCTCGAGCTCCCCGGCGGCGGCTACCGCGAGGCGGTGCGCCACCCGCAGCGCCACCAGCCCCTCGTCGGTGGCGGCGAAACCCACGCCGACCCGGCGCAAAGGATGGGCGCCACGCTCGGCGTAGCCGACCGGCGCGAGCGCGACCGCGCACGGCGCCCCGTGCAGCATGCGCTCGGTGAGGCTGATGTGCAGGCGGTCGGCGAGCCGCTCACGGGCGCCACCGAAGACGATCAGCTCGGACTTCTCGTAACGCGCGAACTCGTGCAATGCGCGAATCGGCCACGACGAGGAGGTCCAGTGGCAGGTCGGCTGCTCCTGCTCGCCGAAGCCAGTCAGAAGCGCCTGCACCTCCTGCGCCACACGCGCCTCGGCCTCCTGCGCGGTGGTGGAGGAGAGCAAAGGGTGGTAGGGGAAGAGCACCGTGAGCTTCCCCGCGAGCAGCGATCTGAGCTGGGCGGCGAGAGCGACCGCGTCGCGGCCGGCCCGGTCGCTGAGATAACCCACGAGGATCCTGTCGAACAACAGCGGCCCTTTCGCTTAGTGGTTTTCCGTTTGCGCGAGAACGCCTAGGACGGGGGGATCAAGAGCACCGAGCAGCTCGCAGCGTGTGCGACCCGCCTGCTCACGCTGCCCAACAGCCGCAGGCCCCTCAACCTGCGGCTACCCATCACGACGAGCGCCGCCTCCTGCGCGGCGAGCGCCTCGAGGATCACCTCGGGAGGGTGACCGGGCTGCACATGCGGACCCCCGGTGTCCGTGAGCCTTTCCCGCAGCGAGCTGGCCTGCGCCTGAATGCGGTAGGGGTGGGCGTGCGTCTCGGACTCGAGGGCGCAGACCAGCCTCAGCTGGGCGTCCTGCTCGACCGCGAGCGCGATCGCGATCGCGACGACGCGATCGGAGGCCTCCGAGCCGTCGCTTGCGACGAGAATCCGTCGGCCTCGCAGCGACGGCTGCGGTGAGCGGCGAGCGAGCAGCATCGGCACGCTGAACCGCCGCAGCACGCTGACCGCCACCTCATCGAGGAAGACCCCGGCGAGCCAGGGGATCACAGGCGCGCCCATCGCCAGCAGATCGTGCTCGCCGGCGCGCTCGAGGATCACCTCGGCGGCAGGGAAACGAGGGTCCTGGACGGCGCTCGCTGCCACACCGTGATTCCGCGCGAGCTGAGCGGCCTGCGCGAGTATGCCCTCGGCGCGCGCTGGGCTGATGGCGGCTGTCTCGCTCGGGGGAGCCGAGCCCCTCAGGGCGGTGACGGCCAGGAGCGTGAGATGCCCGTCGTGCCCGGCGAGCTCCGCAGCTTGCTCCACCGCCGCGAGGCTCATCCTTGTGCCGTCAACCGCGCACAGCACGTTGCCGAACAGGCGAGGGCTGGCGCCTGCGGTGGGTTCGGCTGCGCTGGCAAGCTCGCTCATGCGAGCAACCTACCCGCTGGGGTCGGGGCCGCCATCCGGGGGATACCGACCGGCGGTGTCGTGGAACCCCGCAACCCGACGCCCTGCACTATTGCGGGTAACTACGCAATAGCTCTGTGGCGCGGGCGCGAGGCGTTCGCCTGCGCGTGCACTACGCTAGAGCCATAGCATCGGTTTCCCGCGAACGGTCAAAGAGGCCCACATGAGCGAGCGCCCCAACGAATCTGAGTTCGTCTTTCACCTGTTGCTCGCACACGAGGAGGCGCAGCTGGTCAAGCATGCGCTTGACCTGTTGATCTCAGACGAGGCTCACGAGGGTGATATTCGCGCGATCGCGCGAGGGGTCATCAAAGAGCTCCACGCTCAACTCGCGGTAGCGCCGGTGGCGGCGAGGCACTCGGGAGAGTCCGTGGGCGGGGAGCTTCACCCGGACGCGACGCTCACGGTGGCGTTGACACCGCCGCAGATGAAGATCACTCACACGGCGGTCAAGCTGCTGCTGGACGACACCCAGCGCGAGCAGCACAGCGAACGGCAGCTGCTCTGGAGCGTGCTAGAGAAGCTCCCGGACGAGCACGCGATCCGTGCGATCGAGCTGCACTAGACAGCCCGCGGGAGTTCCCGCTCAGAGCGGCTCGGGCTGCATTTCGATCGCGCCACAGGGGCACTCCTGCACGCAGATGCCGCAGCCCTTGCAGTAGTCGTAGTCGATCTCGTAGCGCAGGCCCGCACCGAGCTTGATGACGGCGTTGTCGGGGCACAGGCCGTAGCAGTTGTCGCATTCAAAGCAGTTGCCGCAGGACAGGCAGCGGCGCGCCTCAAACAGGGCGTTTTGCTCGTCCAGCCCGACCTGCACCTCCTCAAAGGTCGAGCAGCGCCGTACGGCGTCCAGTCGCGCAGCGACGCTCCTCGGCGCGTCGGAGTAGTACCAGGTGTTGAGCTGGTCAAAGCCCACCGCTTCCCGCGCAGACTCGAGCGGCGCGGGGCTTCCGGCCAACCACGCGTCGATGTGGCGCGCCGCGCGCTTGCCGTGACCGACCGCAACCGTGACCGAACGCTCGGCGGGCACCATGTCGCCGCCCGCGAAGATGCCCGGGTAGCCGCTCATCATGTGCTCGTCCACGCTGAGGACGCCATCCTTCACGACCAGTCCCGGGACGCCGTCCAGCAGCGAGAGGTCAGCCTGCTGGCCGAGGGCGAGCACGAGCGAGTCGGCGTCGAGCTCCTCCAACCGCCCCGTGGGGCGCACCGATCCGTCCTCGTCGAGCTCCATCCGCTCCAGCACTAGGCGCCCGTGGCGCGCCGCCTTGACGGTCGACAGCCACTTCACCACGATGCCCTCTTCGAGAGCTTCCTGCACCTCGATGTCGTGTGCCGGCATCCGCTCACGGTTACGCCGGTAGACGACCATGGCCTCGCTTGCCCCCAGCCGCCTGGCGCTCCTAGCGGCATCCATCGCGGTGTCGCCGCCGCCGTACACCGCCACGTGCCGTCCCAGCGACGGCGGCTCGCCGTCCTCGATGCGATGCAGCAGCGAGACCGCGTCGATTATGTGCGCGGCATCCCCAGCGGGAATGTAGGCGCGCTGTGCGACGTGCGCTCCGACCGCCATGAGGGCAGCGTCGAAGGCGCCCTCCCGCATCGCGGCGAGGATGTCGCTGACCTGGCTGTTGCTCTCCAGCTCGACTCCCATCGCGAGGATGCGCGCGACCTCCGCGTCGAGCACCTCGCGCGGAAGCCGGTAGGCGGGGATCCCGAAGCGCAACATCCCGCCCGGCCGGCGCGCCGCGTCGCGCAGCACGACCTCGTGGCCGAGGCGCGCTAGCTGGTAGGCGGCGGAGAGGCCGCACGGCCCCGCGCCGACGACGAGCACCCGCTTGCCGGACGGCTCGGCGCGCCCGTCGGGTGCCCACGAGCGCTTGATCGCCTCATCGCCGAGGAACCGCTCCACCGAGTTGATGCCGACAGCCTCGTCCAGCTGCCCGCGGTTGCACGCGGCGGTGCACGGGTGGTAGCAGACGCGCCCCACCACCGCCGGCAGCGGGTTGTCCTGCATGATCACGCGCCAGGCGGTCTCGTAGTCGCCGCTCTCGGCGTGATACATCCACCGTTGGATGTCCTGCCCGGCGGGGCACTGCTCGTTGCAGGGCGGCCGGCGCTCCACATACACGGGCCGCTCCTGGCGCCACATGCCGGTCTTGTTGGCGAGGCTCGAGCCGCCCTGCAGCGTGATCGCGAAGGGCAGTTCGGTCATCGCTTCGGCTCGCTGACGTCGAGCAGCCCGAGACGCTCGATGTTGCGGTCTGCGATCGCCTGGATGCGGGCGATCACCTCGTCGTTGCGCGTCGGCTCGAACAGGTGACGGTAGCGGCCCTGTGCCTTCAGATAGTCCTCGACGGGCCGCTTGGCGCGGATCTTCGAGACGCCCGTGACCTCGCCGTGCTCGGCCTCGAACACAGGGAACAGGCCGGTCTCCTTCGCCAGCCGCGCCACCTCGATGCTCTGGGAGGACGCGCAGCTCCAGCCGAGGGGGCAGGTGGCGAGGATGTGCAGGTAGCGCGCGCCGCGCAGCGTCATCGCGTAGATGACCTTCGCCTCGATGTCGCGTAGCTCGGCGACCGTGGCGGTGGCGACATACGGGATGCCGTGCGCCATCGCGATCCGGGCCATGTCCTTGCCCTGGCCGAACTGATTGCCTGGCGCCGCGCCGACCGCCTGGGTGGTCATCGTCCGGGCCGCCGGCGGCGTGGAGCCCGAGCGCTGAACACCGGTGTTCATGTACGCCTGGTTGTCGTAGCAGATGAACAGCACGTCGTCGTTTCGCTCGAACATGCCGGACAGGCACGCCAGGCCGATGTCGACGGTGGCACCGTCGCCGCCTTGGCCGATCACGCGCACGTCGCTTCTGCCCTTCACCTTCAGCGCCGCCG
Source organism: Solirubrobacteraceae bacterium (assembly GCA_025451035.1). Taxonomy (GTDB): domain Bacteria; phylum Actinomycetota; class Thermoleophilia; order Solirubrobacterales; family Solirubrobacteraceae; genus Palsa-744. The sequence goes on from JANWLE010000055.1 coordinate 11,998, forward strand.
CGATGCCGGAGGCGACCGACGGGGCGTTCGCGAACAGCGAGTGCAGCCACGGCATCTGCCACGAGGACTCCGGGTACGGGGTGGAGAACACCTCGAGGCAGCCGGTGGCGTTCGCGACTATCAGCTGGTTGGCGCTCGCGCGCATCGCGGCGTCCAGCGCGTAGCGTGCGGCGAGCGCCTCGCCACAGCCCTGGCAGGCCCTGTGGCCCTTGGTGATCGAGTTGAACCGGTTCGGGTCCGACTGCACCGAGCCGAGCTGCGCCCCAAGCAGGCGGTTGCCCGCCGCGTAGCTGCCTACTTGGTAGTACTTCAGCGGCTGGACGGCCATCGCCTACACCGTCCCGGCCGGCCCGCCGGCGAGGTCGCTGAGCATGTTCTCCGCGGGCGGCCCCGAGCGCCGATGGGCGCGAGTGCGCTCGAGCTCACGCTCGACGAGATCGCGCTTCAAATCCAAAAAAGTCATCTGCCCGAGCCGTCCCGCGGCGGCGTCCGTCAGCAGCGATCGCAGCGACGCGGTCGTGATCGCCCGCCCCCCGAGCCCGGCGACGACGGTGTGCGCTTGCGTGCCGTCTCGCGCGAGCGCGGGCGCGATCTCCTGAGAGAGGATCCCGCCGACCCCGAGGGCGAGCGCCTTCTCGAGCACCACGACACGCCCGGCGCTCGCAAGCGCGTCACGCAGCTCTCCGAGCGGGAGCGGCCGGAACGCTTTGACGCCGACGGCGCCCGCCTTCAGCCCCTGCTCACGCAGCTCGTCGACGGCGTCTCGGATCGTGCCGAGCACCGACCCGAGCGCGACCACGACAATGTCGGCGTCAGCCGCGCGGTAGGGATGCACGAGCCCGTGCTGCGTGCGGCCGAGCGCCTCGCCGAGCTCGCCGGCGAGAAGCGGTATCGTCCGCAGCGCCTCGCGCTGCTTGAGGTGCGCCAGGTACTTCACCTCCGTGAACGCCTCTGGCCCGACCATCGCCCCGATCGTGATCGGCGCCGCGGGGTCGAGCAGCTGGCGCGGCTCATACGGGGGCAGGAACGCGTCGACCTGCTGCTGGGAGGGCAGCTGCAGCGGCTCATATGCGTGCGTGAGAATGAAACCGTCGACGCAGACCATGACGGGGACAGACAGCTCCTCCGCGAGCCGGAACGCCAGCACATGCGTGTCGATCGCGTCCTGGTTCGATTCGGCGTAGAGCTGGATCCAGCCCGCGTCGCGCTGCGACATGGAGTCCGAATGGTCGTTCCAGATGTTGATCGGCGCGCCGATCGCACGGTTGGCGAGCGTCATCACGACGGGCAGGCCCAGGCCCGAGGCGTTGTAGAGGGCCTCAGCCATGTACAGCAGGCCCTGGCTCGCGGTCGCCGTGTAGGTGCGCGCCCCCGCGGCCGACGCGCCGATCGCGAGCGACATCGCCGCATACTCGGACTCGACGTTCACGAACTCGCACGGCGCGAGCTCGCCGCGCTTCACCATCGCCGAGAGCGCCTCGACGATATGGGTCTGGGGTGAGATCGGATAGGCGGGGATCACCTCCGCGCGGCACAGCGCGACCGTGCGGGCGATGGCGCGGGATCCCTCCAGCTGCTCATGCATGCGCGAGCGCCCCCAACCGTGCGCGCACCAGCGCCGAGCACGCCGCCGCCGCGGCGGCGTTGGCGCGCGCGAGCTCGCCATCGAATCGGATGTTGATCGCGTCGGTCACCGACTCCAGCGAGACCACGCCGGTGAGCGCCGCCAGCGCGCCGAGCAGCGCCGCGTTAGGCCGCGCGTGGCCGGTGTACTCGCGCGCCGAATCCGAGGCGGGGACTGTCAGCAGGCGCTCACGGCGGCGGTGCTCGGCCAAGCCGGCCAGGCCGAGCTGCTCGAGCGAGCGCCGTGAGTTTATGAGCGCGTAGCCTTCGTCGCTCAAGCCCGCGAATACGTCAACGTGATGAAGCAGCGTTGCGTCCTGCACCACGACGGCGTCCGGTTCCGCGACCGGCTCGCGGGTCCGTATCTGGCGCGTGTCGATGCGACAGAACGCCGCGAGGGGCGCCCCGGTCCTCTCGGAGCCGAAACTGGGGAACGCCTGGGCGTAGCGCCCCTCGCGGAACGCCGCCAGCGAGAGGAGCTCAGCGGCGGTGACGACGCCCTGCCCACCTCGCCCATGGATGCGTACCTGAAACATGCCGTGTGACCCACCCCAATCGACCTTTGTCCTCACTCCACCACCGGTGGGCGCGAGGAGCATCCGTGCAAACTGCTCATCGACCTCGGCCCTTCCCACCGGCTCGCAGGAGATCAAGCGCTTCGCTGCTCATCGGCGTATCAGCGAAAGCCTTCGCGGATGCCCGGGCCGCTGGGCGCGCTCGCGGCGCGCCTCTGCGACCGCTGCGCGGATCGCCGCCGGCAGCTCCTCGGCCATCTCCTTCAAGAGACACGCTGACGCCCCGGCCTGCGTGACGGCGCTAGCGAACCCGGGCTCCGTGCGTGTGCTGAGCGCCACGATCGCGGTGGCGGGCGAGCGCTCCGCCAGCAAACGCACCGCCCGGGAGCATTCGCCAGCGGTCAGCGCGAGGTCGAGCACCAGCACATCCGGCTTGCGCTCGTCGAGCTCCCGCAGCGCGCTGGCCGGGTCGCATGCTTCGGCGATTACAGAGAACCCGTGCTCGGCCGTGAGGAGCGCCGAGAGGTTGCGGCGCGCCGCCGTGTGGGACTCGGCCAACAGGATGCGTATCGGCGTGTCGGTCATCGTCGGCTAGAGCGAGGGACGGGGTGGGGTGGGGGACACCGGGCTCACACGGATGCGCGCATCGACGATCACCGCGCCGTCAGTTTGCGCCACGACCGGGTTCGCGTCGAGCTCGGCGATCTCCGGGTGGGCGTCCACCAGGGCGCTTATTCGCAACAGCACGTCTTCGACCGCGCTGATGTCGCAGGCCGGTGCGCCGCGGTAACCCTCGAGCAGCGGAAACGTGCGAAGCCTGCGCAGCATCTCGCCGGCGTCGAGATCGGTCAGCGGGGTTATCCGCACCGCGACGTCGCGCACCAGCTCGACGCTGGTGCCACCCGCCGCGCACGCGATGACCGGCCCGAAGCTCTCGTCGTGCACGACTCCTATCAGCAGCTCCACACCCGCTTGCGTCATGGGCTGCACGACGAAACC
>JANWLE010000056.1 GCA_025451035.1 Solirubrobacteraceae bacterium
CCGTGGCCGGTGGATCTGCCCCTTGCTGTCGCTGAGCACGCTCGGCAATAGGCCGGGGGGCGCTGGTGGCTTGGATCGGTCGTGCAAGCGTGCGACACTACGCGGGTATGGAGCCTGCTCATGTCACTCTCTCTGGCGATCTGTCAGGGGAGTATGTGGTGGAGGATCGTCGCGCGGACGGTCGTGTCGTGTTGCGTCCGGATCTGAGTGTCAAGGCGATGCTCGACCGTCATGGTGAGCGCGAGCTAACCCCGGAGGAGTTTCAGGAGCACTTCGGGGGGCTTCCCACCGACGGCGAGGGCTGACGTGCCGGACACCTCGGCCGGCATGGCCTTGCCGGCCGTCTTCGACGACGCTGCTATCGCCGAGGATCTGTCGCACCATCCTGCGGTAGCCCGCAACGCACTGGATGTGTTTCGTCGTGAAGTCGAGCGGGACGGCGGGATTCCCTTCTCGCGGCTGAAGCGCTGCGAAGTCGAGGCGCGCGATGGTACGCATCTCGTCGGGTGCGTCAAGACATACGTGCCGTGGCCCACGGGCCGATACGGGCTGGTGTTCTTGCCGGTTGCGCATCCGCGCAGGCCGCTAGCGCTACGCGCTTTCGCGTACGGAACGCGTCATCCTGGACCGAACAAGCGCAGCGTTTACCAGATCGCGCACGAGCGACGGAACGCCCAGAGCGCCTGACCCGGGCGGACGTCTCGGGCTGGCACGCGTTTTATTCGATCCCATGGCCACGGTCGCGGCCCCGCTCGATGCTCTGTACTCGCTCGCGTTCGCGTTGTTCGCGTAGCGCTCGATGTGAGTAGCTCTCGTTCTCCCGCAGCGCCTCGGGCTGAATGTCGGGCTGGCGCTCGGTATCCACGGAGCGGCGGATGTTCTGTTCCCGCGCCTGCTCGCGTTCGCGTTGCTCGCGCAGAGCTCGATCTGAGTAGCTCTCGCCGGCCCGCTCGATTTGCCGCGGGGGCTGGATCTGTCGTTCAGCCGTCTGCTCGTGTTCGACTGCCCTCTCGACGGTATCTCTGGCGATCGATGCTTGTTCTGTGCGGCTGCGCGCCATGAGATCCCCGAGGCGTTCTATCGCGCCGAGGTCCATGCCTTGCTCGCCGAGGTCCTCGCGCGACAGGTAGATGTCGGCTCTGTCTCTCGCTCGGGTGAGCGCTACGTATGTGTGCTCGCGGTCTGTCTGCCAGCCACCTGTCAGGACATGGGCTGTGTCGGTGGTGAGGCCTTGGGCCTTGTAGACGTGGACGGCGTACGCGAGCGGAATATTCGAGAACTCGCGGGTGTCGATCTCGACCTGTCTGGGTTCCCGCTCACGTGTCTGCACCAGTACTCGGTTCTCGCCCTCCCTGGCGTCGAGGACCTCCGTTCTCCACACGCTCCTGGCCAGGGGTGCGGTGTTGGCTTGTGAAGATGATCTCGTCACCGGCAGCCAGCCCGTACGGCTTCCCGGGTAGCTCGACGCGTGCCCCGCCGAGTTCACCGGCGCGTGCGCGGCGCTCCTGAGCCAGCGCGTTGATCTGGTCGCGCTCCTCATTGGAGGCGTCGGTGGTCATCACCGACCCGCCACGCACATCTCGTCTTATCTCGTGCCAGTCTTTGACCATCGCGCGGGCCGCCTGGTCCCGGGTGTCGTGGATGTGCAGCCGCTCGTGCGCTTGGTAGCGCGCCAGCGCCTTCCCGGGTTCGCCGTCACGGATCTCCCTCCACGCTGTGCGCTCCCACTCCTGCCTGGCCCGGTGAACCTGGGTTAGCTCAGCGGTAGGGACCTTCTGCTCAAGCTCGCGGAACAGCCCGCCGGGCCCAACAGGCGACAGCTGCGCCGCGTCACCCGAGGATTGCGAAGAACGGCACGATCGCGCCAACGGCAGCCACCCGTCGCCAGTTGTGTGTGCGTGCTGTGTCGCGGATCGCGAACACGCTCCAGCCACCTGCCGATGGCCGGGTAGCCGGTTAGATCGAAGCCGCCCTCGCCGGCTACATGTGTGTAGGCGTAGAGTGCGATGTCAGCGATTGTGTAGCGGTCGACAACAAGGAACTTGCGTGTCGCGAGTTCTCGCTCCATCGCGTCCAGTGCTTCGTAACCAGCTTTGCGCCTCGCTTCGATGACGGACTCGCGCGGAGAGTCAGCTGCGATAGACACCCAGTACCTGACGACGGCGATGTTGGGCTCGTGGCTGTACTGCTCGAAGAACATCCACTGCAGCACTTTGGCGCGGTCGAAGTCCTCATCAGGCAGGTATCTGGTGCCCAGGCTCAGGTACCACAGAATCGCGCCCGACTCCGCGAGCGGGCGGCCGTCGTCCAGCACCAGCGTGGGCACCTGCAGGGCGGGGTTGACCCCGCCGAGCAGATCAGAGCGACCGGAGCGGTCGATGACATTGATCTCGCGCCGTTCGTAGTCCACGCCGACTTGGGCCAGCAGCAGCCTGGCCTTGTAGCAATTGCCAGAGACCTGGGCGTTGTAGAGCAACAACGGGCTTCGTTAGTGCGTTCGCGCGTCGATCGCTGGTCGGTCAATCACGGACGTGATCATATGCTGGCGCTCTCGCGCGCAGCGCCTGTTTTGCGACACTTCTGCCCATGACCGAGGGTTCTGGGTCTTCGCGGCGTGCTGGGCGTCCGGCACGATTGTCACGGGAGATGGTGGTCGCCGCCGCCGAGGAGGTGGTGCGGCGCGAGGGTGTGGATGCGTTGACGATGCGTCGGGTCGCGCGGGAGCTTGGCAGTTCCACGATGGCGCTCTACCGCCACGTCCGCGACCGTGATGAGCTGTTGGTGTTGCTGCTTGATCGCGCGGCGGCCGAGTTGCCGCGCCCGCCGCTTCCGCGCGAGCCGCGCCGCCGCTTGCTTGTCCTGTTCAAGTTCCTCTACGACGGGTTGGTTCGCAGCCCTTGGGTGGTGCCGGTGCTCGTGAAGGGCGATCTGATGGCGCCGTCGGTGTTGTGGCTCATGGAGGAGATCGTCGCGGCGTTCGTCGCGGCCGGCATGACACCCGAGCAAGCTGCCGAGGCGTATTTGACGGTCTGGCGCTTCACGGTCGGTGAACTCGTCATCAGCCAAGCGACCGCCAACCAGACCGCGACGCTCGACTGCCGCCCGCGTCAACTGGCTCTCCTGTCGAGTGTCGATCCTGACGAGCTGCCCACGCTTGCCGCGCTCGCCGACTACTGGCCCAAGGCCCGGGCACGCAAGAGCTACCGGACACGGGTCGCGGCGATCCTCGATGGGCTGCTCGCCAGCACGTAGGATCAAGACAAGCTATATTTGCGTACATGTACGCATACATAGGTTTTGGGCGTTGAGCGCCGGCCTCGGGCAGCGGCTCGTGGACGGGCTCGCCCGCCGGCCCGGTGGCGTGCTAGGCCGCCTGGCATACCGCAACGGTCCCAAGGCACACGAGCCATCCTTCAAGGCGATCCGCGACGCGCTCGGCCCGCTGGAGGACGAGCGGGTGCTTGAGATCGGCTGCGGCCCCGGCGTGCTGCTGGAGCGCGTGCTTGACGGCGGCGCTACCTCAGCGGCGGGTCTGGATCACAGCCCCGACATGCTCGCGCTGTGCATGGCGCGCAACCGCGAGGCCATCGCCGAGGAGCGACTACAGCTCAAGCTCGGCGACACCGCGACGATCCCTTGGCCCACGGAGAGCTTCACCGCGGCTATCTCGGCCAACATGTTCTTTTTCATCTACGACCCAGCCGCTGTGCTCGCCGAGTTGCACCGCGTCCTGGCACCCGGCGGACGGCTCGTGATCGCAACCATCTCCGGGCCACTCCCACGCGCATCGTTGCGCAACTGGTGGCTGTATCCCCCGATGGGGCCCTCCCTGAACGTCCACACCGACGAGGAGATGCACGCCCTGCTCACGGACGCCCGATTCACCGGCGTCGACGTGACGAGCGACGGTGGAGCGCTCGCGCTGCAACTCGCACACGCCACCAAGACAGCCACCGCACGACGTAGTGGTTAATCCGTCCGGTCCTATGAGGGCTGCGGCTGCGTACGCAAGCCCGGTGCTAGCGCTCGCCCCGGCATGGCTGTGGCGCAGGCACTCGCTGTAGCCCACAAGCAGTCAGTGTCGGCTAACGCTGGCGCCGCTAGAGGGTTGCGGTGATCATGCGCAAGCCAACGTCGAACTGGGTAGCAAGCGCAGTGGGTTCACAGGTTCATCTCGTAGCGCACCCACTCAACGGTTTTGCTCACTCGCCGGGTTTGGGTCGGCTTCATGCCGAGCGCTTCGTAGAGTTTATGGGCGCCTGTGTTCTCGCACCCGGTCCAGAGCGAGACAGTTGATATGCCAGACGCGTGTGCGCTGTCGAGGGCGTAGCGCATAAGGCGACTGCCGACGCCCTGTCGTTGGGATATGGGGTCGATGAAGATCATCGAGATGTGGAGTGCGTCGGGAATGACCGCTCCTGCCCCATCGTCGGCACGGCACGGCTCCAGCAGAGCCATGCCCACGATGCCGGCGTCGCTGGCCGCGATGTAGGGCATTGCTGTCGGCTCTCCGAGCTTCTCAATGACCCTGGCAATCCGCTCGGGACTGGGGCGCTTCCCACGCGCGATGTTCGCCGCGTGCCACACCCGTACGGCTCCGTCGAGGTCAGATGCCTCCATCACGCGCAGGTCCATGATGAAACGCTACCGTTGTCGCTGCGATGACTCCTGGCGGCAGACCATTTTCCGCCATTTTTGGGCCGGGAGCAAACGACGCATTGCGTGCCGAGGACGCTTCGCTTCTCGATCTGGTCGAAGCGGTACGGGCGCTTCCCTACGGGCGACCAAGTGACCGCACGGTGGAGGGCATGTTGCGGGAGCGGCGGGGGACCTGCTCAACCAAGCACCTGTTCCTGGCAGGTGTGCTTGCTGAGCGCTTCCCCGACACTGCACCGCAGATCGTTCATCGCGTTTACACGCTCGATCGCGCTCGCGCACAGGAGCTGTTCGGCACCGAAGTGGCAGAAACGGTCCCGGATGCCGGTCTCGCCGACGTCCACCGTTATCTCACGGTCATGTTGAACGGTCGGCGCGTAACGCTCGACGCGACTTTCCCCGGCGCCGCATGGGACGGTCACTGCTCGTTGCCGCTCGCGTGTGGTCCAGGCGCGGACTATCCGGCCGGCGACGATCCCGATATAGAGAAGCGAGCGCTCGAGGAACAGCATTGCGACCCGGCCGTGCGCGAGCCATTCATCGCGGCGCTCACGCGGGCTGATTCGCTGGGCACGTATCCTCCTCGGCTTGGTGGGCATGGTGATTGACGTGTGGATGCAGCACCCGACCCTTCGGTTCATCGGGCATGAGATGTTCGCGTCGCTGCGGCGCTGGACAGGGCAGGAGCTTCCGCAGGAGGAGGTCCCGATCGAGGCCACGCTCGCCGCGATGGACGCTGCCGGTGTGCAGCTGGGGTTGCTGAGCGCGTGGCGCGCGCCGGAGGGCGTGCTGATCGGCAACGACGAGGTGGCCGGTTGGGTGAACGGCCGGCCGGATCGGTTTGCAGGCCTTGCAGCGGTCGATCTCAACAAGCCGATGCTCGCGGTGCGGGAGCTGCGCCGCTGCGTAGGCGAGCTTGGGTTCAAGGGTCTACGTGTGGTGCCGTGGCTGTGGGAAGCGCCGCCTACGGACCGGCGCTACTACCCGTTGTACGCGACGTGTGTCGAGCTGGGCGTCCCGTTCTGTACGCAGGTTGGGCACACCGGTCCGCTTCGCCCGTCGGAGACGGGACGGCCGATCCCGTATATCGACCAGGTCGCGCTCGACTTTCCGGAGCTCACGATCGTGTGCGGGCACATTGGCTACCCGTGGACGGAGGAGATGATCGCCGTCGCGCGCAAGCACGAGAACGTCTACATCGATACCTCGGCGTACACCGCGGCACGCTACCCGCCGGAGCTCATCCGCTACATGCGAAGCAAAAGCGGACGGCACAAGGTCATGTTCGGTAGCAACTTCCCCATGATCATGCCGCAGGATGCACTGGAGAGCCTCGGGGCGCTCGAACTGGACGAGGAGACCCGCGACCTGTTTCTCGCCGGGAACGCTCGGAGAGTGTTCGGTTTGGCGACTCGTGTTACGACCGAGGCTTCGTCAGCGTGAGCATTTCTCTTGTGGTCTCACGAGAGCGAAACGCATTCGACGTTCTCGCCTGGCTACGAGTCGGGTAACCCGTCTGTCGGCGAGCGAAAGCCTTGCTCAATGCAGCTCCGCCTTGACAAGCCGCAGGCCCACGTCGAGCGTCGTCTGCGTTCGTAGATCTCCGTAGCGGCGGTCCCACTCGCCGCTGTCAAGATCGTGGCGGAGCCGGTCCAAGCCGTTCTCGACGACGGTGGGTGACAGTCGGTGCCACGTGGAGGAGGCGCGGCGAACGTTTGGGTCGAGGTGAGCCTCGGGTCGGCTCCAGAGCGCGACGAGGAACCCGTCCGTGCAGTCGGCCGGCACCGGGACCGTCTCGACCTGAACGTTGGGCAGGATCGCTCGGAGGTGTGCGATCGTGGGAAACGCATTTCGGTCGTGCTCGATGATCTCCGGCAGGTAGTCGCGGCAGAGCCACATATGTTCGGTCACGTCGAGGTCGAGCGTGAGGAACACGATCCGCTTGCGAGTGACGCGCAGCACCTCGGCGAGACCGCGGTTGAGGTCATCCCAGTGCTGCATCGTAAAGACGCCCATCGTCGCCTCCACGCTCTCGTCGCCGAGCGGAATGGACTCAGTGACTCCTTGGATCGCCGGGGCGGAACCCGCTGGGCGCTGAGCGATCATCACAGGGGAGGGCTCGACCGCGATCACCTCGCGATCGGTCGGCTCATAAGAACCGGCGCCCGCTCCGATGTTGAGGACGGTACGGGCGTCCCCGAGCGCTTCCCAGATAGCCGCCTCGAAGCGTGGGTCGGCGCGGCGAACGTCGCTGTAGCTGACGCCCATGCGGTCGTAAGCGGGAGCACTCATCGCCTTGCTCTCGTGTGGCTGGATCGTTTGGTGGAGTCGTGTTCTCGCTGCAGGGAGACGAGTAGCTCGACGAAGTCGCCGTAGAGATCGCGGCGAACCGTGTCTGGGTTGACGAGCGATTCGATCGCCAACCCGATACCCAGCGCGCGCAGCACGAGAGCGAGATTATCGACTCCCATCGCCAGCTCCATCCCAGCCTCTTGCTGGCTGACGCAGTTTCGGCACAAACCGTGGAGCGCTCAGCTTGGCGCTAGGAGTAGTTCTGGTCCCTCGCGCTTGGGGTCTGGCTTGTTGACGGCAGGGTTGGCGTGGACAGCTTGAGCGTGTCGTTGGGGTGTAGCTGCCAGCTGGCAGCGGCGACTGTGAGCATCGCCTGGGTCACCAGCCGCCGGGCGGACGCCCTGAATATCCCGGTCGGCGCCGTCGAGACACGGGCTTGCCCCCTGTGCACCGCCCTCTGACGCACGGTCCTTGATTAGGGCACGTGGATGCTGAAGTGTCCGACGAGCGGGCCTGGGCTATAGGTGTAGATGGGGTAAGCAGGGGAGACCTGGGTGCCGAACGTCACGGTACCGCTGTAGGTCCCCGGTCTGGGTGCTGGAAGTAGCCAGCTGACTGTTTGGCCGGGCGCGATGTCCTGCGTGGTCTCAACGAACACTGCCAATGGGCTCGAGGTAGCCTCGACGAGCTCGTACGCACTCGCGGCCTTCGTGACGGCGACCCGTGCGGTGAAGCTCACGAGGATCGCCCGGCGGCTGGCCAGTTCCCTTGCTCTGGCGGGTGGTGCGACGACGACGCTGGCATGGATCGTGGCCGCGACCTGCGCGTGCGTGGGTCGGCGCGCTGTGATGGGCGCGTAGCCAGGCGGTTTGCATTGGCCGGCGAGCGTTCGGGGTCTGGTCGCGGCGATGTGGCAGGCCGTCCCGTTGCTGTAGGTGATGGTGTCGATCGGGCTGCTCCACGGGAGGGGCAGGATGCTTGCCCCAGACGAGCCTGAACGGAGGGAGCGGCCGCGCGGGAAGCGACTGACGATGAGATACGCGCCCTCGGGTGGGGTCGGCACAAGTGTGCGCCGGTGGCCGTGGAGTGTGTACGTGATGCTCCGAGCGTAGGGGCCGAGCAGGCCATAGGAAAGTACGCGCACATCAGCCATGGGGCAGACGCGGCCAGCATCGGGTCCGCGGATGCTCGCACCTGGCGGTGGAGGCGTTCGGCAGCTGCCGTCCCCCGGATCGCCGCTCGCCGGCACCACGTCAGAGCCGACCGTGTCGAACAGCCGGCCATTCGCGTCGAGGTTCGCGCACACCGCTCCTCCGAACAGCCCATGAGCGGGGAATTCGTGGAAACGCCCGTCGTTGTGGAATGCCCCGTCCTGGCCGAACGCTCCCAGGCGTCCGTGGAGCACGCGCCCTACGTCGATGCAACCGACGCCGCGGGTGGTACTGACTACACGCATACCCCACCGGGGGCCGCCCGCGGGATCGGCGCTCGACACCGGAAGCAGCCGCCCCGAACCTGGCGCCAGCGCGCCCAAGCCGAAGCGCGGCGCGTTTAGCTCAAAGGGGGCACTTGCGGGAGCACCCAGTCGGATCACACCGACCGCGGCGAGCGCGGCGGCGGTCAGCAGCAGAAGCGCTAGGAGCGCCGCCGCGAGGACCGTGTTGCGATGCCGCAGACAAGAACGGCTCCTCCGCGTAGCTCGCGCAGCCGGGGTCGCGAGCACTCGCTCCAGCAGCGCCTCGGCAGCGTCGCGATCAATGATCGCCTCGCGTGCTGGGTCCACGGCGACAACACGCCCCATGGCGAGATCAAGGGAGTTCATGCGCCATCTCTCCTTCTGACTCCACGGTTGATAGCGGCCGCTTAGCTGCGCTGGTCTCGAGGGCGCGCGCGAGCCGTCGCCGTGCGCGATGCAGCCGAACCGCAAACGCGCCTACGCCACAGTTGAGAACCTTTGCCGCCTGATGGTTCGTCAGGCCATCCCAGGCGACAAGCAAAATGGCCTCGCGGTCATTTTCGCGCAGACTCGCGAGCGCCGAGAAGACTACGGTGCCCTCCTCGACGGCCGCATCGGTGATCGCTACTCGCGCTGGCTCGGCCGCTAGACGAGCCTCCAGTTCTGCACGCCGGGCGCGGCCCCGCAAATGATTAGCGCAGATCCGCCGCGCGATTCCGAGCAACCATGGCAGCGGATGGCCCGCAACCTCGTCATAGCGGCGCCACGCGATAAGAAACGTCTCACCGACAACGTCCTCAACCGCCGGCCTCTCTACACGCCGGAGCACATAGCGATACACAGCGGCGTAATGAGCGCGAAAAGCACGTTCAAACGCTGGCCGCTCACCACTCATACCAACCATGTTGTCCAGCAGAGCCCACAAATTACAGGCCGCGCACCCAAGACACGACCGCATTACGCCGAAAGGCAGCCTCCCACCGCAGCGGATCGCAAACCTCGCGCCGGTCCTCACCCTCGCCGAGTAAACCGACAGGCGTGCTGGACGTGCGGGTCGGGGAGGATGACGGGCATGCGGTCGTGGATGGCGTGCACGAGGGGGTTGCTTGTGGTTTCGCAGGTCAGAAGCGTGCATGTGTGGATCCACTCGCCCTGGATCTTGGCTGCCGTCCACAGCGCCGCGAAAGCGAACGGCTGTCGGTCTTCGACCTGGAAGTAGAAGGGTTGGTGGGGCTGTCCGCGCCTCTCGGGCTTCTGCCACTCGAAATACCCATCGGCCAGCATGAATGCCCTGTGGTGCGCGTCGGGCGTGACGCCTGCGTAGTTGCCCTTGGCGGCGATAGTCTCGACGCGGGCGTTGATCATCCGGTTGCCGGCTTTGAGGTCCTTGGCCCATGAGGGGATGAGCCCCCAGCGCAACAGTCGCACCCTGAGTTCTCCGTCCTTCGCGGTGATGGCAAGGACCTGTTGTGAGGGGGCGATGTTGTAACGGTGGGTGCCCTGGCTTGTTGGGATCTGTACGCCGAACTTCTTGCTGAGCACTTCTGGGCCGAGGGTGTTGATGTAGCGGGCACACATGCGGCGTTCAGCATAGGCCGGCGGAGGACCTGCTTGACGCAGGTGCGAACATACGTTCGCTATGGCTGGGCGTGGAGGGATTCCTTATGTGCGTGCTCGGGTCGCGATCGATAAAGGCGATCTCGGCTTCTTGATCCGCAACGCGAAAGACCTTCCGGATTTCAGGCTGGGGGACGCGCTTGTATCTGCATGCTGTACGTGGATCAGGACATCGACCGCTACGAGGCCGCGGCGATCAAGTGGCTGGTGCGGTTCGCCAAAGAGGCCAAGGAAGTCTCGCTCGGCGACATCCATCTGGCAGCCAGAGCACTCGATGAGCTGCCCGAGCGGCCTGAGCCTGCCATCGAGCATACTTACAACTGTTAGTTGTAACACCAACTACCTCGTGATCCCAATAGCGCTGCAGGTGAGTTGGGGCAGTGCGCCTGCGATCTATGGTCTGCAGAGGATGATCATTCGCGACGCCGATCTAGAGCGCGACGCATCCGCGTGTGCGGCGCTCTATGAGCCGTATGTGTGTGACTCGGTCGCATCTTCCGAGGCGCGTGCGCCGACCGAGGAGGAGATGTGGGGTCGTATGCGAGCGGCGTATGCCTGGGTCGTTGCCGAGCACGAGGAGGTCGTCGTGGGCTACGCCTATGGCTCATCTCATCGAGAACGTGATGCCTATCGCTGGGCGGCGGATGTTGCTGCTTACATCGATGCGGATCACCACCGGTCGGGCGTTGGACGCGCGCTGTACACACGACTGTTTGAGCAGCTGCGAGCGGTCGGCTTGTGGACGCTCTGCGCAGGGATCACGCAACCGAACGATGCGAGCAATGGCCTGCACCGCACCATGGGATTCGTCCCAGTTGGGACCTACCGCCGCATCGGCTGGAAGGCAGAGGCCTGGCATGGCGTCCGGTGGTGGCAGTTGGACCTCCGTCCCGGCGAGCCGGGGCCACCCAGCGAGCTCGAGACCAGTTGCCAACGCTAAAGCGCTCGCGATGCTCTGCCACGGTTGGTGTGCCGCTGTCCTGCTTCGTGTAGTCCCCGTTAAGCAGATCTTCGACGAGGCCCTTGGTCATCTTCGCCTCCTCGAGGGAGTCGCGTGTGCGCTAATCGCTCCGGCGGATGGTCGCGGTGGCGGTGGCGGTCGCGAGCAGGTTGCCGTCCTCGTCGCGTAGGTCTCCGGTCATGAACGCGACCTGGCCGCCGCGGCGGACGATGCGCCCGCGGCCGATGATTCGCCCCGGCCGCGCGGGTGACAGGAACTGCACGTGCAGGTCGGTCGTCGGTGCCCATTCGCCGTGCGACAACGTCGCGACGAGCGCCGGTCCGAGCGTGTCGTCGAGCATCGCCGCGAGCAGCCCGCCCTGGATCGTGCCGGCCGGATTAAGGAACTGCTCGGTCGCGTTGAACGCCACCTCGATCGTGCCGGCTTGCGGGTCTATGCTTACGAGCTCGAAGCCGAGCAGCACGGCCGCGGGTGGGGGAGCAGCGCGACCTTCCATCACATCCCAGAACGGGCCGCGGCGCTCGGCCTCGCCAGCGGGCTCGTCTGCTTCGCGGCGCATCGCCGGCATGCTAGACGGTCGCGGCCGTTATCCGATCACTGCTAGCCCGGGTGAAGGAGTGCCAGCACATCGCGTAGATCTTCGGTATCGAGCACATGGGTCGCCACCGCCTGAGCATCAGGTGTGGCGTTCAGCGCGATCGACACGGCCGCTCGATCAAATAGCGGGATGTCAGAGCGCGAGTCGCCGATCGCCGCGACCTGGCTCATCGAGTAGCCATTCTGTGCGCACCACTCTTCGACGAAGCGCGCCTTGTCGTGCTCGTCGAAGTAGCGGCTGACGACGCCGGAGAGAGTCCCGTCGGATGCATGCATCTCGGTCCCGCTGACCGCACAGAAGCCATAGCGCTCCCTGAGCATCTCGGCCGCAAAGCGCCACGTGATCGTCCCCAACAGAAGGCTGACCCCGGCGGCGGCGAGCGCCTGAAAAGTCTCGGCCATCCCCTCGATCCACGGACCGTCAGTGAGAACCTGCCACGTCTCGGCCACGCTCTTGCCCGCAAGCCACCCAGCGGAGGTGTCGGCCACCACGCTGTTTGAGATCTCGTGCGCATGGAATGCACGCTCGAGCTCGGTGATCTCGTCCTCCCGTCCAAGCCACTGCGCGAGCAGAAGGGACACGGTCGTGCCTCGCAACAGCGTCCCGTCGAGGTCGAATATGACGACCGGATAGCGGCTCATCGCGCCTGGTCTCGAATACCAGCGACAAGCAAGTCGCCGAAGAGCAGCCGCCGCCGGTCAATCACGGCCCGATCCTAACTAAACTAATACGCCTCGTATCTTCTGACGTACCTGTCATAAGATCGCACCACGTGGCGCCTGGATGAAGCGCCGTGGAAATCGTCTGCCAGTGGGTAGCGAGCGCTGAGAAGTGGAAGGCTCTGGTAGCCTTTGTCTATCCATAAGTCGTATTCGGCTGCACGAAATGAGAAGTGCATGATGTCGAGGGGGTCGCGGTCCTTCCGGCCTTGGGTGCCGGCAGCCGTCAAAGGGGGGGCCGGATCGATGGCAGCCGCGCGGTGGTTTGGGAGCGTTGAGGGCCTGTGGGTGGTCATTAGCCGGTGGCGCTCGCTTGCGGTGACCGTAGCTGTGGTTGTCGGGGTGCTTGTGTGTTCGGTGCCCGCGGTCGCCGCGGAATTCTCTGCGCCACAACAGATCTCCGGTGCCTGCCCCGGGACCCCAGTCATCAGCGTCGCAATGAACGGTTCTGGCGACGAGCTCGCCGCGTGGGAATGTGTAGAAGTAGTAGGAAGCGCCAACGTATGGAGCATCCAAGAGGCGATGCGGCCCGCGGGCGGCTCATGGTCGGCGGCCTCGACGGTGGCGAGCTACAACGGCATACGCGCAGAATCGGAGGCGGTCGCGATTGATGGCAGCGGCCACGGGCTGCTCGTCTGGCAGCATTACTTGGGCAACAATCCGCAACATGGCTTCTATGAATTCGAGATCGATGCGGCCGTCATCGCGTCTGACGGCTCGATTTCCAATCAGATGACCCTGTCGCAGGACGGCAGCGGTCTCGCTCCCGATGTCGCGATGAACTCGGCGGGAGATGCGGTTGTCGGGTGGTGGAGCTACAGCAGTACAGGGCAGGGGGAGGGGCCGTTCGCGACTTTGGGAACGCTAAGCGGTGGCTTTCAGACTGCGCAGAAGTTGGACAGCTATGGGCCGCCGAGTGGGGCCATCGCCTGGCCTATCGCTGTGGCCGTCGATTCCGGGGGTGATGCGGCGGCCACGTGGGGGGAATACGGGGAAGCTGCCCGACCGGTCGCGGCTGCCGTTAGCGTCGCAGGAGGCCCGTTCTCTTCGGCTGCGGCTGTCCCTAGCGGCGGGACGGTGGCGATGCGCCCCGCGATCACGATCGACGCGAACGGCAACGTGACCGTTGTCTTGGGTGAGCAGGTCGCCCCAGAACCTTGCTCGGGCTCTACGGGGAGCACGATCGGCACGTGTGAATACCTGTTCGATGCGGCAAGAGAGCCGCTCACGGGTGGATTCGGATCGTTGCAGAACATGTCCGACGCGCGGCCCATCATTGGTGAACCTGCTCTGGCTTCCAACTCGACCGGCGACACCGTCGCAGCCTGGGACAGCCAGGTCGCAGTCGGAGACTGGCGCGTCGAAAAGGCTGTCTTTCAGACCGGCATGGCTTTTCAGCCGCCTGTCCAGGTCGCCCAGTCTGAAGAACAGTCTCCTCGCGTGTCGGCGGCCATCGATGGAAGCGGTATACCCAGCGTGTCCTGGACTCAACGGACCGCTCCCGGTGCGGAAAGCTTCGCCAGCTTCGTGTCCACCGGCGATCCTGTCGTCTCACAGCTGCCCATGGGCGCGGTGTCCCCCGTGTTGGTCAGCGACGCCGCGGGCGATCTCGGCGCGGTTTGGGCTGGAAGCACCCGGTCAGGCACTGCCATCTACGCCTCAAATGCCAGTGCCTTGCCCACTGTGACCGCCATCAATCCCATCGACGGTCCCGCTGCCGGAGGCACCGCCGTGACGATCACCGGCACCAACTTCACCGGCGTCAGCGCTGTCAAGTTCGGTGCAACACAAGCGAGCTTCAAAGTCGACTCGCCGACCTCGATCACCGCCACGTCGCCGGCTGGAAGCGGCACGGTCGGTGTAACGGTCACGACCTCGGGCGGCACAAGCTCCACAGGTCCGGGCGACCAGTTCACCTACCAGCCGTCCTCGAGTACTCAGAACGAAACTCCCAGCAACAACCCAGGGAGTACGACCTCTAGCACCGACAACACCTCCACCACCAGCAAAACCGCCTCCGCCGGCGCGGAGACTAATCCGTCGAAAATCGTGCCGAGCGTGAAGGTAAAGACCCTGACTGGCGCACAGAAGCTCGCCAGAGCGTTGGCGGCTTGCAGGCACAGCCATGGCAGCAAGCGTTTGCGAGTTCGTTGCGAAGCCAAGGCCAGAAAGCGATATCGACGTCGGCGCACCCCTGCCAAACATCCCGGCAACGCCAAGCACAAAGGCTGAGGACTCGCCGCACAAAGAGCCCTGCTAATCGCCTTACGGCTCCAAACTGCCGCGATCAGGGACGCTCACACCCCGCCGCCCTCCCCCGGGCAGGTGGAGTCGCTGTGGGACGAGGTGCTGCCGGGCGACGTGCGGGAGCTGGGCTTTTGTCAGTCGGCGGAGCATCCGGTAGAACGCGGCCGTCGCGCTGTATGTCGGCACGGTTAGCTCTCTGGGAGAGCCAGGAATTCGTTCATCGCCGTGTCGAACTCCTCCTCGGAGTGGTAGATGTGTCCCTCGTTGTCGCGGATCCAGTCCTCTGCGGTGTAGCGGCGCACCTCGAGCAGCATCTCCTCGCCAGGGTGGATACCGGCTTGCTCGAGCTGCTCGGCGCTCAGAGCGACGCTTACGCCGTCTCGGCTGGTCTTGGTCTTTGTGGTGGTGTGCTCGCTGGTATGCACGGTCATGGCTTTGACGATTCTGCCTGCTGTAGTGAAGCGAAGCTCGAGGTTGTCTTCCGTTCCTAATAGGAGACAAGCAGCTCGTTATTGAGTCGTCTCAGGTGTGGTTTGGCCTTCGTCAGTTCTGTCGGTGGGGTTGTGTTGGGCCTCGATGTTCTCGACGATGGTGCGGGCCCATGCGACCGCTGCCGTTACGAACTCAAGAGCTGTCTGGCGAGGTCGATCTCGCTGGCCATCAGGCAGCCAGCTCCCTGCCCTCTGTGAGCGCGGCGTGGATCAGGCTTCCGCGCACATCGCGCCATTGCTGTACGTGCTCGGCGCTCGTGACGATCACATCGGCGGCGAGCACCAAGTCGCCGAGTGCTCTGCGCAGTCGTACGGACTCCCGAGCGGGGTTTTGAACCGCTGGCTCGATCACGAGGAGGTCGAGGTCGCTGTGCTCACCTGCGTCGCCGCGGGCGTGTGAGCCGAACACGATCACGCGGGATCCAGCAGGTGTGGCATCGAGAATCCGCCGTCCGGCCTCCTGTATCACGGTGTTGTCGAACATGTGCTTGTCCGCCCAGCAGAGATTGGCTTCTTCAGCCCCGTCGAGGGTGTCTATCCGATTGCGACGAGCTCAGCGATACCTTGTTGTCTATAGCGCGATGAGCTCACGTTCGGGCTCGCCATCGGTCTGGAACTCGAAGCCGAGTACGGCGTGGCCCTCGAGTGCTTCGGCGAGGCGGCGTAGGGTCTCGGTGCTGGTGCGGTGTTGGCCGCTCTCTATGCGGGAGATGACGGAGGTGGTGGTCCCCATACGCTCGGCGACCTGTTGCTGGGAGAGGCCCAGTTGTGCGCGGCGCATGATCGCGATGCGGGCAATCTGCTCGAACGGCAGCAGCCGTTCATAGGCTTCGCGGTAGTCCTTGTTGTTCGCGAGCTTGCGTTGGATGTGCTCGCTGACGGTGGCTCCGATTGGGCTGTGGTTCTTACTCATGGCTCTGATCTCTCCAACAATGTTAGCAGAAGTGCGAAAGTCGTGTAGTGGGGTTATGGTGCGTCTCTGCCGGCCGCGCGGGGTGGAATGCGTGGCTTCGCGTCCATCCTTGCCTTGAAGTCATCCCATCGTGCCTGGGCGGTGCGAATGTCCCGCTGGTCGATCTTCACCGAACGCTTGGCGAAGACGTGTAGGAGGACTATTAGTTGCCCCGAGCGACGGTAGGGGATGCGATACAGCTCCCGGCCGTAGTGGCAGCGCAGCTCTCGCAGCTCTCCGTCGACCTGGGAAGAGTGCGGGAAGGGGAGATGGGGGACGGCGTTGGTCAACAGGTTCAGGCGTACGATCTGATGCTCGATCGCGGCTTGCGAGTCGTCATCCAGCGAGCCCAGGAAATCCCGCACCGGTTCTCGGCCGGACGCGTCACGGTAGAAGACGGCCTGCATCAGGGGCTAGACCCTACTCGCCAGCAGCCCGGAAACCCGACCCTCGACCAGAACCTCTAGCCCAGATCGTCAACCCCTGCCTCATCGATCTTGTGTCGCTTGACCCATGCGTCGAGCTCACGAGCGTCGAAGAGGATCTGGTCTCCGATCCTGTAGTGGGGTATGAGGTGGTGTGTGGCTGCTGATTCGAGTATCCAGGGTGAGATCCCGAGGTGTTGGCTGCGAGCACTGGATCTATGAGCACGACGAGGCAGCTAGTGTCGTGTCCTCCCCGAGTGCGAGCGGAGTGCTTGACCTGCTGCATCCGAAACCTTCCACCGTGCGATGGCTTGGCGAACGTCCTCAACCTAATCATTCTTGTTCCTCCTGATTTGTCTCTTGTTGTATCTGTGCTGTTTGAAAGAGACTTCTCTCTCAAACAAAAACCAAAACCAAACGGTCACTACAGGCTTTTCCTGATTGCACGCGGACGCGTGCTACGCTCACACCCGGTGACCGTTTGTGGTCATTCCTGGCTAGTTCAATCCGGGCTCGAAGAGCCCCGATCTCGAGAGTTCCCACCTGCCATTCCCTTTCGGCGACGCGGTGGCTGCGCGGCGTAGGTGAGATCGCGAGCAGCCCGCCACTATCTCGCTACGTTGAGTGCCAGATCATTGAGAGCGAGGCGACTCGCTCTGTTCTGATCACCTCCTCGGCGGGGGATGAAGGAGGTGATCTATATGCAGAGCGAACTAATCGTCATCCTCGTGCTGATCGCTGTCATCCTCCGTGCGAGGTAGCCAGCGAATAGCGCTGTACCCTCGCCGCAACTGGTGTGGGCCGCGTAATGAGGCCCCGATTCCCGCGCGCGAGGTCCGAAAAAAGAGGACAAAGCCAACACCGTTTGGATGTAAGCGACAACGTCTCCTCGAGGCCCGTAGGAGCGGCGCCCAGCACTCATACCCACGATGACGCGCGAAGGGGCGATCGCTTTGCGGGACCGCGCGGGACGCGTCGTCTTCGACCTGCCGGCTCCGGTCATGCACGACGCCTTGGGCGGAGGCTTAGGGTGGCCGGTGATTTGTTCTAGCGGCGTGCGAGTCGGCGTCCGCTTTCGGTGTTTGGTGGGGTGTAGTTGAGCTCGTAGTGGTGGTAGAGGGCAGACTCGTCTGCTTGTGAGAGCTCCTCGCCGTGTTGTTCGATGTTGGGTGCGGTTTGGACTTGTTCCTTGGTTACGGCTACTCGTAGCTCGTTGGGGCCGACGTTGATCCCGCCGAGTGGTACGAAGGTCAGGTGGCGGTTGATGAAGCCCTCCTTGACGGTGGCGAATTGTGGCTCGTCGGTCTCGACGTCTACGTAGATGTCTTGGAGCTTGCCGATCTTTTCGCCGTGGACGTCGACGAGCATCTTGCCGTGCCAGTCGGCGATGTTCCACTCGGCCTCTTCTTGGCGCTCGTTCATGGTCGTGGTCCCTTCCTATGCTCGTTGCCCGTAAACCACTCTAGCCCGAGGTGCGCCTGCCACCCGGGCCCGTCCGGTGATACCGGTGGAGGGGTCGATGCCATCGCCAGCCTCATCGCGCCGCTCGGGCTCCCGGCCGGCGCGAGGACGCGGGTGCGTAGCTTGAGCGCACCCACGTCCGAGTTCTTCACGGATGGCGTCCGCGGCGGGCTGGCATATGGTGCTAGCCAAGGCTGCGGCCGCGAAGCGTAATGGGGCTGCGGGCAGGCGCTCCCCTACGAAAAATGCAGTGCTAACGGGACGCACGTCCCTCGAAGGAGACATTCAAATGCCAGAGACCAAGACCCAGCGCAGCACGGCGGCGCGCAAGGCAGCGGCCACGCGCCGGGGCCATGCGGCGGAGAGCAAGCAGCATGAGCGGGCGAAGAGGGTCGACCGGACTACCGAGCTCTCCGACGACGTATTGAAGTCGCTCGAGTCGGGGCAGCGGGCTGCGATTGAGGCGGTGCGCAAGTTCGTCGATACCCTCGACGAGAAGCTGCCGGCGGTCGGCGAGCGTCCGTCCAGGCGGCAGGAGGTCGTCGACTCGGCCATGGAGATGGCCGACCGACTGGTCCACACGCAATACGACTTCATTCGCAGCGTCGTGCAGAGCGCCGGGAAGGCACTGAGCAAGCCGGACGACGGGAAGTAGGGCGCTTGCGCAAGCGGTGCGAGCGGCGGACTCAGCGCGCTCGATCGTCTGTGAGATCCTCGGTGATCGCCGCGCGCGTTCAGCGGTATGCGGGCTGAGCTCGGGCGGATCGAGGACCTTGAGGTATGGCTTGCGGGCGATGCTCCGCACATCGCCCGAACGCACGAGTGCGTCACTGAGAAGCGCCGCGCCGATTCCGTGACCCTGCTGGCCGACATCGACGGCTAGGCGGGCAAGGATTGCGACGGGGATTGGAAAGTGTTGCGATGGCCCTTTGCTGGCCTCGGCCATCGGGCCTATGACGGACGCACCGTCAGCGAGTGCTACCCATACACCGCGCTCGTCGGTGCACATGAGCTCGGATGCGACGCGGAGCGGCGGCGCTCGTTAGGCGCTTCGCGTCCGCTCCGAGCGTGACCATCACTCGGGCTCGCCGCACACGATCGACTCGAGCTCGCTAATTAGCGGGAAGCGGGGACCTCGGGGCGTCCCAGTGGCGAGCTGCCCGAGCCGCGTCCGCGCTGGCGGTGGATAATCGCGGGGTATGGCCAGTGCGGGAGCTACCCCCTTTAGCGGTCGTACGGCATGGGCGCGGAACCTCGCGGCGCCGGTCCGTGACTTCCTGAGCGCCGAGACCGGCAGCGCGGCTGTCCTGCTGGCGGCGGCGATCGTGGCGCTGTTGTGGGCGAACTGGCCGTCGTCTGGCTCCTATGAATCGCTGTGGACGACGAAGCTCTCGATTGAGGTTGGCCACAGCGGTATCTCGGCGGACCTGCGTCATTGGGTGAATGAGGGGCTGATGACGTTCTTCTTTTTGGTCGTTGGACTTGAGGCCAAGCGCGAGCTCGACCTGGGGGAGCTGCGCGAGCGTCGCCGGCTGGCGATGCCGGTGCTGGCGGCGATCGGCGGGATGGCGGCTCCGGTGGCGATCTATCTGGCTTTCAACGCCGGAGGCCCGGGAGCGCATGGCTGGGGGGCGGCGATGTCGACCGACACCGCGTTCGCGCTCGGTGCCCTGGCGCTGCTCGCTCCCCGAGGGGCCACGCGCCTGCGGGTTTTTCTGCTGACGCTCGCCGTGGTCGACGACCTTGGCGCGCTTGTCGTGATCGCTACGGCCTACGCGGGGCGCCTGTCGCTCGTCGCGCTCGCTGTAGCCGTCGGGTTGTTCGGGTTGCTCATCGCGGTGCGCTACACGCCCGTCTGGCTGCGGCCGATTTCGGTCGTGCTCGCCGCCGCCCTGTGGGTGGCGATGTTCAAGTCGGGTATCGACCCGGTGATCGCCGGCTTGGCCGTCGGCCTCGCGACGAGCGCGTATCCGCCTTCGCGTCAGGATCTCGAGCGCGCGACGGCGGATGCGCGCTCCTTCCGCGAGCAGCCGACGGCGCGGCTGGCGCGCTCGGCGCAGCGGAGCGTGCTCTCGGCGATTTCGCCGAACGAGCGTCTCCAGCACGCTCTCCATCCCTGGACGAGCTACGTGTTCGTGCCGATGTTCGCGCTCGCCAACGCGGGCATTCACGTGACCGGTGGTCTGATCGGCGACGCGATCGCCTCGCCGATCACGCTCGGCATCTTCGTCGGCTATGTCGTGGGCAAGCCAGTGGGCGTCCTCGGCGCCTCGTGGCTTGCGACACGCAGGGCGCTGCACGGAACCCGCCCAACCGTTGCCTGGCCGTCGCTCGCCGGCGGCGCGATGGTCGCGGGCACCGGGTTCACCGTCTCGCTGCTGATCTCAGCGCTCGCGTTTGACGGGCGGCGCCTGCAGGAGGCGAAGCTCGGCGTGCTGGCCTGCGCGGTGGTGGCACCGCTGCTCGCTGGGGGCGTGTTCGCGTTGAGCAAACGACTGCCGACACGTGTGCGGGCACGGCAGCTCGCCGGCACCGCCGGTGAGCTGCTGGACCTCTCCGATGATGTCGACCCGCGACACGATCACGTCCGCGGACCGGACGATGCGCCGGTCACGCTACTGGAGTACGGCGATTTTGAGTGCCCCTACTGCGGGCAGGCGGAGTCGGTGATCCGCGAGCTGCTTTCGTCTTTCGGCGGCGAGCTGCGCTACGTCTGGCGCCACCTTCCGCTCAGCGACGTCCATCTTCGCGCGCAGCTCGCCGCCGAGGCGTCTGAGGCCGCTGGCGCGCAGGGGAGCTTCTGGGAGTTCTACGACGCGTTGCTTGGTCACCAAGGCGCGCTCGAGCCGCAGGATTTGGGGCGCTACGCGCAGGGGCTGGGCCTTGACTCAGAGCGCTTCTGGGAGCAGCTGCGCCGCCACGAGTTCGCGGGACGCGTCGCCGAGGACGTGGCGAGCGCCGATGAGAGCGGGGTCTCCGGCACCCCCACATTTTTCATCAACGGGCGCCGTTACTACGGCGCCTACGACATTCATACGCTTACCGCCGCCGTTCGCTCGGCCCACGCCCGTGCCCGCCTGATGAGCGCCTCAACCAAGAGCGCACCGTGATCTCGGTGCTCATCAGGCGAACGCGGGCGGCTTTCAAGTGGCTTTGCCTGGCCGGAGCGCTCAGCGTCGTAGACGCGACTCCTCGAGGTCGAGGTCACGCTCGATGCGGCGCTGTGACTGCAGCGAGATCAGTCCCTGCCGGCGCAGCTGCGCCAGGCGCTTGCGCTCGATGCCGATCAGTTCTCGCTGCAGGCTGCGCGCTTGGCGCGCGCGGGCGCTTGCGGCACGCCCCCCGCTGCCATTGGCCTCTGGGTTCAGGCGCTGGATCCTCAGCGTGTAGTTCATGCGCAGCTGGTCGGCGATCCGCTCGTGTAGCTGGTGGCGCTCGGCGACCTCGTCGATGTGCTTCAGCGCGGCTTGCGCCAGCGCCACCCGCGCGTCGCTCTCGGCGCGAACTACCGCCTCGTCCTCTGCCAAACCGAGCCGGCGAACCAGGACTGTGATGGTCAGCCCTGGGATCACGATCGTGGCGGCGATCACCACGTAGCTGACGAAGATGAGGGTGTCGCGGTTGGCGAAGAGGTGCCCGGCGGCGCTCAATGGCAGCGCGAGCGCCGCCGCCAGCGACAGGCCGCCGCGCATCCCGCTCCAGCCCATCACGAGGAGCTCGGCGCGGCTGGCGGCGGTCGGCTGCCCCGGCCGGCGAAGGGAGGCCAGCCGCAGCAGCGCGGAGGCCGCGAAGAGCCACGCGATGCGAATGAGCACGAGGCCCGCGAGGACCGCCGCGGCGTACGCAAGGGGCTTGCCGGGGCCGCCGCTCAAGTCGCCGACGATCCCCTTCAGCTGCAGCCCGATCAGCAGGAACAGGACCGACTCGAGCAGGAAGCTCAACACGTCCCAGAAGCTGCGCAACTGCAGCCGCGAGGAGGCCGACAGCAACGATTCGGCCTGGTGGCTTGTGAACAGCCCGGCGGCCACCACTGCCAGGATCCCGGAGACCCCGAGGCGCTCGGCCGGCAGGTACGCCACGTACGCGGTCAGCAGCGAGATGCTGATCTCGATTGCCGGTTCGTCGATGCGCCGCCGAACTGCGCTCGAGACCCAGCCCGCGGCGAGCCCGATCGCCACGCCCCCGGCTGAGGAGACGACGAACTGAAGCACCCCCGAGGCGAGCGAGAAGTGACCAGTTAGGACCGCGCCGACGGCGAGCGTGTAGATCGTCAGGCCGGTGCCGTCGTTGACGAGCGCCTCGCCTTCGAGGATCCGCGACATCCGCTCGGGCGCGCCGAGGCGGCGCAGCACCGATGTCGCGGCGATCGGGTCGGTCGGCGCGAGGATCGCGCCTAGCACCATCGCCGGCGCCCAGCCGATGCCGGCAACGAGATGGGCGATCGCCGCTACCCCGCAGACGGTCGCCAGGACCAGCCCGATCGCTAGCGTGCTGATCGCCCGCGCCTGCTCCCAGAGGTCCTGCGGCGAGGAGCCGTATGCGGCGGCGTAGATGAGCGGCGGCAGAAACACGAACAGGACGAGGCCGGGCTCGAGGCGGGGGTCGGGGACGCCCGGCACGAAGCCCAGGACCAAGCCGCCCAGCACCAGCACGATCGCGTAATGCACGCCGAGCGCGCGCGCCAGCCCCGCCAGTGTGGCGGAAACGACGACAAGCGCGACGATGGCCTCTATCGCATGCATTTACACACGGCTCTACCCGCAGCCGCTCGCCTATGCGGCTTGCTGGGTTTCGCCTGGCGCGCCCACCACGCCGGGAGATCGATCTGCACCAATGTTAGCTTCGCCCGTGCCGCGGCTTGGCAGCCCTCGCTTGCGTGCGCGGGAGCCCGGCGGGCGAGAGGTCCTCGCGCCACACGCTGCGCTCTGGGGGTCTAGTGGCGCCGTTCCTCGAGCGCGGCGTAATGGCGGAATTCGTGCTCGAATTGGGTCCACCAGTCGCCGGAGATCTCTCGCTTGAAGCGGATACGCCTCACCACGGTGCCCTTCACGGCTTTGGCGATGAGACGCACCGTCATGGCCAGCGCTCCGAGCGCCAGGCCCACGACGAGGAAGCTGATTATCAGTGTTGGTATGAGGTACATAGCGGCCTCTTGCTTTGCGATGCTCTTCTCTTGTCTACCCGCCAGGGAGATAACGAGCGCGTAATCGACGGACGGGTAGTCGAGCTGACGCTCGTGTGAGCCCCTCGAGGCCCGCGTCGCGTTCAGGCGCCGGCGTGGCCGCGTTTGCGCGGGCCGGGCCGGGCGGCGGTGGTGAGGAGCGCCGCCTGTGCGCGGGCGGGCGCCTCGCCCCGCCGTTGGGTGAGCGCTCTTCGCGCGGGCGCCCGCAGCAGCTCCGGCTCGCCGCCGCGGCGCAGCCACGCTTCGCGGACCGGCTTGACCGCGTTAGGCCACGGGTCCTGAGAGAGCCAGCGGCGGATCAGCCCGCGCACGAAGTCGAGCTCGTTGCCGCTGTCCAGCCACGCCCAGAAGATGAAGGCCGCCTGCGGGGTGTGGCCGTGGCGGGTCAGCCACTGGCAGATGGAGTCGCGCACCAGCTGGGGCTCGCCGCCAGCGCGAAGCCAAGCGTCATACACCAGCGAGGCGGTCCGCCTGCGCCAGTGGACGGCTATCCACTTGCTCACCGGCTCGCGCACCAGTCCAGGGTCGCGGGTGTAGCGCAGCCACGCGTGGTAGACGAAGCTGGCTTGCGGCATGGTTGCGTGCACCTCGGTCCAGGCGGCGAGCGACGGTGCGATCAGCGCGGGCTCGCCGCCCGCGGAGAGCCACGTCTTGAAGAAGTAGTGGGTGTTCGGCGCACGGCAGTTGTGCTCGAGCCAATCGGCGACGGGCTGGCGCAGAAAATCGGCCTCGCCGCCGGCCGCGAGCCACGCGCGGAAAATGAACTGGGCGCCGAACCAATGGCCGTTGTAGCGCAGCCAGGTCGCGATCGGCTCGCGCACGAGCTCGAGCTCGCCCTGGTGGTCGAGCCACGCCTGGAGCATCGAGCCGGTCTGCTGGCGGCGGGGAAAGGCGGTCAGCCAGCGAGCGAACGGCGCGTGGATCAAATCGGGTGAGCCGCCCGCCTCGAGCCACGATACGTAGACGAATTCGGCGCCGCTGGCGGCCCCGTTGGCGGCGCACCAAGCCCGTATTGGGTCGCGCACCAGCGCCGGCTCGCCGCCGGCCGAAAGCCATGACCGGTACACGTACAGCGCGGTCTTGTCCACCGTCGCGGGTGTTTGCAGCCAGCGCTCGAGCGCGGGGCGCACCAGCTGCGGCGATCCGCCGGCGCCCAGCCACGCCTGGTAGACGTTGCCGGCGAGCTTCTCGGCGCCGTGCAGCGAGAGCCAGGAGAGCATGGCCTTGGCGATCGGCCGGCGCTCGCCTCCCGCGTCGAGCCACAGGCGGTAGTCGAACACCGCCTCGACGGTGCGATGGTTCTGTCCCAGCCAGCTGAACATCGCTTGCCTGACGACGAGCGGCTCTCCCTTCGCCTTCAGCCAGGCGCGCCACACTAACCGCGCGGGCGGGGATTGCCCGTGCCGTTTGATCCATCGCGCGATGGCGCCCTTCACCGGCGTGAACTCGCCGCCCGCCCGCAGCCAGGAGGCAAAGACATAGCCGGCGTCCTCGATCTGCCCGTGGGTGCTCATCCAGTCGAGCACCCACGGGCAGATCTGCTCGAGCCCGCCGCCGGCGTCAAGCCAGGCACAGAAGACGTAGGTGACCTGCGGCTCGCTGGCGGCGTGCGCGGTCAGCCACTCGCGCAAACCCGTGGCGATCAGCTGCGGCTCGCCGCCGGCGTCAAGCCAGGCGCAGTAGACGAAGTGGCTCTGCGCGAGCGTTGAGTTACGCGCGATGAAGCTGACGAGCGCCGCTCGCACCAGCCCGAGCTCGCGCCCATGCTCGAGCCAGGCGTCGTAGATGAAGGTGGCCTGCGGCTCATCGCCGTGCTCTGCAAGCCAGCGCCGCAGCGGCTCGCGCACCAACTGTGGATCGCCGCCAGCCTGCAGCCACAGGTGGTAGGCCCTGCCGTACTCGGGCGGCTCCTGCTCGCTCTCAAGCCACCGCGAGAGCGGCTCTCTGACGAGGTCGAGCTCGCCGCCCGCCTCGAGCCACGCGCTGCAGAGCGGCTCGACGTCCTCGCTGTCGGCGTGCCGCGCCAACCAGCGCTCCAGCGGGCCGCGCACGAGCTGCGGCTCGCCGCGGCCAGTGATGAGCCAGGCGCGGTAGGTCATCGCGGCGATGTCGGGATGCTCGCCGTGCAGCTCGAGCCAGGCGGCGAGCGGCTCTCTGACGAGGTCGAGCTCGCCGCCCGCCTCGAGCCACTCGCGGTAGAGGAATCCGGCCTTGATGTGCGTGCGCCCGTGGCAGTCAAACCAAATGGCCAGCGGCTTGCGAACCAGCTCGAGCTCGCCCCCGTGGGCGATCCACCCCTCGAAGAGGTAGCTGGTGTCCTCGACCTCTGCGCGGGTGGCGAGCCAGGTCGCGATCGGAGCGCGCACCAGCTCGAGGTCCCCGCCGGCTAAGAGCCAGGTCGTGAACAAGAACTTGGTGTCCGGCTGATCCTGCCCGTGCCGCGCGAGCCAGCGCTCGATCGCCGCGCGCACGAAGGCGGGCTCGCCGCCGGCCTGCAGCCACGCTCCGAACACGAGGTCGATGCCGGGCGTATCGGAGTGCAGCCGCAGGAACTCGCCGAGCGGCGCCCTGACCGTCTCGGTCGCGCCGCCGGCTCTCAGCCACGGCGCATAGACCAGGCCGGCGTGCACGTCGGTGCCGTGGCGGGCAATCCAGCGCGACAGCGGCCCGCGTATGAGCTGCACTTCGCCACCCCCGTCGAGCCAGGCGCGGTAGACGGACATGGCGCGCGGGCGCTCGCCGTGGGCGGCGATCCAGCGGCTGAGGTCCTCGCGCACGAGCTCTGGCGAGCCGCCGGCGGCCAGCCATTCCTCATACAGGTGGCGGGCGCTGGCGGACCGGCCGTGCTCTGCGAGCCAGAGCGCCACCTTCGGGCGGGCGAGCTCGAGCTCGCCCGCGGCCAGCAACTCTGCGATCGATGGCTCAAAGCAAGCTTGACTCAAGAAACCTCGCTCAGCTGTACTGCGCCTGCTCCGACCAGCAGCCGCGGGCCGGGACGTCCTTGCGACCCGTGCTGCGCCAGTTCATAAGGTTGCCTTGGCGGCTTTGCGCGGGCGCCCAGAATTGGGTGCCGCCGCGCGTGTCCTGAGCGGCGCGGGCATCTCAGTCGTAGGCGTAACCCGTTTTTTGAGCACGCGCAGGCTGGGTACTTCTTGGCTTGGCGGCGGCATCGGCACACCGGCACCGCATCGGCGTTTTCCGAACATTGGCGGGAGTGCCTGCGCCGTCTGATCGGCGGTGTGGAGGCGGGGCTGGATCCTCAAGACCAAGGAGCCGATGAGTCGTTCGATGCAGGCGCTCGGCGGGGACATGGTCAAGCGCTACCGCGTCTACGAACGACCCCTGCCAGAGGACTCCGCGACGAAGGCGTGGCCTGACTTCCGCGGGCGCGCACGCCGGCGGCTCGTGCGGTTCAGATCGTGTTTGCGCCCGCTCGTGTGAGCGCTCCCTTGGGCAGCTTCACCCTCCTGGTCGCGAGCGCGACGCCGAGCAGCAGCGTGCGCAGCATGCCGAGCTGGCGCAGCAGGCTGATCGTGTCGGTGTGGCCGTGGTCTTCGACGATCCGCCCGTCCTCGTCGAAGCGGCTGATCGTCGTGCCGCGCAGGGTGACTCGCCGCCCGTGAAGCGAGCCGGTCAACACCCATCTCGACGCGACGCTCCTGCCCTCGCTGACCTGCTCCTCGACGCCCATCCTCAGGTCCTTGAAAATCGCCCGGTAGAAGCTGACCGATTCGTGGCCGCCCTCATAGCCGTGGAAGGTCGCATCGTTGACGTGATCTACGAAGGTGGGGCTGTAGAAATCTTCCATGCGTGAGAGGTCTCCGGCGCAGACGATCTCGATCGCTGCGCGCGCGCGTGCCGCGTAGTCATGTTGTGTAGTGGTCATGAGGCGAGCATACACGACAAATATGTAGTAGTGTTGTGCCGATGGCGGGAAGGCCCAAGAAGGGCAGCGGGACGCTCGCGCCGCTGCAGGGAGCGGTGATGGAGGTCGTGTGGAGAGCCGGCGTCCCGGTCACCGTTAGAGAGGTGCTGCAGGCGCTGAACGAGCGTCGCGCTGAGCCGCTCGCCTACACAACCGTGATGACCGTCATGAACCGGCTGGTCGCGAACGGCACGCTGGTGCGTCATGGCGAGCGGCGCAGCTTCACCTACGAGGCGACCGCCACCGATGCCGCTGGCCTCGCCGTGCGCGAGGTGATCCGTCTCCACGGCGACGCCGCGCTCGCGCATTTCATCGACGAAGCGAGTATCGACCCCGCGCTGCTGGAGCGCCTGCGCCGGCTGCTCGGCGAACGGCAGGACAGCCGGTGAGCTTTGACGCCGCCAGCCGTAATATCGCCGGACTGCTCGCCCTGCCGCTGTCGCTGAGCGCCTATGTGGCCTGTGGCCTGGTGAGCTACGCGCTGCTGCCGCTCGCCGACACCGGCGCGAGCCCCGTCCCGGGCGCGAACGTGCTCGCGTTGTGTGCGCCGTTCGTGCTGCTGTGCTCGCTGGTGGTGGTGGCAGTGGCGCGCTCGCTCGCCGGCCAGCGGCGCTCGGCGCGCGAGATAGCGCGGCTCACCGCCAGCCGCGGGCTTGCGCCGGAGCCGCGGTTGGCCGCCACGGCCGCGCGCGCCGGCCTCGAGGGACGCGTGACGGTGGTCGATGACGATGAGGCGTTCTCGTTCGTCTATGGCGTGCGTCGTCCCCGCGTGGTCGTCAGCCGTGGAATGCTCGGGGCGCTCTCGCAGCCTGAGCTTGCCGCCGTGCTCGAGCACGAGCGCTACCACGTCGCGCAGCTCGACCCGCTGCGCGCCGCGCTCGCGCAGGCGCTGTGCGCGGGCTTCTTCTTCCTGCCAGTGCTCGCGGCACTCGCCGCCCGTTACATGACTGCGCGTGAGCTCGCCGCGGACGAGCGCGCCGCTGCCAGCCATGGCGCGGGCGCGCTCGCCGGCGCGCTGCTGAAGTCAGCGTCGGCGCAGGCGCGCGGGCCAACCAGCGGGACGGTGCCGCTGGCGGCACCCGCGACGCTCGAAGCCCGCGTGCTGCGGCTGGAGGGCGCCAACGAGCCGCGCCTGAGCAGGCCGAGCCTTAGCGAGCTTGGCCTCTCGCTCGTTGGCGTCGGCGTCTTTCTCGGCGCCTTTTTGCTCGCGCTATGCGGCCTGGCGGGCGCCGCCGCTGTAGGCCATGCGCTCGCGCCGCTCAGCGTGGGCGGCATGCTCGAAGCGGTCCTGTGGCTCGCGCCGGCGATTTGTGTGCCGCTCGGCGTCTACTGGTGGCTGGCGCGCAGGGCGCTCGCCGGTCATTTCGCCAGCCGGTAGGTGAGGTGGGTCACCTCCGGCGTGGACAGCGCATCGGGCCCCTCGAGCTTCAGCTCGGCGCCCGCTAGGTGATCGAACAGCCGTGTGCCTTCACCGAGCAGGACCGGCACCACGTGCAGCCGCAGCTCGTCGATGAGTCCCGCGCGCAGATACTGCTGGGCGGCGTTCGCGCCGCCGCCGAGCGCGACGTCCTTGCCGGCGGCCGCCTGCTTTGCCTGTGCGAGCGCGGAGGCGATCCCGTCTGTGACGAAGAAGAAGGTCGTGCCTTTGCGCATGTGCAGCGGCTCGCGCGCATGGTGGGTCAGCACGAAGACCGGCATGTGAAACGGCGGGTCATCCCCCCACCAACCGTTCCACGGCTCGGCCTCCCATCCGCCGGGGCCGCCGCCGAACATGTTGCGTCCCATTATCGTCGCGCCGATGTTCTGCAACCCGTCTTCGACGATCAGGCTGCTGGCGTTCGTCTCGCCTCCCTCGCGCCCGTGCGGCTTACGCCACGCCGCTAGCTTGAACGCCCACTCATGAAGCGCCATGCCGCCTTCACCCAGCGGGTCCTCCACGCTCGGGTTCGGCCCGGCGATGAAGCCGTCGAGCGACATCGAAACCTGAAATCTCAACCTGGCCATCTTGCCTCCTGTCGGGTCACGCTCGGCGCAAGGGAAACGAAACGAAAGTCAACCCTATGGCTGGCGCCGACGGCAAGACTCATCGGTTCGCGTCGGGGAGTGAGCCGATCGGCCGCTCGCCCAGACGTTCTGCCGTCGTCGCTCAGCGCCGGGCGGCGGCGCCCCTCACGCGGTGCGAGCCGGCGGAGAGGTTCGTCTCGCCGCAGCGTGCCGTCCGCTAGGAGCGCAGCGCCTCAGATACGGCGGGGTCTCGCCCGTCGCTAAGGTCGGCTTGCGCGGGCCCGGCCCGGCCGGGGGCGGACTCGCTCAGCCCGATGCGCCCGTGCAGGCGCCTCAGCGCGCGCGGCGCCCACCAGTTCCACTCGCCGAGCAGCGCCATCAGCGAGGGCACGAGCAGCGCCCGCACGATGCTCGCGTCGATCGCGACCGCCAGCGCGGTACCCAGCCCGAACTGCTTGGTGAAGAAGAGGTCGGAGCTCGCCAGGGCGCCGACCGCGACGCAGAACAGCAGCGCGGCCGCCGTGACCAGGCGACCTGTGCGCTCGAGCCCGACGGCCACCGCCTCGCGGTTGGGCAGCCCCCTGTCGCGCGCCTCCTTGATCCGCCCGAGCACGAATACCTCGTAGTCGGTGGAGAGCGCGAAGGCGATCACGAACATCAGCACGAGGCTCGACTCTTCAAGGCCCCCGATCGGCGTGAAGCCGAGCAGCGAGTGCAGCGCGCCGTCCTGGAAGATCAGCACGAGCAGGCCTGCGCCGATGCTGGCTGTCAGGAGGTTCATCACGAACGCCTTCACGGGGATCGCCACCGACCCTGTCAGCGCGAACAGGAAGGCGGCCGTCAGCAGCGCGAGGATCACCAGGGCGAGGCCGAAATGGGAGGCGATCGCCGCCTTCTGGTCGACGAAGAAGGCGCCCTCGCCGCCGACGGTGGCGCCGTAGCGCCGGACGCTGGCGCGCAGGCGCTCGATCAGCCGCTGTTGGGCGGCGGCGAACGGCGAGCCGTGCGGGAGCAGGTCGATCTCCCATGTCTTGCGGCCCAGGTAGCGCGGCGGCGAGAGGACCGCCGCACCCTGCGCCTCCTTCGCGGCCAGGAGCGCGAGTGTGCGGCTGCGGGCCCGCGACCCCTCGAGGACGATCGAGGTGATTTCCGCGGGGTTGGTGGGAAAGTCGCTGGCGAGGGTGTCTTCCACCTGGCGGCTGGGCGCGGACAGTGGCAACAGGTTGGCGCTCGGCACGGTGAATTTCAGCGCGAGCGCGGGCGCGGCGGCGGCGAGCAGCACGACGGCGCTCCCCAGCGCGACCGCTCCCGGATGGCGCATCACGCCGTGCGCGAGCTTCCACCAGCCGCCGTCCTTGTCCGCTGTCGCGGTGCGCTTGCCGCGACGCTTGAGCCATGCTGGTGAGAGCGCGTCGATGCGCTTGTCGAGCACGAGCAGCAGCGCGGGCAGCACGATCAGCGCGACGGCGCCGTCGCAGAGGGCGACGGCGGCGCCGCCGATCCCCATCGAGTACAGGAAACGGATCGGGAACACGAGCAGGCAGGTGAGCGCCGCTGCGACGGTCAGCGAGCTGTACAGCACGGTGCGCCCGGCGGTCTGCAGTGTGCGGGCGATCGCCGCGCGCGTGTCGAGCCCGCC
>JANWLE010000057.1 GCA_025451035.1 Solirubrobacteraceae bacterium
GTATCTGTTGTCCTGCCAAGGGCATAGCAGGCTAGCTACGTGTGGATCGGATAACCGCTGAAAGCATCTAAGCGGGAAGCCGGCCTCGAGATGAACTCTCCCATCCCCTAGAGGGAGTAAGACCCCTGGTAGACCACCAGGTTGATAGGCCGGATCTGGAAGCGCGGTGACGCGTGAAGGAGACCGGTACTAATGGGTCGAGGGCTTGACGGATTTTTTTGATTCGCTCCCAATGCAGGAAGCGAAGTGATACCCGCTGTGGCGCTGTGTAGTTTTGAAGGACCCCGAGAAGCGTGGTCTCTCACGATTTTCCGGTGGCCTTGGCGAGGGGGAAACACCTCTTCCCATTCCGAACAGAGCAGTTAAGCCCCTCAGCGCCGATGGTACTTGGCCCGCAAGGGCCCGGGAGAGTAGGACGCCGCCGGTTTACTTCAGAGACGAGCCGCCCCCTGGGGCGGCTCGTCTATGTTAACCGCGTCGACTGCTTGGCCCCTGTCCAGGCTCAATGGTGAGGCATTCGAGCAAGAGGACGGTGTTGAATGGGCGAAAGACAGTGATGTGCTGGCGCTGTGACGTCGCCGTGCCTGCGCGGACTTACAAGAGGCTTTAGACGTTGGCGATTGCGATAATCCTGTGGATTGCACGTTGAGCACGCCGGTTCTGGACGCGCTGCTTGGGCCGTCCATTCGGCCTCCCGCTCCTCCTCGTTGCCGTCCTCAAGGGTTAGGAAAGACAGGGCGAGATCTAGCGTGGTGAGTACACGTCTCCTAAGATGGCCTCTCGCCCTTGCACCTGGCGCGGCTGAGCTTGGATCGTTGAAATAGAACATATGTTCGTAGGCTATGAGGGCTGGCGGATGACTATCAAGCAGGCTAGCGCACCATCGCCCCCAAAGTCGATTGTTTGGCTTGGTAGAGCCAAACACGAGGCTAATGTAGTGCAATAGGAATTGCAAACAGGCCCAGATTAGTAGCTGCGCAAGGCAGGGGCTTGGTAATCGCGCGCGAACCTCTTAGGAAGAGATGGCTGTTACCCTTGCCAGGCGCCGCATTATCGCTACGTCAGGTCGCGGGCGGGCAACTAGACAGCTCATGGAGAAGTTTGTTATCGAGGGTGGTGCTCCGCTCTCCGGCACGATGGTTCCGGCCGGAAACAAGAACGGCGCGCTGCCGATCCTCGCCGCCTGCGTCCTCACCGAGGACGAGGTGGTCGTGCGCAATGTGCCGCGTATCCGCGACGTCGAGGCGATGCTCGAGATTCTTTCGGCAGTTGGCGTGCGTGTCGCTTGGCAGGGGTCCAATGAGATTTCCCTGTGTGCGTCTGCTGTGCATCAGTTGGATGTCGACCCTGGGTTCGCCGAGCAGATTCGGGCATCGTTCCTGCTTGCAGGCCCGTTGCTCGCTCGCTTCCACCGCGCAGTTATGCCCCCTCCGGGAGGAGATGTGATCGGGCGCCGCCGCCTGGACCCTCACCTGGACGCGTTTCGGGCGATGGGGGCGAATGTCGAAAGTGGTCGCGAGATTGTCCTAACGGCACCTCGGGGACTGCACTCTACCCATGTGTTCATGGATGAGCCCTCCGTGATGGCGACAGAGAACGCGCTGATGGCCGCTGCCTTGACACCAGGGACGACCGTGATCGGCAACGCCGCCTGCGAGCCACATGTCCAGGACCTGGCACGGATGCTCGTGAAGATGGGAGCTGACATCCAGGGGATCGGCTCCAACGTGCTTGCAGTGAACGGTGCTGCAGAGTTGCATGGGTGCGAACACACGGTCGCGCCAGATCACATCGAGATTGGGTCTTTCATGGCACTCGCCGGGGTCACTGGCGGCGAGCTGAGGATCAAGGACACTGTGCCGGGTGACCTGCGCATGATCCGTCTCGTGTTCGAGCGCCTGGGCCTGCATTCAGTGCTTGAGGACAAGGACGTGCTTATACCCGGCGGACAGAAGCTGATCGTTCAATCTGATGTGGGCGGCTATAAGAGCAAGGTTCAGGACGGTCCGTGGCCCGCATTCCCGGCCGATTTGACTTCGATCGCTGTGGCGCTTGCTACCCAGGCGGAGGGGTCGGTGATCGTGCACGAGTGGATGTTCGAGAACCGCCTGATCTTCACCGACAAGCTCATCCTGATGGGGGCGGACATCGTGATGTGCGACCCGCACCGCGCGATCGTCACCGGTCCACGGAGGCTTCGCGGCGAGCGCGTAGAGTCGCCCGACATCCGTGCCGGAATGGCGATGCTGCTGGCGGCCCTGTGCGCGGAGGGCCGCTCAGAGATCGGCAACATTCGCCAGATCGACCGGGGCTATGAGCGCATTGACGAGCGCCTGCGGGAACTTGGTGCGCGCATCGAGCGTGTCGCTACGGAGCCAGTTCCCGCCTGAGTGGCTGGCTCTGGCGAACCGCTCTCGAGCATGCCCGTGTCAAGACGTCCAATATGAGCGCATCATGATCCACCCAATCCCCAGCGGCACGCGCGACGTGCTGCCCGACGAGACGCGGGAGTTGCGCGTAATCACCGATGCGCTGCGCGGCGTCTTCGAGCGCTACGGCTACGGTGAGGTCTACACGCCGGCGCTCGAGTACGAGTCTGTGCTCGCCCAAGCAGGCCACCCGGCATACGGCGCTGGCTCTGCCGATGCGCGCCCCGCCTACAGGGTGTTCGACGAGTCGGGCGCGGTACTTGCGCTGCGCTCGGACATGACCGTGCCGATCGCCCGCGTGGTTGCGACTCGCTATGCCAATACTGAGCCGCCGTTGCGTTTCTGCTACCTGGCACATTGCTATCGCGGCGTGCGTCCTCAGCGCGGCCAGCCGCGCGAGCTTCTGCAGGCCGGGGTCGAGCTGATCGGGTCGCCGGCCCCCAAGGGCACGGCCGAAGCGCTGACGGTGCTGTGCTCCTGCCTGGACGCGGTCGGCCTTCAGGACTACAGGATTGGTCTCGGTGACGCGTCGCTGTTCGGCTCGCTGATGGAGAGCCTCGGAGTGAAGCCGAGCGACCGTGAAGCGCTTCTGTCAACGCTTGCTGCGCGAGACTTCGTGGCGCTTGACGAGCGTCTCTCGCGCCTCTCGATCGCTGTGGAGTCGCGTGAGTTGCTTCTGGAGGTACCCCAGCGCCGGGGCGGTCCTGAGGTCCTATCGGAAGCGGACGGCCCCGTATCGGAGGCAGTCGCGGGCCTGCGCAGTGTGTACGAGCTGCTCGCCTCTGATGTGGCCTCGCGTGTCATTTTCGACTTGGGCCTGGTAGGCAGCATCGGCTACTACACCGGCGCCGTGTTCGAGGTCTACGACCCCGCCCTCGGTTCGCCAATTGGGGGCGGCGGGCGTTACGACGAGCTGCTCGGCCGTTTTGGGCGTTCGCTACCAGCCGTCGGCTTCGCGCTGGGCATCGAACGCCTGCACATCGCGCTTGCCGGCGAGGAGCGCGGCACGGGAGCGCTGCTGTCGTGAGCCCTTTGAACGGCCTCACGATCGCGGTGCCGCGCGGCGCGTTGTTCGCCGAGACGGTTGAGCTGCTCAGCGGCCTTGGTGTCGATACCGCGGAGCTGCGTAGCAACGACCGCAAGCTGTTGTTCGAGGAGATCGGCGTGATCACGATGCGCCCCTCAGACGTTCCCACATACGTGGAGGCGGGCTCAGCCGATGTCGGCATAACGGGCAAGGACGTCCTGCTCGAGCAGGCCTCGCAGCACCCCGGCGAGCCCGGACGCGAGGTGTACGAGTTGCTCGACCTCGCTTACGGACGCTGCACGATGGTGCTCGCCACTAAGTCCGGTCCCGACCCTTCGGCGGAGGCGCTGCGGCGCCTCGGCGTGATGCGACTCGCGACCAAGTATCCGCGCATCGCGGCTCGCTACATGGAGGAAACTGGACGCCAGGCGGAGATTGTTGAGGTCAAGGGCTCCGTGGAGCTTGCGCCGTTGACGGGCATGGTCGAGGCAATCGTCGACTTGACCGCAACCGGTACCACGCTGCGTGAACACGGGCTCGTTGTGCGCGAGGAGATCGTTCTGTGCACCGCCCGCCTGATCGCCAATCCCGTCGCGCACAAGCTCAAGTCCGCCGCCATCGACGAGCTCCTGGAGCGGTTGCGTGCGCGTTGAGCGTATGGCCCTGGGGGATCTGCAGCGCTTGGGCGGACCCGAGGGAGCCGCCTCATATCTGCGCTCGCTGATCCCTGCGCCCGAATCGGTAGCAGAGCCTGTGAGGCAGATAATCTCCGAGGTTCGTGAACGTGGAGACCGGGCGGTGCAGGAATTCACTGAGCGCTTTGACCTTTCAGGCGGACAGGCCCGACCGCTGCTCGTTTCAGCTGACGAGCTCGACGACGCGATCCGCCAATTGAAGCTCGATGTCGTCGCCGGCTTGCAGGTCACTATCACCAACGTTGCCGAGGTCGCGCAAGCGGGCGTTGGGTCGGACGTCACGGTCGATCTCGCCCAAGGGCAGCGTGTGACTCTGCGCGAGGTCCCGGTCTCCTCGGCTGCCGTCTACGTTCCAGGAGGACGCGCTGCATATCCGAGCACGGTTGTGATGGGTGTGGTGACCGCCCGTGCAGCGGGAGTCATCGATGTGTCGGTTTGCTCGCCGCCGGGTCCTAACGGAGAGATACACCCGGCCGTGCTCGGGGCCTGCCGTCTTTTGGGTGTT
Organism: Solirubrobacteraceae bacterium; assembly: GCA_025451035.1. Taxonomy (GTDB): domain Bacteria; phylum Actinomycetota; class Thermoleophilia; order Solirubrobacterales; family Solirubrobacteraceae; genus Palsa-744. The sequence continues at coordinate 4,657 of JANWLE010000057.1, forward strand.
GAGCGTGTGTATCGAATGGGTGGGGCCCAGGCGATCGCAGCAATGGCCCTTGGCACGGAGACGGTGAAACAGGTCGATGTGATCGTTGGCCCAGGCAATCTTTACGTGCAGGAGGCAAAGCTTCAGCTGTCGAGCATGGTTGGCATCGATGGCCTCGCGGGGCCGAGCGATCTGCTCGTGATACTCGGTGCGGACGCCGATACCGGTCTGGCCGCGCTTGACCTTCTTGCGCAGGCTGAGCACGGCAGCGGCAGTCTCGTGGGCGCGATCTCGCCGTCAGGCCCCGTCTTGGAGGCTCTCGAGCGGGATCTGACGCAGATCGCGCAAGCGAACCCAGAGCTGGATTTGGCGGATTGCGTGCTCTTCGAGACCTCCAGCCCCAAGGAGGCGGTGGCGCTTGCAAACGCGTTTGCCCCTGAGCATCTCGAGTTGATAGGGGCGGACGTTGAGGCGCTAGCGCCAGCGGTGCGCACCGCTGGCTGTCTATTCATAGGTGCGCCCAGCGCGACAGCATTTGGGGACTATGTAGCCGGCTCAAATCACGTACTGCCGACTGGTGGGGCGGCGAGGTTCGCATCCTCGCTTTCGACACGGCACTTCCGTCGGAGGATGCCCGAGGTACGGGTCGGCCCTGCGGCCGAGAAGCTGGCTCGTGCGGGGGCTCCGATAGCTGAAATGGAGGGCTTCGCTATGCACGCCAAGTCGATGCGGGCGCGGATCGAGGAGAATGAACAACTATGAGCCGCACAGCAACAATCGAGCGCGTTACTGGTGAGACCAATGTGCGTCTGTCTCTGGCATTGGACGGGACGGGAGCAGGAGAGCGCGCCACGGGAATCGGTTTTCTCGATCATATGCTCGACTTGCTCGCCCGACACGGCCGAATGGACCTAGAGGTGAACGTCTCAGGCGATCTTGAGACCGGCTCTCACCACACCGCTGAGGACACCGCGATCGTGCTGGGCCAGGCTTTGAACGAGGCGCTCGGCGACCGCGCCGGGATAACGCGTTACGGTTCGGCCGTCGTGCCGATGGACGAGGCCCGAGCGGCGTGCGCGATAGATATTTCCGGACGTCCATACACACGGTTTGAGGCGGACCTGCCGCCCGGGTCAACCGGCGGCTTTGAGCACGAGCTCACCGAGGAGTTCTTTCGTGCGCTCGCGAACACCGCGAAGATCACCCTGCACCTACAGATCGAGGCTGGGACCAACGCGCATCACATGATCGAGGCTGCTTTCAAGGCGCTCGCTCGCGCGCTTCGCCAGGCAGTCACAATCGATCCGGCAGAGGTCGGCGTACCGAGCACGAAGGGTACGCTTACCGCATGAGCATGACTACAGCGGGTGGGGATCCTCCCAAGATCGCTGTGGTCGACTACGGGATGGGCAACCGCCGCTCGGTAGAGAAGGCGCTCGAGCGGGTGGGTGCGCGTACGGTGATTAGCCGCGATCATGCAGAACTCCGCGAGGCCGATGGACTGCTGCTGCCCGGGGTGGGTGCATTCCCCGCGGCGATGCGAGTTATCCACGAGCTCGGGCTTGACGAGCTTCTGCGCGAGCGAGCGGCCGCTGGCATGCCGATATTCGGCTCTTGTATGGGTATGCAGCTTCTGTTCGAGCACTCCGAGGAGCACGGTGGGGCCGAAGGACTAGGGCTGTTGCGGGGCGAGGTCCAACAATTGAAGACACACGGCTTGAAGCTGCCGCACATCGGCTGGAGCGAAGTCCGCTTCGAGCGGCCATCTCCGCTGAGTCAAGGTTTGCATGCCCCCATTTTTCTCTACCACGTGCATAGCTTCGTAGCCCAGCCCGCCGAGCGTGATGTCATCCTGGGGACTTCCGAGTACGGTGAGCGATTCGCATCGGTCGTAGGGCACGGCAACATCTTCGGCGCGCAGTCACACCCCGAGAAGTCATCGACAGCCGGGCTAGCGCTGCTAGCGAACTTCGTTGCGCTATGCAGTCAATGGCGGGCAGCCGCATTCACCTCATGAATCTTTATCCAGCCGTCGACATCCTCAATAGCAGGGCCGTTCGTCTGACAAAGGGCGATTTTGCCGCCAGCAAGGTATATGACGAGGATCCGTTCGCAGCTGCACAGGCCTGGATCGCGGCGGGTGCCACACACCTTCACATAGTCGATTTGGACGGCGCGCGCGAGGGAACGCCGAGAAACCTCGAGAAGCTCCGTAAGATCGCGGCCGAGCTCGAGGTGCCGACGCAGTTCGGCGGTGGCCTGCGCACACCCCAGGCGATCACGAGCGCGCTGGAGGCCGGGGCGAGTCGAGTGATCCTCGGAACCGCCGCGTTCACCCAGCCGCAACTGCTGGAACAGGCGCTGGTCGACCACGGTCCTGCGCGGATAGTCGTGTCAGTCGATGTGCGTGGGGGAAAGGTCGCCACCGCTGGTTGGACGCAGACGAGGCCTGAAACTGGAGAGGACGTCGTGGCCGAGTTGCACGAGCGCGGTGTGCGTGAGTTCATCTACACCAACGTGGACCGCGACGGCATGCTCGAAGGCCCGGACCTCGAGGAAGTGAGGCGCGTCGCGGACGCGGTCCAGGGACGATTCATCTACTCAGGCGGCATAGGGAATCTCTCGGACCTAGAGGGTCTTGTGTCTCTTGAGGCTGCAACCCTCGAGGGAGTGATAGTGGGCAAGGCGCTATACGAGCGCCGCTTCACCGTCGCTGAGGCTAACTCTGTGCTGACTGCGTCACGGTAGGTAGCTCTGGCCGCCGGCCAGGGAGGACTTCCTTGCCAAGACAAGCTACGGTGCATAGGTGCACCTCAAGCGTGTCATCCCCTGTCTAGATGTCGATGCCGGTCGCGTCGTCAAGGGCGTTGAATTCCTGGACATACGAGACGCTGGCGATCCAGTCGAGCTCGCCGCCCACTATGACCGTGAGGGCGCGGATGAGCTCGTATTCCTCGATATAACGGCGACACACGAGCGACGGGATACGATCGTGCAGCTCGCTCGACGTACCGCCGACGAGGTGTTCGTCCCGTTCACGATCGGTGGAGGCATTCGCTCAGTATCCGACGCGCAGGCCGTATTGGACGCTGGTGCCGACAAGGTGTCGGTCAATTCGGCTGCCCTCGCCCGGCCAGAACTGATCGATGAGCTATCAAGCGTATTCGGGGCACAGTGCGTCGTGCTCGCAGTCGACGCCAAGACGGTCGCCCAAAGCGACGGTCCGCACTGGGAGGCCTTCGTCGCCGGGGGACGCAGATCCACCGGCCGAGATGTCCTTACATGGGTGCGCGAGGCGGTCGAGCGAGGAGCGGGAGAGATACTGCTCACGAGCATGGACAGGGACGGCACCAACAACGGCTACGACCTTGCCTTGACGGCTGCCGTGTCCAGCGCTGTCGGCGTTCCTGTGATCGCCTCGGGCGGTGCCGGCGAGCTCGAGCATCTCGCCGAGGCGCTGCGTGCTGGGGCCGATGCAGCTCTATGCGCATCGATCTTCCACTACGGTCAATACACCGTCGCGCAAGCCAAGGAATACCTCACCTCGGCTGGTATTCCGGTCCGCACCACCTGAGACTCGCGGGAGGAAGCTTGGACGAGCAACACGCGCCGGCGGGGAGCTCAAGCAGCCATTCGGGAAACCTTCCCGGCTCAGACGAAGTGCTAGCTCGCCTGCGCAAGCTGCCCGGCGGGAACGAGCTGCTCGCAGTTGCGGCTCAGCGCCCGGACGAAGTTGAGCTCGTGGGCGGAGCCGTCAGGGACATCTTGCTAGGGCGGACCCCGCGCGAGCTCGACGTCGTTGTCGAGAGCGACGCCACTGGGTTTGCGCAGACACTTGCCGCGCAGCTTCAAACACTCGTGGGCCAAGATGCCAGCGCGCGGCTCGAAACGCATCTACATGACCGCTTCAAGACGGCTCTTGTCAGGTGGGCTGGCGGCGAGGTGGACATCGCGACCAGACGGTCCGAGAGCTACGCGAGCCCTGGGGCTCTACCAGAGATAGCCCAAGGCACGCCCGAGCAGGATTTGACGCGGCGAGACTTCACGGTCAACGCGATCGCCTTCGCGCTCACTGGCCCGCTCGCTGGCCACCTGCGTAGCGTGCCGCACGCCCTCGACGATCTCGCCCACGGTGAGCTGCGGGTGCTGCATGAGCGCAGCTTCATCGAGGATCCGACGCGCCTTTTGCGTCTGGCTCGCTACGCGGCACGTCTGGACTTCAAGGCTGAGCCGCACACCGCCGAGCTAGCCGAGCAGGCGGTCAACGCGAGTGCCATTTCTACCGTCTCGGGAGCCCGCGTAGGTGCAGAGCTCAGGCTCGCACTCACGGAAACCGACCCGCTGGCGAGCATGCGGGAGCTCGCTCGCCTCGGCGTGCTTGGCGCATTGCATCCGCTGAAACGTCTGGACGAGGGACTCGTCCAATCCGCACTGTCGCTGCTGAACGGTTGCAGCGTACGTGTTGACTTGCTCGTGTTCGCGTCGCTGCTGCTTCCGCAGGATGCAGGAACAGATAGCCGGACCGTCGAGGAGGCTCGAGTCATGCTTGATCGTCTTGAGTTTCCCGCTGGCGACCGCGACCGGGTGATCGCTTGCATCGCTGCGGCTACACGCCTAGCGGCCCGGCTTGCGGCAACGAGCGTGCCATCGAGGCTCTACTCGTTGCTCGCTGGCGTACCACTCGAGGGTGTTGCGCTCGCGGGCGCGACTGGTGGGAGTCGCGCCGCCGTGAACGCTCGCCGCTGGATCCAGGAGCTTAGTCATGTGCGCCTGCAGATCACAGGCGATGACCTGATCGCCGCGGGCGTCCCAGTCGGGCCGGAGATTGGGCGCCGCCTGTCCGCGACCCTCGATCACAGGTTGGACGGGAGGCTGGCGCCCGGCAGGGAGGCGGAGCTACGTTGCGCTCTGGAGGGGAAGTGAGCCGTTTGGAGCTACCGGGAGGCGCAACGGTGCTCTTTACCGACCGTTCTCACGGCAACATGTCCAGCGTCGCCGGTCCCGATCGAGAAAACGGCGCGGCGACACGCGAGCGTCTGCGCGAAAGTCTCGGGCTGCGGGCTCTGGCCCGCGGCTATCAGGTCCACGGAACGGCAGTGCGGCGAGTCTTTGACGAGGCTGCGCTGGATGACGAGCGCAGGGATCACGCCGACGGACAGGCCACCGCGCTGAGAGACGTCGGGGCGATCGTGCTGGCCGCCGACTGCCTACCGGTCGCCCTTGTGGGCGACGGAGCCGTCGCCATCGTCCACTCCGGCTGGCGCGGATTGGCCGCAGGAGTGCTTGAGGAGGGCCTCGCTGCGGTCACCGAGCTTGGCGGCAGCGGTCCGGTCAGAGCAGCGCTCGGTCCCTGCGCTGGGGCCTGCTGCTATGAAGTCGGCCCTGAGGTCAAGGCCGCGCTGGGGGAGGCCGATGTAGCTCGTGGGCTCATCGATCTGCGCGCCATAGCGGCTCGCCGCCTGCGCGCGGCGGGCGTCGCAAGCATCGAAGAGACTGGCGGCTGCACGATTTGCGAGGAGCGTTACTTCTCCTTCCGTCGCGAAGGAGAGGCGGCCGGGCGCCAGGCGGGAGTCGCATGGTTGAGCTGATCGCCGGGCTAGACGCCGAGCGTGTGCGCGCCAACCTGGGACGCATCCGTGGCGAGATAGAAGCAGCGGCGCAAAGAGGCATCGCCGCCGGCACGCGCACCCACGCGGGTGTCGAGATCCTAGCCGCGACCAAGTACGTCGCGCTAGAGGACATGCCGCTCCTGTATGAGGGCGGGATTCGGCTCGTGGGCGAGAACCGCGCCCAAGACCTCGAGCGCAAGATTGCTGTCCACGGCGAGCTCTTCGAGTGGGACTTCATCGGCCAGCTACAGAGTCGCAAGGTACGGACGATCCTTCCCAATGTGCGACTGATCCACTCGGTCGCGAGCGACTCGGCGCTCACGGCGCTGGAGCGCTATCGCGAGCTGGCACGCCCCGATCTCGGGATTCTGATCCAGGTCAACATCGCCGGCGAGCCGGGGAAGGCCGGGATCGCGCCCAACGAGCTAGGAGCATTTCTAGAGCACGCGCCGGTCCCCGTACGTGGGCTGATGGGGATGCCCCCGGTCGCTCATGACCCGCAAGACAGTCGCCAGTGGTTCGCCGCCCTGCGCAAGCTCGCCAACCAACATGGCCTTGAGCAACTCTCGATGGGAACTACACAGGACTACGACGTCGCCGTCGAGGAGGGGGCCACCACCGTGCGTATAGGCACGAGGTTGTACGCTTAGCTACTTGCTGGATGCGCACCGGGTCGGCGCGCCAGGCAGGGAAAACGTCTATTTCAGCGAAAACGCCTTACAAGATGGCCTTCCGCGATTCATGGCACCGTGCTCTCGTGTATTTCGGCCTAGCCGAGGAGTATCCCGACGAGCTCTACGAGGAGGCGCCTGAGGCTGAGCTCGAGGACCGCTACCGCGAGCGTCCGAATGTTCGGCGCCTGCGCCGCCGGCGAGACGAGTTTGACGAGATCTTCGCCGAGGACGAACCGCGGGGGCGCCCGACTGCCGTGCTGCGTTCGGTAGGGGGCCGGGGCAACGGCGATGTACGCGTGCATCTGGTCGTGCCCAAGTCCTTCAACGATGCCCAGCAGATCGCCGACAAGTTCAAGGACGCCATTCCGGTGATCCTCAACCTGCAGGGCGTCGAAACGGATCTTTCGAAGCGGCTGATCGATTTCGCCAGTGGACTTACGTATGCGCTCGACGGAGGTATGCAACGAATCGCCGACAAGGTGTTCATGTTGACTCCGCGGAACGTGGAGATCTCAGCCGAGGAGCGCGCTCGACTGATCGAGAAGGGCTTCTTCAACCAAAGCTGAACGGTCGGGCCGCGACCGCTAGCCTTGACCGCCTATGAACATCGGGATCGTCGGTAGCGGCAACATGGCCACAGCGCTCGTGCGCGGATGGGGGCGTCCTGTCTTGTGCACCGATCCGGTGCACACGCGCGCCGAGGCGCTCGCCGCCGAGGTCGGAGGCAAGGCGCTCGCTTCCAATGAGCAGGTCGCACGCGAAGCGGACATCGTTGTCCTATGTCACAAGCCCGCCCAGCTGCAGCAGGTGGCGGCAGAAATCGGCGAGCACGCCAAAGTGGTCGCCTCGATCCTGGCTGCAACGCCGCTCAGCTCGCTCCGTGCCGCCTATCCAGGACGGCCGATATACAGGTTCATCCCCGCCCTTACGGCGGAAGTGCGCATGGGCGCGATTGTCCAGGCTGCCGACGAGGAGCAGGACGCAAGACTCGACGCGCAGGTCCGCGAGCTATTCGCCGAGCTGGGAACCGTAGTGACGCTCGAGGACCGGCTCGTGGACGTAGCCACAGGCCTAATGTCCTGTGCGCCTGCGTATATAGCACTGATCGCCGAGGCGCAAATCGACGCGGGCGTGCGGCACGGGATACCGGCAGAGCAAGCGTCGAAGCTGGTGGTACAGACTCTCGCTGGGACGGCCGAGTTGCTGCGTCGGCGAGAGCACGACACGCTCTCGGTGCGTCGTGCTGTCGCGTCGCCGGGCGGTCTCACCGCACGAGGTCTAGACGCCCTTGAGCGTGCCGGCATCCGCGCTGCGTTCAGCGACGCGCTAGACGCAGTGCTGGGCCAATGAACATGCTTGTTGCGAGCGTCCGCGCCGAAGTAGCGAGCTATCTGGAAACGCTGATCTACGTCTACACCCTGCTTATCGTGCTGTACATCGTGGTGCAGTTGATGTTCGTGTTTGGCGTACGACCGCCATATTCCCGCGCCACCAACGCGATCCTCAACTTCCTGCGCGATGTGTGCGAGCCGTATTTGCGCATCTTCCGACGCGTGATCCCTCAGATCGGGGCGTTCGACTTCAGCCCGATCGTTGCGATCCTCGTGCTGTCTCTCATCAACTCGCTGCTGGTTCAGCGCCTTCTCCGCGGTTGACGCGGCGGGCGCCATCGGCTTGGGCGAAGGCCGGCGCCGTCATGGCCGGAGTCATCGCGTTGGACCAGCTCACCAAGCGGCTGATTGAACACAAGATCGTGCCCGGCGAAGAACACAAGCTTCTGCCCGGTGTGGGCCTCGTCAACTCCCAAAACCACGGGGTCGCGTTCGGCTTCTTTCCGGGACGGCACATCGCGGTGACTGTGCTGGTGGGGGCGGCGCTAGTCACCCTGCTGCTGTACTTCGCCTTTAACCACTCAAAGCCGCTGATCTGGCTTCCCACTGGCATGGTGCTTGGCGGTGCGATAGGCAACATCGTCGACCGGCTGCGCACGGGATCGGTGACTGATTTCGTAAAGCTGCCTCTCAAATGGCCTGCGTTCAATCTCGCAGATGTCGCGATCACCTTCGGGGTGCTATTGCTCCTGCTGGTCGCCGAGGGATCCCGCGACGGTAAGGATCGCCGCGACAGGAGCGGCGGTGAGGACCCCACTTCTGAGAACGTGCAACCGACGAGCCCGCATGGCGCGGTGTCGGAGTGAGCGGCTTCAGGGTCGTCTTTGAAGACGATCATCTGCTCGTGATCGATAAGCCCGCTGGGCTGGTTGTGCATCCCGCTCGGGGGCATCGAGAGGGGACGCTCGCGCAACTGCTCGAGGGCGTCGCTGCGGGGGGGGACCCGACCCGAGCGGGCATCGTCCATCGACTAGATCGCGGCACCTCCGGCCTACTTATTGTCGCGCGCTCGGAAGAGGCGCACAGGCGCCTACAGGCGGCTATTGCAGCCCGGGAAGTCCAACGCGAATACCTGGCGTTGGTGCAAGGGCATCCGCCGTCGCGAAGCGGAACGATTGAGGCGCCGATCGGACGTGACCCTCGTATCCGAACACGTATGGCCGTAGGCGGAAGGTTCTCGCGGGAGGCTCGCACTCACTTCACGCTCGAGCGCGTCGTCGGCGCGTTTTCGCTACTGAAACTCCGTCTGGAGACGGGGCGCACGCATCAGATCCGCGTTCATTTGCAGGCGATCGGTTATCCGGTTGTGGGCGACCCCGAGTATGGGGCGGCCGGCCTGCTCGGTTTGGAGCGCCAGTTCCTGCACGCGACGCGCCTTGCGTTCAGACATCCCATCTCCGGCGCCGACATCGAGCTCCACTCCGAGCTCCCGCCGGATCTACAGACCGCGCTCGAGCGAGCACCCGACCGCGTGGTGCCGACTCGCACCAGCGACCGACGCTAAAATACCTACTTTGTAAGTCCTTCGACCCGTCTGGTCTGCACAGCACGGCCCTGCCCGGTCAAATGACCGGGTCCGAGCTTGCGCCAGACGACCAATTCCTAGAGATCAAGACAAAGGGAGCACTCGTGGCTCAAGTAGGAATAGCCGAACTGCTGGAAGCAGGGGTCCATTTCGGCCACCAGACACGCCGTTGGAATCCGAAGATGCGGCGCTTCATCCATGGTGAGCGCAACGGCATCTACATCATCGACCTGCTCAAGACCTCCGAGCTACTCGGCCAGGCGCAGCAGTTCGCAAGTGAGGTCGCCCACCGCGGCGGGACCGTGCTGTTCGTCGGGACCAAGAAGCAGGCTCAGGACACCATTCGCGATGTTGCGACGGCAGCCGACATGCCATACGTCAACCATCGCTGGTTGGGCGGCCTGCTGACGAACTTTCAGACGATCAATCTGCGTATACGACGGCTGCACGATCTCGAGCGCTACGAGACCGAGGGTCAGCTTGCGCTCCTGCCAACAAGGGAGCGGATGGCCGCCGAGGCGGACTTGGCGAAGCTGCGGGCCAACCTCGGTGGTGTGAAGAACATGCAGCGGGTGCCGGATGCGATGTTCGTGATCGACCTGAAGACCGAGGCGATCGCGGTGCGCGAGGCGCAGCGTCTGCGTGTCCCGATCATCGGCCTGGTGGACACTAACTGTGATCCCGACGGGATCGACTATGTGATTCCCGGCAACGATGATGCGATCCGCGCCTGCGCCTTGATCACCAAGGCCATCGGCGGCGTGGTCTCCGAGGGGCGCGCCGTGTTCCGCGCCGAGGAGCAGCGGGCGCGTGAAGAACGCGAAGAGCAGGAGAAGCGGGCGGCCGAGGAGCGCGCACGACGCGAAGCCGAGGAGCAGGCCAAGCGCGAGGCAGAGGCAGCGGCAGCGCAGCAGGCTGCAGAGCAGGCCGCAGAGCAGGCGGACACCGCCACGGCGCCACCGAGCGGGCAGGGCGCGACGGAGAGCCAGCAGGGCGCGACGGAGAGCCAACCAGCTGCGACCGATAGTGCTGCCGAGACCGACCAGGCTCCCCAGGCGGCTGAGCCAGCCGCCGAAGGCGACGGGTCAACGACGGCCACGTCTGAGGCGGGCGAGGAGAGCCCATCAGGGCCGGATACGGATCAGACGGCACAGGAGGCGAGCGCATCGTGAGCACAGTCGAGATTGGAGCAAAGGACGTCAAGGCTCTGCGGGAGCGCACCGGCGCGGGCATGATGGATTGCAAGAAGGCGCTCACAGAGGCTGAGGGCGACGTCGAGAAGGCGATCGAGATCCTGCGCCTGAAGCAGGGCAAGAAGATCCAGGATCTCGGCGAGCGCACCGCGACCGAGGGCACGATCCAGGCCTACGTGCACGCCGGTGCCAAGGTGGGTGTGCTGATCGAGGTCGACTGCAACACCGATTTTGTCGCCACCAACGACGACTTCACATCCTTCGCGCGCGACATCGCGATGCAGATAGCCGCTACCCCGACCATTCGCTATGTCAGCCGGGACGACGTACCGGCGCAGGAGCGCGAAGCCGAGGCCCGGATCTATGAGCAGGAGGCCGCCGACAAGCCCGAGAACGTGCGCGAGCGCATCATTGAGGGCAAGCTGGACGCTTGGTACAAGACGATCGCGCTGCTCGAGCAGGAAATGCACAACCCGAAGTTCGAGGGCAAGACAGTGCAGCAGTTGCGCGACGAGCTCACAGCCAAGACCGGTGAGAACGTCGTCATACGCCGCTTCGTGCGCTTCGCCGTAGGGCAGTAGACCGTTTCGGGGCGTCCAAGGCGCCTTTCCTGTCTTGGACGCCTGTCGCGGCCACGCACGATCGTGAAGGGTCGCCCGTGTGCGTGTTGTCTACGCTCGCGAATAGTGGCCGAGTCGTCGGCGCTGACCTCTACAGATCGCCCTGAGGGCGTACCCGCAGCGGGGCGGTTACAGGATAGGCTCTGGCATCGATGTCGTCTCCTGCATACAAAAGAATCCTGCTCAAGCTCTCCGGCGAGGCGTTGATGGGCGAGTTGCAGTACGGAACCGATGCGGAACGGATCGCGGCGATAGCGCGACAGGTGAGCCTCATTCGAGACTGCGGCGTCGAAGTGGCGATCGTCGTCGGCGCCGGCAACATATTTCGCGGGGTCAAGGGCGTTGCCGGCGGTATCGATCGAGCCACAGCCGACTACATGGGGATGATCGCGACGCTGCTGAACGCTCTGCCCCTACAGGACGCCCTAGAGAAGATGGGCACCAACACCCGTGTGCAGTCTGCCCTGGGAGTCTCCGAGATCGCCGAGCCGTACATCCGCCGGCGTGCGATGAGACACCTGGAGAAGGGGCGGGTCGTGATCTTCGCCGCCGGCACTGGCAACCCGTTCTTCACGACCGATACCGCCGCGGCGCTGCGCGCAGCAGAGATACGCGCCGAGATAATTCTCATGGCCAAGAACGGCGTAGAGGGTGTCTACAGCGCTGATCCCGCCGTCAACCCAGACGCGCAATTCATCCCTGAGATCACGCACATGGAGGCGATCGAGCGCAGACTGCGAGTGATGGACTCAACCGCACTCGCCCTGTGCATGGAGAACGACATGCCTCTGAACGTCTTCAATATGGACGACGATACGAATATCTCGAAGATAATCTCCGGTGTTCGCGTGGGAACGCTGGTAACGACCTCGACAGGAGATGGTTAGGGTGGCGGCTGAGATGATTGACGAGCTGCTCACGGATGCACGCGAGCGAATGACCAAGTCGGTTGATTCGACGCAGCACGAGTTCTCCACCGTTCGTACCGGTAGAGCGAGCCCGGCGCTATTGGACCGCATCACGGTCGACTACTACGGCGCGATGAGCCCGCTCAACCAGCTCGCCACGATCTCCGCGCCCGAGGCGCGTCTGATCACAGTCCAGCCGTACGACAAGTCTTCGATCAAGGCGATCGAGAAGGCGATCAACGAGTCAGATGTCGGATTGAACCCGTCAAATGACGGAAATCTCATTCGCCTGCTCGTTCCCGAGCTGACCGAGGAGCGCCGCCGCGAGCTTGTGAAGGTCGTCCGGCATCTCGCAGAGGAGGGGCGCGTCGCGATCCGCAACATCCGTCGCGACGTGATGCACGACCTGCGCGAGCTTAAGTCGACGGGGGAGATGAGCTCAGACGACGAGCACCGCGCGGAGGTCGAGCTGCAGAAGCTGACCGACGGGAAGATCGCTGACCTTGATACGGCGCTCAAGGCCAAGGAAGAAGAGATCCTCGAGATCTGATGGCAGCGGAGCTGGAACCGTCGTCCGAAGGGCCTGCACCACCCGCCTCGCAACCCCGGTCGGCACGTTACGTAGCGATCATTACCGACGGCAACGGCCGTTGGGCACGAGCACGGGGGCTGCCCGTCGGAGAGGGCCATAACGCTGGCGCCGACACCGTCAAGGCACGCCTGCGGGACGCCGTTGATCTCGGCATCAAGGAGCTGACCGTTTACTCGTTCTCAACAGAGAACTGGTCCAGGCCATCGGAGGAGGTCGAAGGGTTGATCGCGATGTTCTCCCGGCGAATCAGCGACGAGACTCCCGAACTGCACGCCGAAGGCGTGAGAATGCGATTCATCGGCCGTAGGGAGGGACTGACAGAAACGCTAGTCGAGCAGATGCGCTGGGCCGAAGAGCTGACCAGCGCCAACCGGAGAATCACGCTGTTCGTGGCGTTCAACTACGGCGGACGGGCTGAGATCATCGACGCGGCGAGGAGGTTCACCGGCACGAGCGAGGATGAGTTCCGCGCCTGCCTGTATGCGCCGGAGATGCACGATCCGGACCTGATAATTCGTACCAGTGGAGAGAGGCGATTGTCCAACTACCTGCTGTGGCAGTCGGCCTACTCTGAGCTCGTCTTTCGTGACGAGCTGTGGCCCGACTTCACGCGCGAGGCGCTGCAGCAGTCGTTGTCTGAGTACAGCGCACGCCAGCGGCGGTTTGGCAGGCGATGAGCCAAGCTGATGGCTGGCACACGTATCCATCGGACCGGCCCCAATGCACGCGAAGGGTTCGCCGCGCGCGCCGGCACGGGTGGACGAGGTAACAGGCGCGTGCGAGCGACACGGCGAGCGTCCGGGCACGAACGCTCGGATCTGGCATCGCGGGTGATCGCGGCTCTGCCGGCGATCGCGCTCGCGTTGTTTCTCGTCATTGAGGGGGGGTCTATCTTCGCGCTCGGGGTGCTTGTCTTTGGCTGCATCTGCCTGCATGAGCTCTACGCCATGTATGAGCGAGCACACCCTGTGCGCTTGGCGGGGTTTCTTTCGCTGGCAGGGCTGCTGGCGGCCGCTCTATACGGCGGCCCCGCGCAGGTGCTCCTGGTCACGGTGATCGTCCTGCCGGTTGTGTTTGGGCTGACACTCACTCAACGCCATCCCAGTGTGGCGGGTGTATCGGTGACATTGCTCGGCATCTACTGGATAAGCCTGGCACTCGCCCACGCGGTGTTGCTGCGTGGCCTGTCTCACGGCCAGGGGATCGTCATCGACGTGCTGGTGGGCACCTTCATCGGTGATACCGGCGCGTACCTCGGTGGCCGCTTGTTCGGCAAACGTCCGCTTGCGTCGACGATCTCTCCGAACAAGACAGTCGAGGGGCTCGCGATCGGAATGCTGTGTGCGGTGGTTGCCGTCTGGTTTGCCGGGCGCTACCAGGACTGGCTGCCGGGGACACACGCATTGGTGCTCGGCTTGGGCGTTGCCGTCGTCGCGCCGATCGGTGACCTGTTCGAGTCGTTCGTCAAGCGTGAGGCGAAGGTGAAGGACACCGGGCGCGTCTTTGGAGCACACGGCGGAGCCCTGGACCGCCTGGATGCGGTGCTGTTCGCGGTGGTGGTCGGCTACTACATCTGGGCTGCATACAGCTAGTGATCGCGCGGCGCCGTCCGAGCAACCACTACTCTCCGGGACGATGCCCCGCCGTCTTCTGATCCTAGGCTCGACCGGCTCAATCGGCACCCAGGCACTGGACATCCTGGACCGCTCCGAGGAGTTCGAACTCGTTGGCCTTTCCGCCGAGCGCTCATGGCAGGAGCTCCTGGCGCAGGCACGCAGCCGCGGCGTTAAGCGTGTCGCGATTGCGGACGAGGACGCGGCGGCCCGCGGCGCAGAGAGCTGGACTGGCGGCGAGATATTGCGTGGCGCCGAGGGGCTGATCAAACTGGTTGTCGAGTCTGAGGCCGACCTCGTATTGAACGCCCTCGTGGGCTCAGCGGGGCTCGGGCCGACCATCGCGACACTAGGTGAGGGCATCGACCTCGCGTTGGCGAACAAGGAGTCGCTGGTGGTCGGTGGAGAGCTTGTCACAGCGCTCGCGCAAGCCACGGGCGCGCAGATCATCCCTGTCGACTCCGAGCACACGGCACTGCATCAGTTGCTCTCCGGACAGCCAGCCGGGGTCGTAGAGCGCCTGACGATCACCGCCAGCGGCGGTCCTTTCCGCGGATTCTCGCGCGAGCAGATGCAGGACGTGAGCGTGCAAGACGCGCTGGCCCACCCGACTTGGGCGATGGGAGGCAAGATCACGATTGACTCCGCGACGCTGATGAACAAGGGCCTGGAGCTGATGGAGGCCCATCATTTGTTCGGCACACCTTACGAGCGCCTGGATGTCGTGGTTCACCCGCAGTCGCTGATTCACGGCATCATTCAGCTCGCCGACGGCGCGATGCTCGCACATCTAGGGCCGCCGGACATGCGTATCGCGATCTCCTATGCGCTGCACGGAGGCTCTAGCATCGAGCTCGGCATAGAGCCACTTGACCTCGTCGCGGTTGGTTCGCTGGAGTTCGAGGCGGTGGACACAGACACATTCCCCTGCCTGCGTCTGGCGCGCGAGGCGGCAATCGCCGGCGGCACCGCGCCCTGCGTCCTCAACGCCGCGAACGAGATTGCCGTGCATGCCTTCCTGCACGGACGGCTTCCTTTCAACGGGATCTCGGAAGTGATCGAGCGAGTGCTACAGCAGTTGGGCAGCCAGCCGGTGAGGGCGTTCGAGTCGCTGTACGAAGCCGACCGCGAAGCGCGCCACATAGCCCGCCAAGCCGCCGCGGCGATGGCCTAGCGTCCCCCGCGACTGCCCGCCCCGCCCGTGACGTGTTCGGCGCGACCCGCCCAGCGGGAGTGGGGAATGGCGCTACCCCGCACAAACAGCCCTCATGCTGGCCGCTTGACGCACACCCAGCTCTTGGTGAAGGGGCCCACGCGCTCCGGGGATGCCGGGCCAAATAGATCCTCGAGTTCGCGGCGGCGCAAGAGTGAGATCTCCTCCCAGTCGCCGGCCGCTCCCCAACGCCAGTAGCGTCGTCGCACAGCGACGGGCAGCCAGTGCGCTGCCGGCAGCAGTGAATGCGGCTCAAGCGGGAAAGAAAACGCTGGCGTCTGCACGAACCAGCCACGGGCAACCCGGCGAACCTCCGCAGCGAAGGCGGGGCGGCGTGGCGGCGGCACGTGCTCGATGACGCTCGAGCAGTACACCAGGTCAAACTCGCCGTCTGCGAACGGCAGTCCTTCGGCGGCGTCGGCGCGAACAAACGGGCCGGGATAGTCCTCGCGCGCGACAAGGTCAACCCCGGTGATGTCGAGGTTCGGCTCGAGCGCCCGCAGGCCGATGCGGCCACACCCGACGTCGAGGACGCGCGCGCCCAGGCCAATCCCCGCCAAGGCGAAGAAGCGCTCATGACGTCGTCTGCGCGCCTTCGCAGCCAGCGGCGAGGCGATTCGAGCGAGCGGACCGCGAGCTGTCGCGTAAACGTCCGTTGACGCTGAAGGGGGCTCGTGTTCTCCCAGCATGGGCGTCAAGGTTAGGCTCGGCCGGCGGCTCAGGCAATGGACGCGCCCCCGTACAATACGGATATGGCCTCACAACGTCAGATCCACGTCGGAGGGGTGCCGATCGGCGGCGGCGCGCCCGTCGCGGTACAGACTATGACCAAGACGGAGACCGCGAACCTGGCGGCCACGATGGATCAGATCCACACGGTGGCGCAGGCGGGGGCTGACATCGTGCGGGTAGCCGTGCCGCGCGAGCAGGATGTCGATGCGCTCAAGCAGATCGTCGTCCAATCTCCGATCCCCGTTATAGCCGACATCCATTTCAACCACACGCTCGCGTTGAAGGCGATCGAGGCTGGCGCTCACTGCGTGCGCATCAACCCGGGTAACATCGGCGGGCCGGAGAAGGTTGGGGAGGTCGTGGAGCTGGCCAAGCGTCGCGGCACGCCGCTGAGGGTCGGCGTCAACTCCGGGTCGCTGCCCAAACATCTGCGGGAGCTCGAGTTCGAGAACCCGGTCGAGGCGCTGGTCACCGCGGCGGTGGAGACAGTCGAGTTGATGGAGCGCCTTGACTTCGAGAACTTCAAGGTTTCGATGAAGTCGACCTCGGTGCCGAACACGATCGCCTCCAACAGGCTGCTCTCCGGGCGGATTCCATATCCGCTGCATCTCGGTATCACCGAGGCCGGCACGAAGTGGTCGGGATCGCTGAAGTCCGCAGTCGGTCTCGGCACGCTGCTCGCTGACGGCATCGGCGACACGATCCGTATCTCGCTGTCCACCTTCCACGCTGAGGAGGAGGTCAAGGTCGCTTGGGAGATCTTGAAGGCGCTCAAGCTCCGCGAGCGGGGCCCGGTGCTGATCGCTTGCCCGACCTGTGGGCGGCTGCAGTTCGACATGGACAGGGTCGTCGCCGAAGTGGAGACGCGCCTGGAGGCCTATGACGACCCGATCGAGGTGTCGGTGCTGGGTTGCGCTGTCAACGGTATAGGTGAGGCCAGGCACGCAGACTTCGGCATTACCGGCGCCAAGGACATGGGCATGATCTATTCCAAGGGCGAGCCGCTGAAGAAGGTGCCAACCGATCAGCTAGTGGACGAGCTGTTCAAGGAGATCGACCGTTACTACGAGTCCGGCAAGAAGGTGCAACGCGACGAGCTCGCGGCCGCGGAAGCCCGTGAGTGGCTGGCCGCCAACGAGGACGCAGACGCACTGACGCCGGAGAAACTGGCGGCACTGGAGGCGGCCAAGGCAGCTCAGGAAAGCGAGGCCGATGGCGTGTTGCAGTCGATGCTCGAGCCCCAAACGTCTCCTTTGGAGATCGACGAGGCGGTCTCGCCGGTCGCGGGGCGCCGCTTCAGCCGGCGCTGAAACGGCACGGATCGCGTAGTCGCATCCCGCTAGAAGCTGGACGGCGCCCGGCGGGGACTGCCAGGCGCCGCAGCCTCGTTTTCAGGAC
>JANWLE010000058.1 GCA_025451035.1 Solirubrobacteraceae bacterium
GCCTCCGGTACGTCCGCGATCGATGAACCGTCGCCGTGTCCTGAACCGGCCAATGCGAAGTTCCGGTCCTGGGACGGCTTGGGCTGGTAGGTGGCGACGGCCTCGCGCAGTACCTCTGCCTGTGACCGGCCCTCCTCACGGGCCAGGCGGGCAAGGCGCTGGGCCTGCTCATCATTGAGATAAACGCTGGTCTTTCGCATAGACGATCAGTATAGGGCACCACGTAGGGTGCTTCGAGCCACTTCGTGCGAGGTGAGTCTGCCGGTCAACGGTCGAGACACGCGCTCTTAAAACAGAGGTCGACATCGGCGCGGACGTGGCACTGTCGCGACCCAAACCAGCTGTGTTATCTGATCTGATAATATATGTTTATGAGGCCTTCGCTTGAAGACGTATTGGACAAGGCGGCGCAACTGCAAGAACTGGTCCCCGGCGCCGTCTTGGTTGGGGGATCCGCCGCGGCAGTTCATGCCCACCGTCGACAGTCGTTCGATCACGACCATGTGATCGCTGACCTGGCGGAGCGCTTCGACACCATCCTCGAGAACCTGGAGGCGCTTGGGGACTGGTCGATGACACGGGCCCGGCCTGGGAAGATCATCCTCGGCGAGCTCGGGGGCATCGAGACCGGCGTGCGTCAATTGCTTCGCAACCGGCCACTGGAAAGCACCGAGATCGAGGTGCGGGGCAAGCGGCTCGTAATACCGACCGTCGCGGAGATCCTGCGGATGAAGGCGTGGCTTGCCCTCAGCCGTAACCAGACAAGGGACTACCTCGACATCGCGGCGCTCGCAACCCGCATCGGACTCGACGAGGCGGCCACCATGCTTCGAGGCCTAGACGACTACTACGCCGACATTAACCGCCGGCCAGAGGCCGTCGCCACGCAACTCGTCAGGCAGCTGGCAGACCCCCGACCGCGAGACGCCGAGGTCACCACACAGCTCGACAGCTACAAGGCGCTGGATCCCCGCTGGCACGACTGGTCCGCGGTCAAGGCGGTACTTGGCGATCTCGCGGAGAGGATGGTTCGATGACGATGCAGTTTCGCCACCTCGACGTCGACACCACTCAGCCGATGGACCGCTGGCCCGCCGAGGCGATCGAGACCGTCATCGACCGCGGCTCGCTGTCGGATTGGCGGCAGCTCGCGCAGGCGATTCGGCACAACCCCTGGGGACCTGCGGCACGCACAGCCGAGACCATCGCCGGTTGGGGCGAGCACTACGGCGTCGACGCACTGATGAGCAGCATCATTCGTCAGGCGCGGGATGAGCTCACTCGACGAGGACGGGTCGAGTACGCCGCGCAGATTCGCTCCTGGCGGACCCAGAGCGGGATGACGCTGCGCCAGTTCGCACGGGCAGCGGGCACCTCGGGATCCCGGCTGTCCGACTACGAGAACGCCAAGGTCGCGCCCACCACCGATGTACTCGGACGGCTCAACCACGCGGCAATCATGCACTCCAACCACCAAGCGCAACCGCGCCAAGCCTAACCACTGCCTGGTCTGGTCTTGGGGTCCAGGCCGACGCCGGAAAGATGAAGAAGGTGCCACGTCCGTCAGACAACTCATATTGTCTAGGGGCGGATCTGCGAGCCAACGCAAAAGCACGGCGTTGCGGACGCGGATGTATGGCACGCCGTCCGAAACGCTATGCGACGCGTACATATGGACGACGACTTGGTCATGCTGATCGGACCCGCCCTGCGATGGAGCACTGCTCGAGATCGGTGTTCTCGACAGCGATGGGGACGACCCCGTCGTCATCCACGCCGACACCCTACGACTCAAGTTCTACAAGCTCCTTGAATGAGGTGCGTGCCAATGACTCGACACACGGACAAAGAAATCGCGCAGGCCGCCGGACGCTTCGAGCGGTTCGCGGACACGCTGGACCCAGAGACAGCCGAGGCTAAGGACACCGACGACCTTCGTGCGATAGCGACCGCAGCCGAGGTGGTACGCGCAGACGATGCTCGTTTGCGAGAGGCCGTGCGAAGCGCGGCCTGGAGAACGCGAGATCTCAAGGGAAGAGCGCCGCGGCTTTCCTTCGGGATCTCACGCTCCCGCTCGAGCCTCCTTTAGCGCCGGCGCGATGAGGCGGCGATTCGCCGCCTCAGCTGCGGGTGCGCGGAGCGGCAGCTGAGGCCCGCCCCGCCGTCGCGCCGCGCTCCCACCGCGTCGCCGGCGTAATCCGCTCGGGTGCGCCCAGGTAGTACCCCTGGGCGTAGTCGACGCCGTATTCGCGCAGCACTTGTAGCGTGGAGGCATCCTCGATCCCCTCGGCGACGATCAGCTTGCCGAGCGAGTGCCCCACGTCGGTGATCGCCCGCACGACGTGCTGGTCGGTGACGCTTGAGACGAGGTTGCGCACGAATTCGATATCGATCTTCAGGTAGCGCGCGGGGAGGTGCTTGAGGTAGCTGAACGAGCCGAAGCCGGTGCCGAAGTCATCCAGCGCAACATCGCAGCCGAGGTCCTTCAGGCGCTGGCTGAAGACGCGCGCGTCCTGCATGTTGGCCATCGTCGCGGTCTCTGTGAGCTCGAACACGACGTGCCCGGGCGCCAGCCCGGCGCGAACGGCGGAGCGCACCTGCTCGAGGATGCCGCCGTCATCCATCGAGTGGGCGGAGAGGTTGATGTTCACCCGCTCGCCCGCGGCGGCGAGCGCGAGACCCTGGGCGGTCACCCAGCGGTCGATCTCGGTGATCAGCCCGAAGCGTTTGGCGGTCGGGATGAAGGCACTGGGCGGGATCGCGTCCCCGTCGTCGGAGAGCATCCGCACGAGCAGCTCGCGCCGGAGCTCGCGCTCGTGCGGTTCGGAGCTTCCCTCGCGGTGCTCGTGCAGGCTGACGATCGGCTGCGCGTAGAGCACGAAGCGCTCCTCGCTGAGCGCGCTGCGTATCCGCTGCACCCATTTGAGCGCGGCCGCCGTGTCGCCGTGGTAGACGCGCGGCTGCCTGTCACCGGCCTGCTTGGCGTCATACAGCGCGATGTCGGCTGCGGTGAGCAGGTCGTCGGCGACGAGCTTCTGGTCGCTGTCGAACAGCGCGACGCCGACGCTCGCGCGCAACGGCGGGTCCACGGCGAGCTGCTCCAGGCCCAAGCGCAGCTCGTCGGTGACGTGGAGCGCCTCGCGCTCGCCGGCCTCGTGCAGGACGATCGCGAGCTCGTCGCCGCCCAGGCGCCCGGCGATGTCGGTGGAGCGCGTGCGCGTGCGGATGACGTCGGCGACGAGCTTTACCGCTTCGTCGCCCGCCGCGTGTCCGTGCAGGTCGTTGACCAGCTTGAGGTTGTCGATGTCGAGGATTAGCAACGCTCCGCTGCGCCGGTAGCGGGCGGCGTAGCGCAGCACACGTTCGAGCTCCTCGGCGAAGCGGCGGCGGTTGAGCAGGCCGGTGAGCAGGTCGTGGTCGGCCTGGTAGCTGAGCTGGGCCTGAAGGCGCCGGCGCCCGGCGGTCTCGCGGCTGACGAGGAGGTCGGCGGCCTGCGCCGGCGTCGGCAGCGCGGGGACCGGATGCTCGTTCGGGTGGGCGAGCACCTCCACCAGCGCCTTTACGAGCTTGGGGTCGAACTGCGTGCCGGCGCAGCGATGCAGCTCGGCGATCGCCTGCTCGGAGGTGCGCTGCTCGCGGTGCGGCCGCACGCTGGTCATCGCATGGTGGGCGTTGCACACGCCGATGATGCGCGCGGCCAGCGGGATCGCCTCGCCGGCGAGCCGGTCGGGGTAGCCGCTGCCGTCCCAGCGCTCCTGCACTGAGCGCACGATCTGCGCAGCATAGCCGAGCGCCGGCGCCGCGGAGATGATGCGCTGAGCGATCAGGGGATGCGTCTGCACGAAGCGCCGCTGCTGCTCGTCCAGCTCGCCCGGCTTCTCCAGGAGCTCGTCTGGGATCGCGATCTTGCCGAGGTCGTGCAGCGCGGCGGCGTGGCCGAGCGCACGCAGCTCGCTGGCGCTCAGGCCGAGCGACTCGCCGACCGCGGTCGCGAGGCGCCTCACCCCGTTCGCGTGGGACCCCATGCCGGGGTCGCGTGCGGATAGCGTGGCGACCAGCGCGTCCTGCACCTGGCGCTCGGTGCCGGGGCGCCGCCGGCCCTTGCGCGCGTACATCTCGTCGTCGGCGCGGCGCAGCAGGACCGTGGTGTCGCGGCCGTCCTCGGGTGCCAGCGCGCAGCCGAAGCTCGCGCTGATCGCAAAGCCCTCGCCGTGCTGGGACATCGCGCCGGCCAGCTCCAGCCCGAGCTGCTCGGCGCTGTTCTCGCCCGGCTCGAGCAGCGCGCAGAACTCGTCGCCGCCGATGCGATAGGCGCGCCCGCGTTCGCCGAGCGCCTGCCTGAGGTGGCCGGCGACACGGATCAGCAGGTTGTCGCCGGCGCTGTGCCCGAAGGTGTCGTTGTAGGACTTAAAGCCGTCGAGGTCGAACAGCACGAGCAGCGCCGGCTGCTCGGGCGTGGCGGCGTCCGCGCGGCGGCCGAGGTCGTCGAGCAGCACCCTGCGGTTGGCAAGGCCGGTGAGCGGGTCCAGCGCGGCCTCGAGCTCGCGAGCGACGAGCAGGCTGTCGGTCTCGCCCAGGGAGAGCGCCATGCGCATGACCACCAGCGCGAGCGTGACCACCGCGCACACGATGCTGGTGACGTTGAGGGCGACGAGCGGTTGCACCGCCAGTGCGACCAGCGCCACCATGCCGGCAATGGTGGGGACGATCGCCCGCTCGGAGGCTCGGCCCTGCGCTCCGTCCCACGATCCGGGCGCTCGCAGGCGGCTAGCCGTCAGCGCCGCACCGCTCGCCATGCCCATCAGCCCGATCAGCCAGCCGACGTCGAGCACGCCGCCAGCCTGATAGGTGCCGTTGGCGTTTTCGATGAGGTAGAGGGCGTCCGAGACGGCGAACACCGCCATGCCGGCGCCGAGCAGGGCCAGCCCGCGAGCGCCGCGCCAGCCAACCGTGGCGGTGGTGACGACCAGCATCGCCAGGAGCGTGAGGTCGCCGATGGGGTAGGCGATGTTGGTGAGCGCGCCGGCGAGCGATTCGCCCGTGGTGGCGGTGATCACCGGGTCGAGCACGAAGATGGCGCCGACCGTCGCGCACGCGGCCGCCCCGATCGCCCCGTCCAGCCATTGCCCTGCGCGCAGGCGCTCGGTGTGGCGGCGGCGAGCAGCGATCACGGCCAGGTAGACGAGCGGATAGAAGGCGAGGTAGCCGATGTCGGCGGGCGAGGGGTTGGGCAGCGAGGCGCCGCTTGCGAGCGTGTGCTCGAAGTAGGCGTTGCCGAGCCCCCACCAGGCCATGCCGATGCCCGCTAGGCCCCAGATCGCGCGCTCGGGACGGTCGATTGCCGCGCGCCACAGGCA
>JANWLE010000059.1 GCA_025451035.1 Solirubrobacteraceae bacterium
ATCAACCTCGCGGCCGCGAAGAACATGATCACCATCGACGAGCTCGTCGTCTCCCTAAGCCCCCACCTCATCGCCACCGCCGCACGCATCTCCGCCCGCCTCGGCTACCGCCGCGCAGACCAACGCAGGCGAAGCTGAAAGCCACTTGACCAACGGCCTATCTACTCGGTCGGCTGACCGGGCTGCGCGCTTGGGTCGCTCCGGTTACTGGTGGGTAAGCAGGACTTCGGTGCTCGACCCGTTGTCCGGCGAGCGAACCCAACCCATCAGCGCGTTTCCTTGCGGGTCGAGCGCGATCATTTGGAAGTCACCAAGTTCACGGTTTGAGCTGCAGTTGATTCCTTCAGTGCAGACCGGCCCAGTCTTCGCTGGCAGGGAGTCAACGCTCACATGCGCAGAGAATGTAGCTCCACCGTCGCTGCTTTCCAGGTAGGTCTCAAACCACTGGGCGTTGCCCGGCACGGTATCCGGTGTGCCGGCGCTGTTCGAGTGATAGAGGGAGATCGCAACCTTGGATCCCGTCGCCGCGATCCAGGGATACACAGACGCTCCTTCACTGAGGAGCGTGCGCGGCACAGACCACGTCGCGCCCCAGTCCGGCGATTGGCTATAGGCGACGGAGCTGCCGGTGGCGCTCACGTTCAGCCAGGTGGCAACGAGACGACCGCCGCCGGCGTTTGCCACGACAGGAAACGCTTCGGTTGTCGCATAGCTGGTCGGCCCCTGGATATCGACATTGGTGAACGTCAGGGCGCCGTTGGCGGAACGGGAGAACCTGACGCCGCCGCTGGAGGTGGCGTAGATCAAACCGACGTTGTCGGTCGACCCGAGCAGCCCTTCTTTTGCTTCTGCTATGAGGTTGCCGGAGGGACAGAGGCATCCACCCTGGTCCACGGGGGTAGCCGCCACGCTCGACTGGGGATAGACGAGCCCACCAGATCCCTTTGCGACGACGAGCCCGAGCGGAATCTGATGAACAGCGTGGTACACGATCCCGCCACCCGAGGTCGCGATCCACTCGCGGTCCTGCACCGGTGCTCCCTGAAGCGGGTTAGCTAGCCAGGTGTTGCCCTTGTCCGATGAAGTCGAGACAGTGGAGTCACCCAACCACAGGTCGGTCATGTAGAGCGCGCCGTTAGTGGGATCCACGGCGAGATCGGAGTCGCCGCCACCAGGGAGATTTTCGCGAAGACCAAAAGGCGTCTTGACCCAGGTGGCACCGCCATCTTCAGAGCGGAACACCGGGCTTGGAGAACCAGGCAGGCTAGAGAGCAGCCCCTCGGGCCCATCGACGTAGACTGTGCCGTCGCCCGCAACCGCCACCCCAGGCTCCGACATCGGCTCGGTTGTGACCGTCGTGGTCGTAAACGCGGCTGCGCCTTGGGTCATCCCGAAAAACGCCAGGGTGAGCGCGGCCACACACACCCTCGTACATGACCAAGCCAGCAGCGTCGCTCTAGCAGCGTGCATATCTCATACTCCTCGGCGGATCGCGTTTACCGGCCGTCACGGCACCTAAGCAGGACTACCTTCGAGCGCTTGCAGCGCGAAAGCAGAGACAGTTGCGTGCGGTGCCGCCACCTAGGCCGCCGTCAGAAGCTAACTACCCGCCATGCCACTGACGCATTCGCTCGCCGCACGATTGAGGAGAGTCAAGCGGCGTTGTCCCGCCCGTAAACGACTTTCGAGCGTCTACGCTGAGAGGACAAGCGCAGTGCATACCGTTAGCCAGCCTCGTAAGCAGCCATGATTTTTCGCCAGATCATCCACGACGACCTCGGCTGCGCTTCCTACCTGATTGGCGACGAGCACGCGGGCATGGCCGCTGTCATCGATCCCAAGCTGGACATATCCGAGTATCTGGCGTTGGCACGCTTTATGGACGTGCGGATCGCCCACGTGCTGGAGACCCACAACCACGCGGATCACGTCTCGGGTCATGGCAGGCTTGTCGCTGCGACCGGCGCGAGAGTTCACGTTCACCGCAGCGCAGAACCCGAGTACGAGCACGAGACATTCGACGACCGCTGGGAACTTGAGCTTGGACGGGTCCGTGTTCGGGCGCTTCACACCCCCGGCCACCGCCCTGAGCACACCGCTTTTGCGCTCATCGACACTGTTCGCGGCCCAGAGCCATGGGCCGTGCTCACCGGAGACTCCCTCTTCGTGGGCGACATCGCCAGACCTGACCTCGCAGTGGAGAAGGCGCAGGGCGCACGCGGTATCTACAGATCGCTGCACGAGCAGTTGCTGAAGCTGCCCGATACGTGCGAGGTATGGCCAGGGCACCTTGGCGGCTCGCTGTGCGGCGGGCCCGGCATGGACATGAAGGTCTCGAGCACGATCGGATACGAGCTCGCTCACAACGAGGCGCTCGCCATCACCGACGAGCACGAGTTCGTCGAGCACGCGATCTGTAAGCTCGGCCCGCAGCCGCCAAACTTCCACGCGATCGTCGCGATTAACCGCGGGGCGCTGACCAGTCTGGACGTGATCGCACGGCCATTGAGCGCAGCTACGCTCGAGGAAGCGCAGGAGGCGGGCGTGGTGCTCGTCGACGTCCGCGCCGATGAGCAATTCGATGCGGCTCATATCCCGGGCGCCGTGTGCAATCCCGCGGTGAGGGCTGGCTTCGGCAGCAAGCTCGGCTGGATCTGCCCGAAGGACCGCGAAATCGCGTTCGTCGGCGGCGACGATGAGCAAGCGGTCCGTGCGACGCGGCTGGCCTGCAGCGTCGGCATAACCGCGATCGCGGGCTATCTCGCAGGCGGCATGCCTAGCTGGCACGAGAAGAAGCGCGCTATACAGCAGACCGAGCGCATAGACGTGAAGGCTCTGCGCCGGCGCCTTGACGACGAGCCGCATCTGCAGGTGCTGGACGTCCGCGAGCGCGACGAGTGGGAAGCCTGCCACATTCCCGGTTCTGTGCTCTGCGCATACCACGACATCGATGGGATTCCCGTGGGGATCGACGCTCGCCAACCCATCGCAGTGATCTGCTCCTCCGGCCAGCGCAGCGCGGTTGCTGCCTCATTGCTGCGGCGCGCGGGCGCAAGACGAGTCGTGCACGTAGCCGACGGAGGCGTCGGCACCTGGGGAGAGCTGGGCGGCCCTTTGACAGAGGCCTAGCCTGGATGCAGGCCTGCTAGCGCCTATTCTCCCACGCATGCCGCTTGCGCCCGGACGACATCTGGACTTGCTCAACGAGGCGCTCGAGCTGGAGGCACAGGGGCAGGCGGCGCTGCTGTCGGGCGACACCGAGCGCGGCAAGGAGGCGATGCGTGGCGCGGCCGACCTCTACCGGTGCTCGTGGGAGCATGCCCAGCCCGATAGCTACGGGCGCCTCATCGGGCTGCTCAAGGCGGCGGTGATCGGCGGTGCGGGCGAGCACGCGGCGGCGTACGTGCGCGAGCAGCTGAACGACTTCGCGGCCTCGCCCGCAGCTGGCTACGCGCTGGCGATAGCAGCTCTGGTACAAGAGCAAGACGCGCTAGCGGCGAACGCGGCCGAGACGATGCGGGAGGGGTCTCCCGCATTCGTACGCGCGGCCGACGCCATCGTCGCTTTGGCCGAGCGAGACGCGCGCGCATATGAGCGCGCCGTTAGAGCGATCGTGGCGGACTTCGAGACCAGAGACCGCCACCTGACCGGCGTGGCGATCGCCGACACGGCGCTGATGCTAGAGCTCTTGGCAGCAGCGCGTGGCCTGGCCTGCAGCCCTAGCTCCCCCCTGTTGCCGACGCTCGGCTGACGGGACTAGTCAGTAGAGCACGCTCGCAAGACGGCGACGCGTCTCGCCAGCCAAGGGATGCTCTGCACCCAACAGATCGAGCTCGCCGATGATCACCTGGCGAATGTCGTCCCGACGCCCGTTCTCTACAGTGATAGCCTCGAGCAGCAGATCGAGCGCTCTCTGAAGCTCTGCTCTGTCGAGGGCCGCGAAGGCATCACCGAGCAGCCCATCCTGCTCGAGCCGCAGCCTCGCCAGCAGACCATCGGCCTGAAAGCTCCCGTGTATGGGGTCCAGGAGCGCGAGCGCTTGGTCACGTTCGCCCCGCGCGATCAGAGTCCGTGCGAGCGCCACCGACGCGTCGGCCCGTCCAGGCTCGAGCTCGAGCGCACGTCTCAGATCGTCCTCGCCACCGCGTGCGACGAGCA
Source organism: Solirubrobacteraceae bacterium (assembly GCA_025451035.1). GTDB lineage: Bacteria > Actinomycetota > Thermoleophilia > Solirubrobacterales > Solirubrobacteraceae > Palsa-744. The sequence goes on from JANWLE010000059.1 coordinate 4,159, forward strand.
CGTCTGCTTCGGAGGGCGAGAGCCCGTCAAAGAAGCTCTCGACCTCGTCTCGGCTCTTCACACCGACGAATTCATCGACCACGCGTCCGTCGAGGAACGCCTTCACGGCTGGGATGCCGCGTATCTGGAAGGTTTGCGCGAGACGCGGGTTTGCGTCGGTGTCCACCTTCGCTAGCACCACTTGGCCCTCCCGCGCAGCCGCGGCCTGCTCGAGCAACGGTCCGAGCTGGCGGCACGGCCCGCACCAAGACGCCCAGAAATCGACGACGACCGGGGTCGAGCGCGAACGGTCGATGACCTCCCGCTCAAAGTCCGTTTCGGTTACGTCTACCAAGGCCATTCAAGACATAGCGTAGGAGATGTTGAGAAATCGCCCGCGGTTACAGGCAATGGTCATAACCGAGCCCGCAGCGGATGGCGTAGCCTTCCTGGCGTGGATGGGCACCCGCGTGTACGGCTGCGACAGGCTGTGCTCGTCGCCGACGAGCTCGAGCCGGTCGCCGCAGCGCTGCGCGAGGCGCTGCATCTCGGCGAGCCCTTCGAGGACCCTGGGGTCGCGGAGTTCGGGATCCGCAACGCGGTGTTTGCGCTCGGCGACTGCTTTTTGGAGGTGATCGCCCCGACCCGTCCAGGTACCGCCGCGGGTCGCTATCTGGACCGCCGCGGCGCCGGCGGTTACATGGCGCTCTTCGACCTCGAGGACCTCGAGAGCGCAAGGGAACGTGCCTGTCAGGTGGGGGTTCGGGTCGTTTGGCAGATCGATCTGCCTGACATATCCGGAACGCACCTTCACCCAGCCGACATGCGTGGAGCGATCATTTCGCTGGATGAATCGCGGCCCTACGGCTCGTGGCGCTGGGGAGGCCCCGACTGGACGGGTAAGACCGGCGAGAGGGCGGCCGGGCGGCTTTCTGGCATCACTGTCGCGGTCGCCGATCCCACCGCCACCGCCGAACGCTGGGGCGAGGTCCTCGGCGTCGCGACGCAGCAGGAGGAGTGTCCGTTACTGCACCTCGACGGTGCCTGGATCAGCTTTCGGGGCGCGTCACAGCCAGGCGAGGAAGGGATCACCGAGATAGCTGTCGCGCTGCCAGCGCATTTGCGCTGCGACCGGGCCGCCGTCGATGTTGGCGGGGTACGTCTGTCCCTGCTCGAGGGCGGCTAGCCGCCTAGCGGGGCAAAGCGCGGCTCGCGGCGCTCGAGGAAACTAGCGACTCCCTCGACGAAGTCAGGCGCCGCGAATGATTCACCCATCAGCTGGTTGGCTTGCGTGAGAGCGTCGGGTAGTGCGCGCGTGAGATCCGCATAGACCTGCCGCTTCATCGCCGCCATGCTCGCCGGCGAGCAGTTGACGGCAAGCTCGCGCGCATAGGCAAGCGCCTCGGGTAGCAGCGTCTCGTGGTCGAGCGCCCGGTTGACGAGACCCAGCGCGAGCGCCTCTTCCCCCAGCACCACGCGCCCCGAAAGCAGAAGGTCCAGCGCCCTGGCCGGGCCGAGCAGCCGCGGGAGGATCCACGAGATGCCGTGCTCGGCCACCAGACCACGCCGCGCGAAGGCGGTTGTCAACTTGGCGTCGCCCGCCGCGAAGCGGATGTCGCACATGAGCGCCTGCACCAGGCCCAGACCTGCGCAGGCGCCGTTGATCGCGGCGATGATCGGCTTCTCGATCGACAGCGGGAAGCTCTGGGGGCGCTCATCCCCAGCGACTGCGACCTCGTCCAGATCACCTTCGCCGAGGGCCTTGAGCTCTTGCATGTCCGCGCCCGCGCAGAAGCCTCGGCCTGCGCCCGTCACCACGATCACGCGCACCTCGGCGCTGGCGGCACACTCTTCCAGGAGATCGAAGTAAAGCTGGCCCATTTCCGCGGTCCAGGCGTTCAACCTGTCAGGCCGGTTGAGCGTCAGCAGCGCCACGCCGTCATTGATCTCTCTAAGCACAACCTCGCTCATGTCTCTCCTTTGCGCCAGTTGCCAGGTTTCTGCGGCGGAACTTGCCGTCTCCCGTGCACGTCCGCTCCGGGGCGATCAGCGCGACGGTTCCTCCTACGCGTCCCCGCGTCTGAATCTAAGCGGCTAAACGTCAAGCAGACGGCGGATAGCGTTCTTGCACGCCGGCGATAGTGCGTTCCTAGCGACATGGGAGCGAACGCAGACGGGCCCTGTAGATATTCATGTCCGCGAGCTGCCAGTCGCTGTGTGTCTGTCCGCGTAGGCTCGGTACGTTCTCGTGATGGTAAGGCGAGCTCAAGCTCTCGCTGTGGCCGATCACGTTCTTTACGGCTATGTGGTCGCTGCAGCGCAGCCAACGCGTAAGCGCCAGCGAGGCGCGCATCTGGGCCGGGTTGCGCAAGATTTCCTGGTCGCTGTAGCCGACGTTCTCGATGCCGATCGCTGTGTAGTTCAACCCGACCGTGTGGCGACACATGATCCCCAAGGGAACCAGCTGGTGGATGACACCGCCGCGGTCGACAACGAAGTGCACGCAGGTGTTTGGGAGCTCGTGTAGCTCGGTGTCGGGGTGGTCTGGCGCGAACGTGTTGTAGGTCGACTGGAAGTCGGGTGTTTCGGTGTAGTGCTCGACGATCACGCGCGGATCGATCAGCCGGTAGGTGTCCAGACCGTAGTGGCGCCGCGCGTAGGCGATCATCTCGCGCTTGCGAGTTGAGGGAAAGGGAATCGGATCCTGGACTATCCGCGGTCGCGCAACGCTGGCCGCCGGCGGCACGGAGGCGACTTGACGGCGGGGCACGGTGGTTGGTTGGACCGCTGCTCCACCGGTTGAGAGCGCCTGGGTCGACGCGACCGGCGCGCCGTTCCCGCAACTGCTAACCAGCAGCCCGCCCCCCAGACACAGCACACCGACACGGCGCAGCTTGCGTGGTGTGAGCCGGGCGCCCATCCATGCCCATCCTACCCCTTGGCTGGAGGAGCTATCGGCACCGGGATGAGCGCCGCCGTGACCCGCGGGTTCGCTCCACTCGCTGCTATACGATCACCAGGGTGGTGTGGGTATTCGCAGTAGGAGTGCTGTTGGGAGCAGGACTGGCAGTGGCTCTGCTCCGCTTTCGCACCGGGACCGACACGCAGCCGCTGCTAGCGAGATTCGAGAGCGAGATGCGTGCACTCGAGAGCGAGCGAACCAGGCTCGCGGGAGAATTGACCGAGCGCCTTCGCGCCCTTGGAGAGGAGCAGGCGCGCGCAGCAAGCCAAACCCAGACGCTGGCGGCGGCGTTGCGACGGCCCGGAGTACGCGGGCGTTGGGGTGAGACCACACTGCGCAATGTGATCGAGGGCTGCGGCTTGGCCGAGCACTGTGACTTCAGCACCCAGGTGCACATCACTGACCAGGATGGATCGGCCCGCCCGGACCTGATCGTCAAGCTGCCCGGACACGGCAGCATCGTCGTGGACGCGAAGGTGCCTCTTGATGCGTACCTCGACGCAGTCGAAGCTCTCGACGAGGGTATCGCCGAGCAACTCATCGACAAGCACGTCCAGTCGTTTCGCGCCCGTGTCGCTGCCCTGGCGGCCAAGAGTTACTGGGAGCGGTTCGAGCGAACGCCCGAGATGGTGGTGATGTTCGTTCCTTCAGAGGCGGCGGTGAGTGTCGCCGCTCAACGGGACCCTGATCTTCTTGCCGACGCAGCCAAGCTGCGGGTCATGATCGCCACGCCGACCTCAATGGTCGCGCTGCTACAGGTCGTCGCGCTGGGCTGGCGCGAGGAGTCGATGTCCAAGCACGCCGAACGTGTAGGAGCATTGGGCGCCGAGCTCGCTCGGCGCCTCGGCACCTTCGCCGAGCATCTCAGCAAGACCTCGCGGGGACTAGAGTCAGCTGTGCGGGCGCATAATCAGGCGGTCGGATCGTTCGAAAGCCGAGTGATGCCCACCGCCCAGCGAATGGGTACCTTGGGGGTACTCGACGCCCGCACACTCGAGACCCCCGCGCGCGTCGAGCACGCCGTCCGCCAGCCTGTCGGAATGCCGCTAGCAGCTGCGGATATATCGCTTGATGAGATGCTCGAGACACAGACGCTCGAGGACGGACCGAGCGCCGCCAGCTCAACACCGACAAGCCATCCACACCAGGGCTAGGTCGAACACCACTGCCCGCCGACGGGCGACGGCACAGGTGCTGGCGCCTACGCGCCAGCGGGCGCCAGCCGCATCGAGATCAGTTGATACGCATGGGCGCCTATAGCGATGTTGAGCGGCATTAGATAGCCAGCGATCGCGTTCGCGAGCAGTCTTTTGGGCGCCAGGCGAAGGCTCAAGCGGGCGAGCCGCGGATGGGCGAAATACCGTCTGGCGAGACCTTCGAGGCGATGCAGGTTAGGCATGATTGCGGAGGTCAGATCGATCTGATCGACCGGCTCGAGCCCCAGCCTTCTGGCTTGATCCAGCCAGGCGGGAAGAAGCCACGGCATCCCGACCGACATAGCCTGCTCGGTCAGCCTTGCGGCCCGGCGCGCCAACGGCGGGATATCGCTGAAGCGCGTGGTGCGCCACCCATCGATGACAACGAGGACTCCGCCTGGGCGCAGCACGCGAGACGCCTCTGCGAGAGCCCTGGGGGTGTCGGTTGCATGACATAGACCCTCGACCGCGTACACCAGCCCAAACGAGGAGTCCGCGAACGGAAGCCGCTGGAAGTCGCCAACCGCAAGCTCGACGTTGCTCAGCTTGCGCAGTCGAGACCTGGCGGCGCGTATGTGCCCCTGGGCGATGTCGACGCCGGCGAATTGGATCTCAGGGCGTCTCGCGGCCAGGTAGGCGAGGTTGTAGCCGCGGCCGGCGGCAAGCTCAAGCACAGCCGATGTTCGGTCATTGATTCGCCGCTCGACCTCTTTGGCTTGACCGCTGTAGCCGCTCTCGCTGAACTCGCCGCTCGGATTGAGCGCCATGTGCATGGCGCCCTCACCAGAATGAAACCAGCGATACCCCACGCCACTCTGTTTGTAATAGGCGCGTATCTCCTCGCAGTCCAGCCCGCGACCGGCTAGCTCGTCTATCGTGAACACTCGTTCGATCGCCCGAAGGCGCTCCGAGAGCTCGCTCATATCGAGCTGGGAAGCCATACGAGCCCCTCCGACAAGCAACGCCTCGCGAGACAGCGCCCAATCGAGGTGATGGATCGGACATACGGCGCAGGGCGCAGCGCCCGCCAGGTAGCATCTGCGTCTTTGCAGGCGGATCGGGGGTGCGCAAGAGATGAGCTCCACAGGCTGGCTGATGCGACAGATGGCGACTCGTGGCCGCGCGTCTGCATGCGCATCGCTGCTGGTGGTTTGCTGCGCGGCCCTGACGGCCTGCGGCGAAACCACGGAATTGAGCACGCGAGCAGCAGCCCCTGTTAACGCCGCGACCAACCCCACTCCTCCTCGGGCCGCGACACCGGCGTCAAACGCGATCCCGAAAGCGCCGCGTTCGAAGAGGGCCTCGACTAGCCACACCATCGCCAAGGCCGCTCACGGCGAGCGTGCCGTGCCGAGCGCCACGAAGCATCCTCTCCAGGAAGAGCAAGCGAAGTTCGTCAGTTGCATGCGCCATAACGGCGTGAAGTTCAACTCGCCGAGCAGACCTGGTGGTCCAGTGACTTTCACACCTCAACAGGCCGCGGGCAACACCCCTCGATACCGGGCCGCGGCGGCAAAATGCCAGCACGGGCTGATCGGCGCTCCGCCGAGCGGTGCCGGTGAACCCTCCGTCGTGGTGCCCTCGAAGATATCTCACGAAGCACTGAGGAAGGCGTTCGTGGCGTACGCCGACTGCCTGCGCGAAAACGGTGTGAAGGTAACGCCACCGAGCGCGCCCGGCAGCCCGCCGATGGTGAGCACCAAAGGTATCGATACGACTAGTCCTCAATACAGGGCGGCCACGGCGAAGTGTCAGCCGGTCATGCTCAGGGATCTGAGCAAAAACGTGCCCTCGCGGTGACCATTGGAGGCTGCTTGCGGGCGCATCGCCGCCGGCAGCTCAGAGGGCGCCCTGCAGCTGTACGTCGGTTCGCGCCGGGTCCCCGGGCGGGTCGCCGTGCCTGTCTGTGAATAGCCACGGCGCTCGCTGACCGATGACCTCGCCCTTGAAGCGCTTTCGCGTCCCGTAGACCAACCAGGTTGTATCGACGTTCCCGTAGAGCTCCTGAACACGTAGGACATCCGGATGTTCCTGGGCGTAATGGTGGTGGGTGAGCCCCGCGTCGTAGCTGCCCGCGAGCAGCTTGCGGGCGACGACGGGCTTGGAAGGCTCATCGATGAGGGTCTCCCAGTGAGACAGGTCCGTGTAGCCGCGGGTCGCGGCTACAATTCCGAGGCTCCGCGGGCGTGGGCGATCGGTGCGCACCAGCAGCGCCAGCTCCCTGGTGGGATAGATGAACGTATCGATCACGAACACCTCATCGTGGTAGCGCTCGGTGACCAGATGTACCTGGACGTGCGCGCTGCACTGAACCAAGAAGGTGTTGGGTTCACTGCGAACCAGCTCAAGGCCTTCTTCGAGCAGATCGTCCACAAGCACGATCCTCGCGCCGGCGAGACCCTGAAACTCCAAATAGCGCCCTACCGCGTTCTCGTGGCAAGTGCCAGACGGTCCGAGCGTGACGAAAGTCGGCTCAGGCAAGCCGCACCTTGACCTCGGACGATGGCCGCTCGCTGCTCATTGTCGTGCGTCCAAGCCCAACCCCCGTGCACTGCGATCCAGCAGCGTATGCACGACGCGTTCCACGTGACCGTTGCGGCTATCTTCCGAATACCAGCGGGCGAGATGCCTCAAATACAGGCCGAGCGCTACAACATCGAACCGTTCCAGCGCCTGGCGAAGGTGGCGGCGGTAGATCTCAGACTGCACGACCGCGAAGCGGTAGTCGGGATCCCCGACCGGGCTGTAGCTGCTCAGCGTCTGCAGCTCGCCGCGACGGGCGCGGGCACAAACCAAATCCCAGCCAAGGCTCTCGCCCTCCTGCAGCAGCGTGCTCGGCTCGAAGTCCACGCGTGGCACCACCGGATAAGGCAGAAAGTAGCCGAGCGCTACCTGCGCCGCGATCGCTTCCGGCGCATAGTGAGCCTTCCTGATCTCCCGCCGACCAGGGTCTGAGTCGATCTGCTGATCCAACCAGTCCATCAAGTCGTCGATCAGCAGCGCTCCCTCGCTGGAGGCCATGGCACGCTTCTGCCGCGCCACCATGCCGTGGAAGATGCTGTGTTCGGGATGAAAACCATGTCGGGTTGGCTTCTGTTCGTCCACCAGCTTGCGAATTGACGCGGCATGCGAGACCCACTCGGTCCCGCACACTTGCAGCGAGACCATGCCGTCGACCTCCGGCGCCGATGTGCAGTAGGCGAGCGAACGCAGATACTGGGTCGGCAGGCCGTCCGCGCGGACGAGTGGCAGCTCTTTGAGATCCTCAAATCCCGTTGGGTAAATCACGACACCGTCCTCGCGGCGCCTGAGCCATCCCTCGCTCAGACCCTTAGCCGCGAGGTCCGTTGCCTCCTGCAAAAAATCAGACTCGAAGAAGACCCGGTCGAAGGCCACTCCCAAGCGTGACAGGGTCTTGCGCTGCCCGGCGATGACCCACGCCCGTGTCTTGTACCAGAGGGCGAGAGCCTCACCGTCTCCGTTCAGTACCCGCTTGACCAGATCGTCGGCGGCGTCGTCGCGCATCTGCACCTCACGAATGTGTGATTCCTCGCCGCCTTCGAGCTCCCGCTCGGCGGCGAACATCCCTTCGGAGGCGATGTAGTCGGCGTAGCAGACACCCACGAAATGGTCGCTCTTCTCGTTTCGCTCAGGCCAGACCGCCGTCTGATGTCCACTCATCACAACCCCGGCCATCGCCTCGCCCATGCTGCGCCCGGCGTCGGAGATCAGGCTGCGTCGCTCGACCTGTGCTCCTGCCTGCCTGAGGGCTGCCGCGATCGCGTTGCCCACCGCCAGGTTACGAAGATGACCCACATGCAACGCCTTCGTCGCGTTCGCGTCCCAGAACTGAAGCGAGAAACGCTGGGTAGCGGCAAGATCCCTCAATGGCGCTTCGGCGGCTCCGCCAGCCTCGAGCGCCGCACCCACGGCCTCGATCCAGCCGTCGTCGAGGCGAACCTCTACGCGATGCTCACGCCGAACGACCTCCCCCACCCACGGCTCTCGCTCGAGGCTGGCGAGCACTTCCAGTGACTCCGCGCTCTCAGTCCAGGCCTGGATGCGAGGTATGAGCATCAGATCAAAGTGCTCGCTGGGACGGCGGGGCGTGCGGGCAGCCCACGGCGACGTGCCGGCATCGCCCTGCCTCTCCTCGAAATAGTCAAAGAGGTTGGTCGTCTTCAGCAGAAGGCTTGTGTTCATCGGATAATGGCGTGGTCGCTCACGTTGTGCATGACGGCTCGTGCGGGCGCGGCGATGCTGCACTGAGGTATGCCGCCGAAGCCTCGAGCAGGGTTGCCAGCGATGCGACGCCGGGCGCCGTTATGACTCTTGCCTCTTGCGAGCATGCCTTGCGGCAAAGAACCTCTCCTATGCCTACCGCTTGTCTACCTCACTGGAAATATCTGCGCGGGTCGACCCGTGGCCCGAAAGCACAAATACCCCAGCCAATCAACTGTAAGGGTCGGCCGCCAAGCCGCTCAACTGCGGTTTATGCGACAAACCACGGTTTATGGACGGTCGTGCTCGCGCGTGGGGCCGCAGCCTCCCAAGCGGTGGCTACATTGGAGATTCTCCACTTAGACGGAGTTGTTGTGATCGGGCGAGGTACCAAACAGCCGCATAAGCTGATCCAAGAAACGCAGGTGCACGTGGCGCGCCATGGGAGCAGGCGCCTCCGCGATGCCGGCGGTTTGGGCTCACCAGCCCGACGAGGATGTCTCACTCGGTCAAAGCGGCGCGTCCTCTCCAGCCAGCACTTGACCCAAGCGGTCCCCACGAGCGACGCGCAGGAGGGGCACGAACTGTGCTTCAGGGAGGCCCGGAGATATCTGTGAATTTAGCGATAGGACGCGAGGCTAGAGACGCCCTGTACCACATGCTGCTGGCCGACATAGCTTCGATCGGGGATATCAGCATTTACCTTTCGACAAACGAGGCGGCCCACGCCAGACGACTGCGTCAGCGCTACGAGATGGATATGCGCCTGCTGGACGACCTCGGTTGGGATGAAGCCACAGACGGTGAGCAGTTCGTGATCACCATGCCGAGCGAGACGCTCAGACCAACCCTGGAAAGACTGTACTGGTCGAGCACCGCAACGCTTGCCTACCCCGCCGAGCTTGACCAGAGAACGATCGATCACGCTACGCAGTGCTCACTGGTTTGCAGCGAACTGCTGTCGCGCATGGGAGAGCGCCCTGGTCCGGAGAGCACCGATGTCTGGCTTACCGTGCAAAGCGAGGTCGCTCGCCGGGTCGTGAGGAAGGCCGGGCTGCGCATGGACGTGCACGGCTACTGGACCGGACCGATCGGCCAACGGACCAGGAGCCTCGCACAAGCGCTTGACTGGGGCCTGGCACGGCTGGCGCGGGATCCCGAGTAGGAGATCTGCTACGGGAGAAGCGGAGCTGCTCGTCGCATGCGGCTATCGACTGGCGGGCGCCGATAGTTGCAGGTAGCGCTCGTGGTCCGCGGACGAGGTTCGCTGCTCGCGATGTCCAATCGAGAGCAGGCCAAGCGCTTCATCGGCACCAATCGACGGCGCCAGTATCAAATATGTCGCCACGTCTTCCAGCTCGGGAAGCCTCCTTGTCTCATCGCGCGCGACGCTGTTACGGATTACCTCCCACACAGCGCCCGCTATCAAACGGCTGGACAGCTCGCTCGCGACAGTTGGCGGCGAGCCGTCAGCTAGCAGGACAGAAAATCTCTCGGACATGCTCACGCCATACAGCGCACCGTCTCGTCCGAGATTGAAGACCTCGATGCATGCCGCCCGTGCGAACGTGGGGTTAGCTGCCAGCTCCGCCATCAGTACACGCACACCTTCGCGCACCGACGCTACCCTGCCTCGAGCATCAGCGCATGCCTGCACCACCCTTTCGTGCAGGGTTACCAGGTCGTGCTCGACCGCCTCGAAAAAACATTGTTCGCAGTCATCGAAGAGCTCGAAGAACGCTTCGTCAGAGCAGCCCGCGTCTTCGATTATGTGAGCGACGGTGAGATTCGTCGAGCCGATCCTCGCTGCCACACGCAGGGCGCTTGCGAGCATCTTCGTGCGCTCGTCCTCGGTGGCGTCGGGGCGTGTTGGCGCGCTGAGGCGAGGTGCTTGGAAGCCGATAGATTCTCTAGTTACCGTTAGCTGCGAGGAGCCCTGGTAGGAGGCCATCCAGCGCAGCATCTCGGCTGCGAGTTCGAGGGAGCATTCGAGATCGGCGTGGATTATCTGATGACGCAAGACGGCGGTTACCCCACCCATGATGCCCTTTGCGATTAGGGGGTGCAGCGGGGTAGCCCGCGGAGCCTCGCCAAGGCATATGCAGATCATTCGCTCGAACATACGCGAGGCCTGTTCGCTGCGCTCGATGGCCGCTCGACCTGCGCCCAGCCCCTCGATCAGCACAAGGCGCGCGGCGTCGTGGCGCTCCTGAACCGTGCGCACAAGAACACGCAGCGACCGCAGGGTACGCTCGTCCCACGCCCCGCTGGTTTCATAGGCGCCCGCGATCTCCTTCACGAACTCATAGACGACGAGATCATAGGTGGCCAAAAAGTAAGCTTCCTTGCTGGGGAAGTGGTCGTAGATAGTCCGCTTTGACACACCTGCCCGCGCACGCAATTGTGTGACGGTTGTGGCGAGATATCCTTGCTCGGCGACCGACTCGATCATCGCTCCAAACAGGCGAGCGCGCTGATGTTGCAGCACCTCCTCCCTGCTACGGCCGCGTCGCGACGGCCTCAGTTGCTCAGAGGGTCGCGTCTTCGGGCTCCCACTGGTGCTATGCATCGCGACTTCCCCTAACCCCTTCAGCAGAGCGCACCGCTCGCCGCTGAAGAGACTTGGGGCAGTCTCGTCACTACTGGGCACAGCTGTGGGGCAAATGCCTGCCCAGCCTAGCCATGCCATCGCAGTCAAGGCGTAGCGTCGGAGGAAGCACGCGGTTTGCGAGCGTCGACACGAGGCGACGGTCACCGCGCGCACAGCGAGTTGACTCACTACGGGGATGACACAGAACCTGGGACAACAACCTCTCCTTCTCAGTGGCTATGCGATCGACGCCTTCGCGCTTTCGAAGAGCACTCACAGCCACGATGACGGCGGTTCCGAATCTCAGGAGAGACCACAGGGCCGCGACGTCTACGCAAATACCATTCTATGTAAAGGCTATAATACTGACGCCTCAAGCAGATGTCTATGTAAAAGCTATTGAGGGCTGCCCCACCGCGGTCGAGGCTGCGATCGTGGAGCAGCCAATTGAGATCTCGCGCGGGGCGTTTGGCAGGGCGGTCGCTAGTCGCCGCGCCGAGCTGCGCTTGACCCAAGAAGCTCTTTCGCTGCGCTCGGGACTGCATCAGAAGTGGCTGTCTAATGTGGAGACGGCCCGCGTGAACCCGACGCTATCCAACCTCGCGCGGCTTGCCGCCAGCCTGGAAATCAAGCTTTCGGATCTTTTTGCCAAGGCTGAGGCAATCGATGCAGAGAACCGCTCTAGGAGCGGGCATGAGAATGTCGAGCCGCTGGCCAGGCCGACCCGACGCCGCCAGCACCGTGGCGTTTCCTCGCCTGCCGATGCCACTGCGAGCTAGATGGGCATCGGCAGACCAAAAAGCCGCTGGGCGGCGCGCCTTTGCCCTCCTGGGCGAACGCCAGCTTTCTAGCGCTAGCTCTATTTCGAGCGTTCGATCGTCGCCCCGGTTATTTGAACAGCGGAGAGATCGACTCCTTCGCCAATAAGGTATTTACCGGCCGCGAGCACGATATTGGCGGCGCTCTGCACCGCCCAGGAGCCGAATGCAACCTGTTCTGGCACTCCCCCACCGGTGAATTCAACCGTGCCGCTCACACCGTTAGTTTTGCCTTGGTTGTTGAACTCCACTCCGATCTTGGCGGTGTAGGCGCCCACAGCCGACTGGAATGTTCCTGTGTTGGTGATCGAGGGGGCGGTCCCGCCGTAGTTGAGAATGGTGGCGGCGTTGCTACCAGGCACGCACCCTTCGGCATGGGAGTACGCGTTGAGCGTCCCAGCATTCTGCAGCTGCGCGC
>JANWLE010000060.1 GCA_025451035.1 Solirubrobacteraceae bacterium
CGGTCAGCTCGGTCTCGCCCTTGGGCGTGACCTTGCCCACCAGGAGGTCGCCAGAGGCCACCTCGGCGCCGACACGGACGATGCCGCGGTCGTCGAGGTTGCGCAGCGACTCCTCCGAGCGGTTGGGGATGTCGCGGGTGATCTCCTCCTCGCCCAGCTTCGTCGTGCGCGCGTCGATCTCGTACTCCTCGATGTGGATCGAGGTGAGCTCGTCGTCCTGCACGAGGCGCTTGGACAGGATGATCGCGTCCTCGAAGTTGTAGCCCTCCCAGGACATGAAGGCAACCATTAGGTTCTTACCTAGCGCCATCTCGCCCTTGTCGGTGGAGGAGCCGTCGGCGAGCACGTCGCCCGCCTTGATCTTCTGGTCGGTGCGCACCACCGGCTTCTGGTGGATCAGCGTGCCCTGGTTTGAGCGCATGTACTTCTGCAGCTCGTATTCGTCGCGCTGTCCGTCGTTGCCGACGATGACGATCTGGTTGGCATCGACAGACTCAACCATGCCGGCGCCCTTGGCGAGCAGCACATCGCCGGTGTCGAGGGCGGCGCGGCGCTCCATGCCGGTGCCGATCAGCGGCGCGTCGGCCTTCAACAGCGGCACCGCCTGGCGCTGCATGTTCGATCCCATCAGCGCGCGGTTGGCGTCGTCGTGCTCGAGGAACGGGATCATCGCCGTGGCGACCGACCAGATCTGTTCGGGCGAGACGTCGACCAGGTCGACGTCCTTGGGGCCGACGGTCAGGTACTGGCCTGCCTGGGTGCGGCAGATGATCTCCTTGCCGGAGAGCTTGCCGGTCTTTGAGTCCACAGGCGTGTTGGCCTGTGCGATCAGCTTCTCCTCCTCCTGGGTGGCGTCGAGGTGCACGACCTCGTCGGTGAGCACACCATCCTTGACGACGCGGTAGGGGGTGGTGACGAAACCGTGCTCTGAGACCTCCGCGAACGAGGACAGCGAGCCGATCAGGCCGATGTTCGGGCCCTCGGGGGTCTCGATCGGGCACATGCGCCCGTAGTGGGTGGGGTGCACGTCGCGCACCTCGATCGGCGCGCGCTCGCGCGTAAGCCCTCCCGCGCCAAGCGCGGAGAGGCGGCGGCGGTGGGTGAGCCCTGCCAGCGAGTTGGTCTGGTCCATGAACTGCGACAGCTGCGAGGAGCCGAAGAACTCCTTCTGCGCCGCCACGACCGGGCGGATGTTGATGATCGTCTGCGGGGTGATTGTGTCGGCGTCCTCGGTCGTCAGGCGCTCGCGCACGACGCGCTCCATGCGGTACAGGCCGATGCGGAACGCCTCCTGGATGAGCTCGCCGACGGTGCGCAGGCGGCGGTTGCCGAAGTGCTCGTACTCGTCCAGGTGCTCGGTCACGGGCTCGCGCGGCATGCTCGCCGCTTCGGCTGCGAGGTCGCGGATTTCGACCTCGGGATCCTCTGGCAGGCCGAGGATCTTCGGCAGCGAGACGAGCTCGCGCACCAGCGCGAGGATGTCGTCGTGGGTGAGCGTGCGCGTGTCGATGTCGATGTCGAGCCCCAGCCGCGAGTTGAGCTTGTAGCGGCCGACGCGCGTGAGGTCGTAGCGCTTGGGGTCGAAGAACAGCTGGTTGAGCAGCGCCTTGGCGTTGTCGACCGAGGGCGGCTCTCCGGGACGCTGCTTCTTGAAAAGCTCGATCAGCGCGCCCTCTTCGGTGCGGGTGGCTTCGGTGTCCGCTTCAAGCGTGTTGCGGATGTACAGAGAGTTGTTGAAGAGCTTGAGGACCTCCTCGTCTGAGGCGTAGCCCATCGCGCGCAGCAGCACGGTGACTGGCAGCTTGCGCTTACGGTCGATGCGGACGTAGACCTTGCCCTTCTTGTCGATCTCGAGCTCCAGCCATGAGCCGCGGGCGGGCATCAGGTTGGCGATGAAGACCTGCTTCTCCGGGTCCTTGGGCTCCATCAGGTAGGCGCCCGGGGAACGCACCAGCTGCGTTACGACGACGCGCTCGGTGCCGTTGATGATGAATGTGCCACGGTCGGTCATCCACGGGAAGTCGCCCATGAACACCGACTGCTCGCGGATCTCACCGGTCTCGCGGTTGATGAACGCGACGGTGATCGTCAGCGGACGCGCGAACGTGAGGTCCTTCTCGCGGCACTGCTCGAGCGACGCGACCGGCTCGTCGAAGACGAACTCGCCGAACTGGACGGCGAGGTTGCCCGTGTAGTCCTCGATCGGGGAGATGTCGTCGATCGTCTCGCGCAGCCCCCCCTTCTGGGGGTCAGTCAGCCACTCGAATGAGCGGCGCTGAATATCGATCAGGTTGGGAACATCCAGCGACTTGGACAGACGCGCGAACGTGCGGCGCGTCCGTAGAGCATCAGAAGCCAAGGAACTAACTCCTTCGGAAGGCGGGAGAACGGGCAGAGAGGCACGGCGAAGCGCGAGCCACCAAAGATAGCACAGACTATCGTCGCCCTTAAGTGGACCGCCAGCACTCACGGACCCCGCTCTCTCGACCGCCGCGTATGTGGCGCGGGATCGACATGCAGGAGCGGCTACGACTATTGGCCAGCCGGACGAGTTTACCGTATGGGCGCCCAGATTGGGAGCCGGCTAAGGCCCGTGTGAGCGGGTGGCCCCGAGGCGGGTCCTCACCAGATGCCGGGCACCAGCCGCTTGCGGCTTGCGGCGTAGCTTTCGTACTCCGCGCCGAGCGCTTGGGTCAGCTGGCGCTCCTCGGCGCGGATGCGCACGGTCAAGCCGAGCGCGCCGAGCGCCGCGACCGCGACCAGTCCGAGCACATCGCCGCTCGCCAGGGCCACGCCGACCAGGCCGAACGCGATCCCGCTGTAGGAGGGATGGCGTACGTAGCGGTAGGGGCCCTCGGCGACGACGCGATGTTCGGTCTGCACCTCAATCCGGTATTGGAAGAAACGGCCGAGCGTCGCGATAGACCAGGCGCGCAGGCTTATGCCACCGAGGATCAAGAGCAGTCCCGCAATCGGCGGCCAGACCAACCCCCCGGGCCACATCAGCGGTCCGTGGCGACCGAGGCGTAGGGCGAGAAGGATCGCGCCGGCAAAACAGGCTGATAGGACAAGGCCGCTCGGGTCGCGTGCGGGACGGCCTCCCAGCCGCCGGCGTTGGCGCACCGACATGATGAGCTCAAACGCGAGCCAGCTCGCGAGTGAGGCGTCGAACACGGTCGCCGCAGCGCCAGGCTGGAAAACGAGAGGCTCGGTCATTGCGGCTAGTACACCAGCTCGAGCGCCGCTGAGGTTTCCGGTGGACGGCGCGCTGGGCTAGCGCGCTCGACGGCGACCCGCGCCGGGGCCTCGCGCGTCGCTGGCCTTCAGCTGCAGCTCGCGTCGGTGGCGACTGGACGCGGACAGGAGACCTCGGTCCTGCCCGCGTCGGCACGCCAGCTGCTACTTGACCTCGACGGTGGCGCCAGCCTCCTCGAGTTCGCCCTTCAGCTTCTCCGCCTCGTCACGTTCGATGCCCTCCTTGACCGGCTTGGGGGCCTCGTCGACGAGCGCCTTGGCCTCCTTCAGGCCGAGGCCGGTCGCAGCGCGCACGACCTTGATCACCTGGATCTTCTTGTCGCCGGAGCCGGTGAGGATCACGTCCACGGTCAAGCTGGCTTCCTCTTCGCCGCCGCCGTCGCCACCGGCGCCAGCGCCAGGCGCGGCAGCCATCGGCGCGGCCACAGCGGCCGCCGAGACGCCGAACTCCTCCTCGAGCGCCTTGATGCGCTCAGCGAGCTCGAGCACCGAGATGCCCTTGAGCTCGTCAATCCACTCCTGCGTGCTGGTTGCCATTGCCTTTCAGTCCTCCTTGGTCGCTTCGGCGGTCTCGGGCTGCTCTTCAGCCGAAGCCTCCGTCTGGTTTTCATCTTGCGCCGACTCGGCCGGCTCAGCTTGATCGGTGGTAGAGGCATCCTCGACAGGAGCCTCCTCCGCTTGGGGCTCCTCAGCCGTGGTGTCCTCCGCCGCGGGGTCCTCAGCGACAGGCTCCTCAGCAGCAGGAGGCTCTGCGACGGGCTCCTCAGCCGCGGGGACATCGACAGCAGGAGCCTCGCCTGAGGGGATCTCGCCCGACTCCTTCTTCTCTCGCACCTGCCCGAGCGCAACGGCCAGCCCACCGACAAGCGCGCCGAGGGTGCGCACGAGCCCGCTCACCGGAGACGCCACGACACCCACGAGCTGCCCGTACAGGACTTCGCGAGAGGGCAGGCGCGAGATGGAGCGGATCTGCTCGGCGTCGAGTGCCTGACCGTCCATCACGCCGCCCTTGAACGGCAGCAGCTGCGTGGCGCGCGCATAATCGGCGATCGCCTTTGCGGCAAGCGCCGCGTCGCCGCGTACGAACGTCAGCGCGGTCGGACCCGAGAGCAGTGCCTTCAGATGCTCGGCACCAGCCTGATCGGCAGCCCGTTCGGTGAGCGAGTTCTTGACCACCTTGAAGGCCGCGTCAGCGTCGCGCAGCTTGCTGCGCAGCTCGGCCGCCTGAGGCACAGAGAGCCCGCGATAGTCAACTGCGAAGATTGCCTCGGCACCCTGAATGTCGGCGGCAAGCGCATCGATGGTCGACGCCTTCTGTTCTCGGTTCATGTCTTCCTTGCTCTCGAAAGTTGGTCTCGCCGGATGCAGGCGAGCGCGAGAGCACGGCCATGAGCCGCTCCTCGTCGCCCAACCTGCCCAGGTCTTCTCCGCCGATCGAAAATCAGCCGGCGGCGCCCGGGGTCTTTGGCGGGTGCGCTTTGGTGGGACGCAGTCTAGCGATCAGCCGCCGGGAAGGCGCCGCCGGTGGTGAGTCAGCGGCAGCCCACGCCCAGGGCCATCCTTAGGAGAGTTGCTAGGCCGCCGCGGCGGCCTGAGCCTCGGCGATATCGCGTGTGCGACTCGGGTCGACCTTGATGCCCGGGCCCATCGTCGAGGTGAGCGTGATCGTGCACAGGTAGCGTCCTTTGGCGGCAGACGGCTTGGCGCGGATCAGCTCTTCCACCACGGCCGCGTAGTTCTCGAGCAGCCGCTGCTCGTCGAAGCTCACCTTGCCGATCACCATGTGCACGATCGCGGTGCGGTCGGTGCGGTACTCGACCTTGCCCGCCTTGGACTCGCTGACGGCTTTGCCGACATCCATCGTGACGGTGCCGACCTTCGGGTTGGGCATCTTGCCTGAGGGCCCGAGGATGCGCCCCAAACGGCCGACGACTGGCATCAAATCGGGTGTCGCGATCGCCACGTCGAAGTCATCGAAGCCTTCCTCGATCTTCTTCGCGAGGTCCTCCGCTCCGACCACGTCCGCCCCGGCATCTTCGGCCTCTTTTGCCTTCTCACCTTGGGCGAACACGGCGATCTTGACGTCCTTGCCCAGGCCGTTGGGAAGGGCGATCGTCCCGCGCAGCTGCTCGTCGGCGTGCCTGACGTTCAGCCCGGTGCGCACGTGAACCTCGACCGACTCGTCGAATTTGGAGCTGGCGAGGCTCTTGATGAGCGAGACCGCCTCGGCGGGCTGGTACTCGCGCTCGCGATCGACCTTGGCAAGCGCCTCCTGGTGGCGGCGTCCATGACGGGTGCTCATGCGAGAACCTCCACTCCCATCGAGCGGGCGGTGCCCGCGATGATCTTGATCGCCTCGTCGACGTCGTGCGCGTTCAGATCGGGGAGCTTGCGCTCAGCGATCTGACGTAGCTGATCCTGCGTGATCTGGCCCACCTTGTTGCGGTTGGGCTCGCCCGAGCCCTTCTCCAGGCCGAGCGCCTGACGGATCAGAACGGCGGCGGGAGGGGTCTTGGTGACGAACGTGAACGAACGGTCCTCGTACACGGTGATCACGACGGGGATCACCGTCCCCGTTTCCGAGAGCGTCTGCGCATTGAACGCCTTGCAGAACTCCATGATGTTGATGCCGTGCTGGCCCAGGGCAGGGCCGACCGGCGGCGCCGGCGTTGCCTGCCCGGCGTTTGCCTGCAGCTTGATCGTTGTCAAAATCTTCTTGGCCATTTAGAGCTTCTTCACTTGGTCGAAACCGACCTCGACGGGGGTCTCGCGACCGAAGATTGATACCAGCACCTTGAGCTTGGCGGCATCGTCGTTGATCTCAGAGATCTCCCCGGAGAAGTCTGACAGAGGTCCGGAGACGACCTTGACGGTTTCACCGATCGAGAACTGGGCGCGCGTGCGCGGCGCCGTTGCGACGTCGGTCTTGTGCAGCAGACGGTCAACCTCGCCCTGGGTGAGAGGCACTGGCTCCTGCGATGCTCCGACGAAGCCGGTGACGCCCGGGGTGCCCTTGACGACGCCCCAGGAGTCCTCGTTTAGCTCCATGTTTACGAGCACGTAGCCGGGCATCGTGCGCTTCTCGACGGTGATCTTCTGGTTGTCCTTCATCTCCGAGACGGACTCGGTGGGGACAACCACCTGGCGCACGGCGCGCTGCTGTCCGAGCGAGACGATCCGGTGCTCGAGATTCTGCTTGACCTTGTTCTCGTGCCCAGAATAGGTGTTGACGACATACCAACGAAACATAGATTCCTGACGTATTCAGTTTGAAGTGACTAAACGATGAGGTTGACGATCCTCTGCGCCACCCAGCCGGCCGCGCCGAGATAGAGGCCTACGATCACGACAAAGCCGATGACCACCAAGGTGCCCTGCCAGACCTGGACGCGGTCGGGCCACTGCACCCGTTGCATCTCGGCCCAGCTGGCGCGCAGGAACGCGATCGTGCGGCTGGCGAGACCACGACGAGGCGCCGGTTGAGCGACACCAGCCTGGGCACCCTCGCCTTGTAGCGCGGTGGGCTCGCTGTCCCCGGTTGACAGGCTGCGACTGGCTTGTTGCGCGTCGCGCTCGACTTCATCTTCGAGCACATCCTCGGCGACCGGAACGCCCTCGGCCCCGCGGATGAGCGCGGCGTCGAACTCGTCGACCTCGCCGGAGGCGTGATCGAGCGCGCCGGGCACATCCTTGCGTACCGGCTGGCTCTGAGGCGCGACCGACGGTCCCCTCCGTCCACGGCGTTGCTTTGCACGCTTGCGATCACGGGCCACAGCTGCGCTCCCGCGCTAGCGGGTCTCCCGATGGCTGGTGTGCTTGCGGCACCAACGACAGTACTTGCGCAGCGTCACCCGGTCGGGGTTGTTGCGCTTGCTCTTGTTGGTCTGGTAGTTGCGGTGCTTGCACTCCTCGCAGGCGAGTGTGATAGCGATTCGGACGTCTCCACGTGCCATATTGAGATCCCTACAAGGTCGTCGACATAGAGCGCCGGGCGAAAGAAAAACCCCGCCCAGGCGCGAGGTTCTTGGGAAGTCTAGCGCGGGCAGACTCCTGGCGTAGCTGCGCTTGCCGGCGACGCGGCGATCTAAGCTAAGTTGCCGCCCAGCCACCCCCGCAACGAGGATTCGTGATCGACTGTGTCTCGCAACCCTAGACCCCAGCTCAGGGCTCGTCGCCGACTGGCGGTTGTCCTCGCGCTGGCAGCACTGGCGCTGACGCTGGCTGCGGTCCTCGGCAAAGGCGCGGCGAGGCGCGCGCGAGCGCTAGGCGGCGGCGCCCACGCCGCCCACCACGCCACGGCGAAACCCGCACGCAGCGCTCGGGAGCTGCCACCTGGCGAAGGCGCCAACGAAGCACTCGAGTCGAGCGAGATCCGTCACTTGATCTCGCTCGGCAAGCCAATCTACTGCGCTGGGCCGCACGGCAACGAGGTGGCGCTCACGTTCGACGACGGCCCCGGCCAGTACACGCGCCTGGCGGACGCGAAGCTCGGCAAGCACCACATCAAAGCGACGTTCTTCATCGTCGGGCGCAACATTCAGCTGATGCCCGACGCGGTCCGCAAGGAGCGGGAACTCGGAGCGGTCGGCGACCACACCTACACCCACCCGTTGCTGACCTCGCTTTCGCCCGCCGAAGCGGAAGCGGAAATCGTGCGCACCCAACAAGCGGTGGAACGATCCTCGGGTGGCCCGGTGTTCCTGTTCAGGCCGCCTTACGGCGCCCTCGATGCCACCGTTGACGGGATCGCCCGAGCCCACAATCTGCTGCCGATCATGTGGACAGTCGACAGCCGCGACTCGCTCGGCGCCAACTACGCGCAGATCGAAAGCACCGTCATCGCAGGGATGCGTCCGGGAGCGATCATCCTCATGCACGAGAACCACGGCCAGACGATCCGCGCGATGTTGAGCATCTTCGCGGCGCTGGCGCGCAAGCACCTGCGGGCGGTGAGCGTGCCGCGACTGCTCAGCAACGACCCGCCGAGCGACGCGCAGGTGCGCGCGGGCGGCTCAGGATGCGGGTCGTTGTACAGGCCGGGGCCAAACGGCGGCTGAGCGCCCACCCAGGGAGCGCCCACCCAGGAAACCACGCGCGGTCGTCGAATTTTTGGGCCATGCACCTGCCAGAGCCGATACCGCCAAGCGTTCACGACGAGACGTTCGCCGGAGTGACCTACCACATCCGTGGGGAACTCGTGCCCGAGCTCCAGATCGAGGTCGGCGAGGCGAGCGTGATGTTCGAGCACCATGTGTTGCTGTGGAAGGAGACACAGCTCGAGATCGAGTTGAAGAAGTTGCCCGGCGCGATCAAGCGCAAGATCGCCGGGCTCGAGTTCTTTGTGACTCGCACCCGCGGATCCGGACGCATCGCCTTCTCGCGCGACTCACCCGGCCAGTGCGTGCCGCTGCACCTACGCCAGGGTGAGGGACTCGACGTCCGCGAGCACCAGTTCATCGCGGCTACCGACAACCTCGACTACAGCTTTGAACGGATCAAGGGCGTGCAGAACATGCTGCTCGGCGGCTCGGGCTTCTTCATGGACAAGTTCCGCGCCACCAACGGCGACGCGCTGGTCTGGCTGCACGGGCACGGCAACGTCTTTCTCGTGCAGCTGGGCGACGGCGAGCAGCTCGACGTGGAGGCCGGCTCGTGGCTGTTCAAGGATCCGACGGTGAAGCTCGAAGCGGTCACGATGGGCTTGAAGACCGGGCTGTTCGGCGGTGGCGGCAAGCTCACCTGGAATCGCTTCACTGGGCCCGGCCGCCTCGCGATCCAGACGCTGTTCATCGCGCCGCTCGAGGGCGTCGAGCAGACCGCCGGCGCGGCCGCGACCGGCGGTGTGGCGGGCGCGATCGTGGGCGGGCTCTTGCGGGGCTGAGCCTGCCGCTGGCGCTGCTCACTCGTACAGCGTAAGCGTGCCCAGCACCACATACAGCGCGACGAGCGCCCACCCCTCGTAGGCGGCGGCCTCGCCGTCGCTCGTTACCTGCCAGATCGCGAGCGCCGTCAGCGCGAGCGCGCCGATGTACACGGGCGCCAGCGAGAAGGTCAGGGCGGTGTTGAGCGCCAGCGAAATCAGCACGAGCACCGGGAACAGGAAGGCCGCGATCTGCGCCACCGAGTTCTTCACGACCGAGATCGCCAGGTCCGAGCGGCCCTTGTAGGCGAGCACGAGCCCGGCGGTGTTCTCAACGGCGTTGCCCGCGATCGCCACGATCACCAGACCGGCGAACGCTTGGGATATGTGCAGTTGGACGATCGCCGGCTTCAGGCCGTTGACGAACCAGTCGGACACGAACGCCGAGGCGGCCCCGGCGAGACAGAGCAGCGCGAGGTTGAGTCCGAGCCCGAGCCGTGGTCGGTCCCGGTGGCCCTCTTCCCCGACTGCCTGCTGCGCGGAGACGCCCTTGTCTGAGCCGGCGGCGGCGTCCGCGCGCAGGTAGGGGATGACCCAGGCCATGTAGACAACGAGCAGGCAGACCGCGCCGACGATTGAGATCGCCTGCACATGGTGGCTGGCGGGATCGTGCGATCCCAGCGACAGGCCGAGCAGGACGATGATGAAGACCGTCACCTGTAGCAGCGTCGCCGTGTCCCGCGGCAGCCGATGAGAGAAGCGCATGATTCCGTCCGGTGAGCGGCGCGCGCCCACCACGATCACGAGCCCGAGCACCAGCAGGGCGTTCGCGAAGATCGACCCGACGATCGCTGTCTGGGCGACGACGAGCTCCGCCTTCTGCAGAGCGAAGACGACGACGAACAGCTCGGGCAGGTTGCCGAGCGTGGATTGCAGCATTCCCGTGACGCCTGGCCCGAAGCGCTCCCCCAGTTGCTCGGTCGCGAAGGAGACGACCCACGCGAGCCCGGCTAGCGCGAGCGTCGCGATCAGGAAGCGGGGGATCGCGGGCCACACCTGGTAGTTGGCGATCCCCGCGAGCGCGGCCCACACGCCGATCAGGACTAGAAGCGAACGCTCCAGGGAAGTCAGGCGGTTCATGAAGCGGCGAGCATATTGCTCATGGGAGATAACACAGAGCCACCATGTTGATATCTGGATATCAGATGATATCGTCATGGGCGTGACAGACCCGCCGCCACGCAAGCCGAGCACCGCCGCCCTGTTCGTGAGGATCCCAGCCAGACAAGCGCGTCAGCTCGACCGTGCAGCATTCGAGCTCAAACTGCCAAAGCAGCAGCTGGTCACCCATCTGCTGGAGCGCTACGTGGATCCCGACTCGCCGCAGTCGTTGCGGGCGCTCGGCGCTAGCGAGAAGCGCCCCGGGGCGCTGACGGTCGATGCCTCTACGATGACCGTCGGCCATCACTCGTTCCGGCCCGCCGAGTCCGAGGTCCTCACCGCACAAGAGGTGGCAGAGCTATTGCAGGTGGAGCTCAGCACGGTGCTGGAGCTGAGCGCTGGCGGCAAGCTGCCGGGCCGCGAGCTCGCCGGTCAGTGGCGTTTCTCCAGAGCCGCGGTGCTGCGCTGGCTGGAGGGAGGGTCAGCGTGAGCGCCAAGCCGAAGCCTGGCGACCCGGATCAGTAGTGTTGTCGTTGAGATGCCACTGATCCCGATGGTCATAGAGCGCACGGCGCGCGGCGAACGCGAGTTCGACATCTATTCGCGCCTGCTCAACGAGCGGATCATCTTCCTCGGCACGCCGATCGATGACCAAGTCGCGAACCTCGTGGTCGCTCAGTTGCTGCACCTGGAGTCCGAGGACCCCGAAAAGGATGTCTCGCTCTACATCAACTCCCCGGGCGGATCGATCTACTCGGGCTTGGCGATCTACGACACGATGCGCTTCATCAAGCCAGACGTGCAGACGATGTGTGTCGGCGTGGCGATGTCGATGGGTTCGCTGCTGCTGGCCGGTGGCGCCAAGGGCAAGCGCGCGGTTCTGCCGAACAGCCGCATCCTGATCCACCAGCCGTCCGCCGGTTTCGAAGGACAGTCGACGGACATCGAGATCCATGCACGTGAGATCCTCTCGATGCGCGATCGCATCGACGAGATCTACTCCGAGCACACAGGCAAGTCCAAGGAGGAGGTGCGCGCCGACATGGATCGCGACCGTTTCTTCACGGCCGAGCAGGCGCTCGAGTATGGGTTGGTCGATCGCGTGCTCACAAGTCACTGAGCTCCCGAGACCGTGGGTTGAGCCAGCAGGCCGAGCCGGCCCCCC
>JANWLE010000061.1 GCA_025451035.1 Solirubrobacteraceae bacterium
CCGTCGTCCAATGCCTCGACTGCATGCACGACCAACCCCACCTCGGCTTCAAAGACGGCCGCGTCGAACCAGTCGAAGACCGCTGGGAACGCATGGTCGCAGGCACCCCCTGGGTCGCCTCCTGCACCGTCTCGGTGGACGGCGATGACGTCGAGAACTGCTCTGGGCCGGAGGCCAGCGAGGCCCTCTCCTACGCCGCTTTCGGCGAGCACGGCGTACGCGAGTTCTTCACCCACGTGCGTTTCCACAAACACGAGGAGGACTCGCGTATCGTGGTGCACCTGCTGGTGGAGTTGTATGCGCGCTCGCTGGAGGAGGCAACCGAGGTACTCGAGTCGGCTGCCCGTGGCCAGCTGACGATCACCTCGCTGGCGGAGGAGTCACGGCCACCGGCCGCCGGCGGGGACAGCCACGCCCACGATTAGGCGCTCCCGCGCGGCCAGCCGCGGGCGCTAACTGAGCGGTTTCAGGCGGAGAACGGGGATTCTGCGCGTCCCGCTGGCGCGCTGCTGGTAGACCTCGTATCCGCTGTATAGGTTCGTCGCCAACCCATACAATCGCTCGCGCTCGGGCCCAGTGACCTCCTGCGCCACGTAGCGCCCGCGTCGCCCCATCGCCTCCAGTTCGACCTGCGGGTGAGCTTTGATGTTGTGATACCAGGCGGGGTAGAGTGGGCGGCCGAAGCTCGAGGCGATCAGGATCACGTCCTCACCGTCGGTGAAGTACAGCAGAGCGACCGTCCTGGTCTGTCCACTGCGCGCGCCGCGTGTGCTGAGCAGGACGATCGGCACCATCCCGAGCGCCGACGTCACGCGGCCACGCGTCAGACGGACCAACCACGGGTCAAAGCGAGCGGCGACCTTCGAATAGAACCACGTGCCTGCACCCGAAAGCGCGACGTTCGTCAACGCCCGCTTCAGCCGGGTGGTTGCGCGACGAGGGTCAACCTCGGGGATACTCGCAGCCACCGAAACCGTCCGTGTCAGCCCAGGCGCTGCTCGAGCGCCTTCAGCTGGGCGTGCAGCTCCTGCGGCAGGCGCGCGAACTTGCCGAGGTGCTCGTGAAAGTGCGGTAGCTGGGACTTCCATTGCTCGAGGTCCACCCGCAGGAGCTCGGCCATGGCGTCTTCGGAGACATCCAGTCCGCTGACGTCGATGCCTTCCATGCCCACCGGGGGGATCAACCCGACCGGTGTTTGCTTAGCCGCGCCGTGGCCCGCACAGCGGGCGAACACCCACGCCAGCACACGCGAGTTCTCGCCATATCCGGGCCACAAAAAGCGCCCGTCGGAGTCCTTGCGGAACCAGTTGACGTAGAAGATCTTCGGGAGTTTCGCCCCCTCGCGTCTACCGATCTTGAGCCAGTGGGCGAAATAGTCAGCCATGTTGTAGCCACAGAACGGCAGCATCGCGAACGGGTCGAATCGCAGCTCACCGACGGTTCCGGCGGCCGCAGCGGTCTTCTCCGAGCCCATCACCGAGCCCATGAAGACACCGTGATCCCAGTCCAGTGCCTCTGTCACGAGTGGCACGACCGTCGAGCGCCGTCCACCGAACAGGATCGCGTCGATCGGCACGCCTTGGGGGTCCTCCCACTCCGGCGCGATCGCCGGGTCCTGCGCGGCTGAGACCGTGAAACGCGCGTTCGGGTGGGCCGCGGGCGTTTCGCTCTGGGGGGTCCAGTCGTTACCGCGCCAGTCGATGAGGTGCGCGGGCGTCTCGCCGGTGAGACCCTCCCACCAAATGTCACCGTCATCGGTAAGCGCGCAGTTGGTGAAGATCGTGTCGCGCTCGATCGTCTTCACCGCATTGAGGTTCGTCTCTTCGCCGGTGCCAGGCGCCACGCCGAAGAAGCCAGCCTCGGGGTTGACCGCATACAGCCGGCCATCCTCACCGAACTTCATCCAGGCGATGTCGTCGCCGATAGTCTCGACCTTCCAGCCGCTTAGCGTGGGGATGAGCATCGCCAGGTTCGTCTTGCCACACGCCGAGGGGAAGGCGGCGGCGATGTACTTCACATCCCCCTCTGGCGAGGTCAGCTTGAGGATCAGCATGTGCTCGGCCATCCAGCCCTCGTCGCGGGCCATCACCGAGGCGATGCGCAGCGCAAAGCACTTCTTGCCGAGCAGCGCGTTTCCACCATAGCCCGAGCCATAGGAGGCAATCTCGCGGGTCTCGGGGAAGTGCACGATGTACTTGTTCTCCGAGTTGCACGGCCACGGGACATCCTCGACGCCGTCGGTCAGCGGCATCCCGACCGAGTGCAGGCAGGGTACGAAATCGCCGTCGCCCAGCGAATCCAGCGCCGCCCGGCCCATGCGCGTCATGATGCGCATACTCACGACCACGTAGGGAGAGTCGGTCAGCTGCACACCGACATAGCTGTGGTCAGAGCCGAGCGGGCCCATCGAGAACGGCACCACATACATGGTGCGACCCTTCATGGAGCCTTCGAACAGCTCGTCTAGAGCCTGGCGCATCTCCTCGGGGTCGCGCCAGTTGTTCGTCGGCCCGGCGTCCTCCTCGCTGACAGAGCAGATGAACGTTCGGTCCTCGACGCGCGCCACGTCCTCCGGATCGGATAGCGCCAGGTAGGATCCGGGCCGCTTCTCCTCCGAGAGCCGCCTGAAGGTGCCCGCCTCGACAAGCAGCCCACAGAGTCGCTCATACTCCTCCTGGGAGCCATCGCACCAGTGAATTGCGTCCGGTTCTGTCTGGGCGGCGACCTCGTCAACCCAGGCCAGCAGGCGCTTGTTCGTTGTGGGAGCGGGGACAGTGGTGTTCATGATTTGCGGGCAGCTCCTTGACTTGAGAACACAAGGAGCCTAGCGGAGACCTACTCCACGTTGCTCTCGGCGGCGGCGTCGTCCTGGCCGAGACGCTTGCGCGGGACGAGCACCAGCCGCTTGAACTCGGCCACCAGCACCCCGTCTTGGTTGTAGACGCGGGTGTGCACCTTCACCGTGCCGCGGTCGGGCTTTGACTGCGACTCGCGCTTCTCGAGCACCTCCGACTCGCAGAACAGCGTGTCGCCGTGGAAGACCGGCGCCGGATGCTTGAGCTCCTCGGTGGCGAGGTTGGCGATCGCCTTGCCGCTGACGTCGCTGACAGACATTCCGAGCGCGAGCGAGTAGACGAGCGGACCCACTACGACGTTGCGTTTCTGCTGCGAGGCGGCGGCGTACACATCGTTGATGTGCAGCGGGTGGTGGTTCATCGTGATCAGGCAGAAGAGATGGTCGTCGGCCTCGGTGACGGTCTTCGCTGGCCAGTGCTTGTAGACAGCGCCGACCTCGAACTCCTCCAGGTAGCGGCCGTACGGATGGGAGCCTGACGCCTCGCGGGCTGCTTGGTCGGTCTCGACGGTGGGTGTGTCGCTCATGAGTGGGGTGGGTCTCCTGTGGTGCGGGGTGGGTGTTTGAACCGCCGGGAACTCTATTGAGCAGCGTAGGCAGGCAGCGCGAAGAGACCCATAGAGCAGCCACAGCGTCGCCAAGACGGTAGCGTTCACTTATCCAAAGCGACCAAATGTGGACGGCGTGTGCGAGCCCACGCCAAGCGACATCGACACCAGGAGAACAGCCTTGCGCAACCCCAGAGCCTTCGACAAGCCCCTAGCGATCGGCGCGCCTGAGCCGGCACGCGAGATCCCGTTCAAGCCGTCCAGGATGATCCATTTCCTCGACCTCTCGAACGAGAAAATGGTGGCGAAGGTGTCGGATATCGCGCCCACCGTCGACATCCTGCTCGGGAACCTCGAGGATGCCGTGTCGGTGGATCGCAAGGAGGCGGCCCGCGCCGGCTTGATCAAGGTCGGGCGCGAGATGGACATGGGAGAGACGGCCCTGTGGACACGCGTGAACTCGCTGGAGTCGCCGTGGGTGCTGGACGACCTGACCGAGATCGTCACCGAGATCGGGGACAAGATCGAGGTGATCATGGTGCCGAAGGTGGAGGGTCCGTGGGACATCCACTACGTCGACCGCCTCTTGGCGCAACTGGAGGCGAAGGCAGGTGTCGAGAAGCCGATCTTGGTGCACGCGATCCTCGAGACCGCGCTAGGGGTGGCGAACTTGGAGGAGATAGCGGCCGCGAGCCCGCGCATCCAGGGGATGAGCTTTGGTCCAGCCGACCTGGCGGCATCCAGGCGCATGAAGACCACACGCGTGGGCGGAGGACATCCGGGATACCGCACGATCGCCGACCCCGACGCCGAAAACCCAGAGCTGCCCCGTCCCAGCTACCAGCAAGATCCGTGGCACTACTCGATCGCCCGCATGGTGGACGCATGCACGGCGGTCGGAGCCCTGCCCTTCTACGGCCCCTACGGCGACATCAAGGACGAGCTGGGCTGTGAGACGCAGTTCCGCGCTGCGTTCCTGCTCGGATGCGTCGGAGCGTGGTCGCTGCACCCCGTGCAGATCGGTATCGCCAAGAAGGTCTTCTCCCCCGACCCAGAGGAGGTCATCTTCGCCAAGAAGGTGATCGAGGCGATCCCCGACGGCCGTGGCGTCCACATGATCGACGGCAAGATGCAGGACGACGCCACCTGGAAGCAGTGCCAGGTGATGGTCAAACTGGCCGAGATGCTCGCCCGCAAGGACCCGGAGCTGGCCGAGGCCTACGGCTTCGTGCCTGCCGGCGCATAGCGCCTCGTCAGGAAAAGCAGCACTTAAACGACGCGGCCCGCCGAGGGCGGGCCTGGCGCAGCCGATTGATAACCCTGCCCAGATCGTAGCCGCTCGAACAGCGGTTGCGGTTGGCTGACCGCAATGCTATTGTTAACCATATGGCTAACAATGCAGTCCTCGATCCTGTCCTCGACCGCTCGTTCGCTGCCTGCTCGCACCCGATAAGGCGAGGCATCCTCGAGCGGCTGGGCGAAGGCGAGATGACCGTCGGCGAGGCGACCGGCGGGTTCGGCGTCTCCAAGCCCGCGATCTCAAAGCATCTGAAGGTGCTCGAGGAGGCGGGGACGATCGTGCGGGTCATCGACGGGCGCACCCACCGCCTGCGGCTGCGCACCGACCCGCTGGACGATGCCTACGCCTGGATCGGCAAGCAACGCGAGCTGTGGGAGCGCAAGTTCGACACCGTCGAGGAGTACCTGCGCGAACAACGAGACAGGCGGGGACAACAACAGAAGACAGACACGACGGCAGACAGACCAGACAAGGAGGCCTAGATGACAGACACGATCCAGACCGGCTCCCCGAGCGGCGTCGCAATGACGAGCGAGACGAGCCTGCGCATCGAGCGCGCCTACGACGCCTCCCCCGAGGAGGTGTTCGACGCCTGGACCAACCCGGAGGTCTTGAAGCGCTGGTGGGCCGTTCATCCCGAGGGCACCACCCCGATCGCCGAAGTGGACCTGCGCATAGGCGGAAGCTACCGCCTGTCGATGGAGGGCCCCGACGGCGAGCGCCACACGGTGCAAGGCCAGTACAGCGAGGTCGACCGCCCCCATCGCCTGGTCTACAGCTGGCAGTGGGAGCTCGACGCGGGCGGGCTCGGCCCAGCCAGCACCGTGAGCGTCGAGTTTCGCCCCGACGGGGAGCGCACGAACGTCGTGCTCGAGCACTCCGGCCTGCCCGACGCCGCCTCGCGCGACCGCCACGCCCAAGGCTGGGCGGCCTGCATGGACATCTTCGGAGAGCGCGCCTTCGCACGCGCCGCGTGACGCGCACGAGCGACCAACTGTCGCTCAGCACGCCAGCCAGGCGGCCGCGAGGCCGCCCCATCCCCAAAAAAGACCCACCTCGAACACAACCAGACAAGGAGAAATAGATGGCGAATTACCTGTTGGCATATACCGGCGGCGGCATGGCACAGACCGACGCGGAGCGCGAGGCGGCGATGGCTGCGTGGGGACAGTGGTTCGGCACGCTCGGCCCCGCGATCGTGGACGCCGGCAATCCGTTCGGACCGTCCGCGGCCGTCAGCTCGAACGGCGGGGCGAACGGCGCCGCCGAGACTGGCCTGACCGGCTACTCGATCCTGACGGCCGACAGCCTCGACGCGGCGGCGGAGCTGGTGAAAGGCTGCCCTGTGTTCGCAAGCGGCGGGAAAGTGGACGTATACGAGGCAATCCCGATCGAGATGTGAGACCGCGCTCCTGACGGCTGGAAGGTCGTCCTCTGAGAGCCGATCGAGGATCATGCAAGGCCAGCGTCCACCGGCACGGGACGGCCGCCACAGGCACATCGGCGGCCGTCCCGGTAGGGTTTCCGGCGCTCCAACCCCAACGACCCCCAGGACGCGATGAGATTCTTCGAGTATGAGGCGCGCGAGGTAGTCAAGCGCGCCGGCATCCCTGTTACCGACTACGGCTTCACGACCGAAGCCTCCGAGGCGAAGCAGATCGCCGAGCGCATCGGCGGCCCGACCGTGATCAAGTCACAAGTGCTCACCGGCGGGCGCATGAAGGCGGGCGGCGTCAAGTTCGCCGACACCCCCGAGGAAGCCGAAGCCCACGCGCGCGACATCCTCGCACTGGAGATCAACGGCCATATGCCACGCGGCGTGCTCGTGGACCCAAAGGCAGAGGTCGCCCAGGAGTACTACGCGGGCGTCGTTTGGGACGGGACGCGCAAGCAGCCTGTGATGATCTTCTCCCCCGTCGGCGGCATCGACATCGAGCAGGTCGCCGAGGAACAACCCGAGAAGGTCGGCCGCAGGCACTTCTCGAACATCCTGCCCCTCAGCGACTTCGAGGCCAAGGAGGTGATCGCCTCCACCGGCGTCACCGGCTCGGCCTTGAACAAGCTCGTGCCGATCGTGACGCGCCTGGCGAAGCTGTTCGTCGAGAACGACATGACGCTCGCCGAGATCAACCCCCTGGGGCAGCTGAAGGACGGCTCGTTCGTGGCGCTCGACGCGCACATGGACATCGAGAACGAGGCTCGCGGACGCCACAAGAAGCTCCTGGCAGACCTCGGCGTCGGCGACGAGGAGACACGCCAAGCGCGCGAGGCCACCCCCTTCGAGCTTGCCGGGGAGGAAGTGGACGCGACCGACCACCGCGGCGTGGCGGGGAACGTCACCGAGTTCGACGGCAACCTCGGCCTCGTGATCGGCGCGGGCGGTGGCTCGCTCACCCTCTTCGACGCCGTCAGGGCTCACGGCGGCGAGCCCGCCAACTACTGCGAGATCGGTGGCAACCCGTCGGTCGCGAAGGCCTGCGGCCTGGCCAAGCTGGTGCTGCAGAAGCCCGGCGTCGACAAGATCGCGGTGATGATGTCAATCGTCTCCAACACGCGCGTGGACATCGTCGCCCGTGGCGTGATCAAGGCGTGCCTCGAGCTGGGGTATGACCCCGCCGAGAAGATCGCCATCTTCCGCATCCCGGGCGCGTGGGAGGAGGAGGGCTTCAAGATTCTCGAGAAGTACGGTGTCGAGTACGCCGACCGTTCTGTCTCGCTCAACGAAGCCGCTCGGCGAGCGGTCGAGAAGATCCAGGGGGTTGCGCCATGAGCATCCTGATCGACGCTGAGACCACCTTCATCGTGCAGGGAATAACAGGCCGCGAGGCCGTCAATCTCACGCGCGAGTGCCTGGACTACGGCGCCGGCGCGAAGATCGTTGGCGGCGTCACCCCGGGGCGCCTCGGCCGCGAGGTGCACGGCGTGCCCGTGTTCGACACGGTCGCGCAGGCCGTCGAGCATCACGGTGCACCGATCGACGGGTCGGTCGTGACGGTGCCCCCCGCCTTCACCAAGGACGCCGTGTTCGAGGCGATCGAGAACGGCATCAAGCTGATCGTGATCGTCACCGAGCGCATCCCCCGCCGCGACGTGGCCCAGATGGTCGAGCTGGCCACGCTGCGCGGCGCGCGCATCATCGGCCCCAACTGCCTCGGCATCATCGTGCCCGACGTGATCAAGATGGGTGGCATCGGCGGCCCCGCCCGTAACGCCGCCCAGGCCTACACGCCCGGTCCGATCGGCGTGATCTCGCGCTCGGGCGGCATGACGACCGAGATGTCCTCCACACTGTCAGCCTCAGGGCTCGGACAGTCAACGGCCGTGTCGATCGGTGGCGACGCCATCATCGGCTCCTCATACGCCGAGCTGATGCCACAGTTCGAGGCTGACGAGCAGACGCAGGGGATCGTCATCTACACCGAGCCGGGTGGCCGAATGGAGGCCGAGCTGGCGCATTGGGTGACAGAGGACAACTCACGGCTGCCGATCGTGGCGTTCATGGCCGGGCGCTTCATGGACGAGATGCCAGGGATGAGCTTTGGCCACGCTGGCACGATCGTGGAAGGCAAGGAGGACACCGCCACCGAGAAGATCGCCCGCCTCGCCCAAGCTGGCATAACGGTGGCTGAGCGAATCGAGGACATCCCCGATTTGATTGGCGCCAAGATCGCAGAGAGGAGCGCGGTATGAGAGCGGACGGCACGTTCATCGCGGTCGAGGTCTCCGACGAGGCGGCCGCCGACGCGGCGCTCGCCGCCAAGCTCACGGAAGCCTGTCCGGTGGACATCTACGCCCAGGCGACTGACGGGGCGCTGGAGCTGGTTGAGCGCAACCTCGACGAGTGCGTGCTTTGCGGTCTATGCCTGGTCGCCGCGCCGCAAGACACCGTCAGGGTGATCAAGCTCTATGACGGTGAAGCCTGCCTTGCGGCCGTCTGAGTAGCTGCCGCTTGCCAGGATCTGCCGCGCAACGTCGGCCTGTGCTTGGCGCTGGCCCAGTAACTGCGCCGAGGCCCTCACCACCGCAGCAGCAGCAGCCCGACCGTCACCCCGGGGCCAACCGTGACCATCAATCCGAGCTCTCCCGCACGCGGCTGACAGCGGTCGAGCGTGCGCCTCATCACGTAGAAGATCGAGGGGGTGCCGACATTGCCGTGTTCGGCCAGCACGTCGTAGCTGACCGCCACCTCCTCGTTGGAGAGCGCCAGCGCCTCCTGGATGCTCTCGATGATGCGCCTACCGCCCGGATGGATCAGCCAGTGGTCCACCGCTCCGCGCCCCAAGCCCTCCGCGCCGAGGAAGTCGTCTACCAGCCCTCCCAGGCCGTCGCCGGCCATCTCGGGAAGCTCACGGACCAAATGAAGGTAGCTGTCCTCGGAGGTCAGATGCATGCGCACCGCGTCGAGCGTGCCCGGGATCTGGTGGACCTTGGAGGCGATGATCGAGGGGCTCCGCTGGGCTGGCGCTCCGTCCACGGACGAGTCCGACGCGCCGTCGGGGAATTCGATCAACACGGCGGCGCAGCCGTCGCCGAAGATCGCGGAGCCGACGGTCTTGCTGCGCGTGTCGTCTGGTCGCGCGCCCATGAGGATGCCCGCCATGCTCTCGGCGGCTACGACGAGGGCCTTCTTGCCGGGGCACTCCCGCAGCGCCTGCGACGCTAGCCGCATGAGTGGCACGGCGCTCGCACAGCCGACCCCCAGCACGTGGTACTTATCGGTGGAGGGATCCATCTCGTAGTAGTCCACGAGCCGGTGAGCGATGGTGGGACCTCCGAGCGAGTACAGGCTCGCGCTGACCACCACGCCGAGCTCGGAGGGATCGACCTCAAGCGCATCGACCGCCCGTACGGAGTCCCCGAAAAGCTGGTCCTCGATCGCGAGCGTCCGTCCCTGAACGGTCGTGGCCAGAAACTCATCAGTCAGCCTCAGCTGGCGACGCTGGATCCCGCAGCGGCCGAAGATGCGCTGAGCGAACTCGTCGTCCGCCAAGCCGAGAAGCTCGAGCACATCCTCCTGGGTGAAGGACGTCTCGGGTTCGGCCAGCTGAAGCCCGCTGATGAGCGGAAGGCCAGCGTTCAGGTCGTTTTGCGCGAGTTGCCCTGTCTGCAGGGTAGGCAGGTCGGCTCCTATAGCCTTCAAGAGAGATCCCCCGGGGTTATTCGGGTCGTGTCAAGGACATGGGGACGGGTCGGACAGCGAGGATACGAAAACAACCCGTCGACAGCCGCAAAAGAGCTGCTTCTCTACGAGATTTCTTCATAGACTCTTCATCCTATCCACATGCTTCTTCACATACTTCTCGGCGGGCGCTCTTGAAGAGATGCCCTCTTTCGAAGGAAGAGCGCACCGATCAGACCGTCAGCTTCGCCAATATTCACCAGCCGAAGGGATGACAACTGCCATGAGCACGGAGGTACGAGGATGAGACTCATTGGAGCTGGCCTGCCACGCACCGGCACGCTTACGCAGAAGGTCGCGCTGGAGATGCTGGGCTTCGAGCCGTGCTACCACTGGGTCAACGTCCTCGCTGACCTCAACCAGGTTGACGTCTGGAACCGCGCGCTCGACGGAGAGCCGGTGTGGGACGAGGTCTTCGACGGCTGCCACGCCACCGTCGACTGGCCCGGAGGCTACTTCTGGCGCGAGCTGATGGACTACTACCCCGACGCCAAGGTCCTGCTCAGCGTGCGCGATCCCGAGAAGTGGGAGCCGAGCTTCAGAGAGACGATCTGGAACATGGGCCACGGCGAGAATCTGATCAACTTGGTTTCCAGCGCCCGCGCCCTCATCGACCCGCAATGGAGCCGCTACGTGCAGCTCGTCGATCGCATGTTCTGGAGCGGCAAGGGCACGTTCGCCGCAAGCGGGCACGAACTGCCCGAGCAGCTGATCGCCGAGTTCAAGCGCCACAACGAAGAGGTCGAAGCGACCGTGCCGCCGGAGCGGCTGCTCGTGTGGAACGTCAGTGAAGGCTGGGAGCCGCTGTGCGAGTTCCTCGAGGTCCCCGTGCCGGACGAGCCGCTGCCGCACGCCAACGACCGCGAGACCTTCCTCGGACGAGTCGTCGACGGTGCCCTCGCATCGCTACAGACATGGCGCGCCAGCGAGACGCAGGCCGGCGAGACGCACGGCGCCGCAGTAGGTGACGCCGACGCGCGCGATGCCGCCGCGCCGGCCTAGCAAGCCAAGCCGCTGCCCCTGACATGAGCAGAGCGCGCCTTCTCCTGACCCTGCTCACAGTCATCGCCGCGATCGCAGCGGCGGTCGTGTTCGGCAGCGGAGTTCTGCACAAACCGCAGCCGGCCCGGACGCGCTCGCCGGCATGCCTGCCGGACGCGCAGGATCACACCGCCAAGCTGGAAGGACTGCCCCTCTTCGTATCGCCGGCCCCAGCGAGCGCCACCGCGAGCCCGTACACACAGATCAGCTTCCTGGGGTTGCCACCCCGGCAGATCCGCGAGGTGTCCGTCGTCGGTCAGCGCAGCGGCACACACACGGGACATCTCCGCGGCTACCACCAGGGAGACGGGGTGAGCTTCCTGCCCGACCACCACTTCCTCGACGGCGAGCGCGTAGACGTGCGCGCGGTGATCGGCGCGAGCGCCCAAGGCAAGAAGGTCGCGTTCTCCTTCCGCGTGGATACGCCTTATCCGACGCTGGGGGTGGCGGAATTCCCCAACCCGACAGCCGCCGCGGCCGACTACGAGAGCTTCCACACGCTCCCAGGAGTCCAGGCGCCGATCCTGACCGTCACGAGACCCGACCGAGATCCCACGGCGGGCGACATCTTCACCACCAACGGACCGGGCCCCGGGAAGTACGGGCCGCTGATCTACACGCCGCAAGGCCGACTCGTCTGGTTTGAGCAACTCCCGCACGGCGCCAGCGCCGTGAACCTCAACGTACAGAGCTACGAGGGCCACCCTGATCTGACTTTCTGGCAAGGCAAGGTCCTCTCGCTCGGCTTCGGGCAGGGAGAAGACATCGTCATGAACTCCCACTACCAGACGGTCGCCCGTGTCACCGGCGGCAACGGTCTGCAGGCGGACCTGCACGACTTCCGGCTCGCTCCCGGCGGGATCGCGTACATCACGGCATACAACCCGATCCTCTGCGACCTATCCGCAGCCGGGGGAGCCAGCGACGGGTCGATCGTGGACACGGCGATCCAGGAGATCGACATCGCGACCGGTCTGGTGCGCTGGGAATGGCACAGCCTCGACCACATCGGTGTCAGCGAATCGCAGACCGCGGCTAGCACGAACACGGCCCCATGGGATTACTTGCATCTGAACTCGATCGACCTCGAGCCGGACGGGGATCTCCTTCTTTCCGCCCGCAGCACCTGGGCCGCCTATCAGCTCGAGCGCGGCACGGGCAGGATCCTCTGGCGCCTCGGCGGCAGCAAAAGCTCGTTCAAGCTGGGCCCAGGCACCGCCACCGCCTGGCAGCACGACGGGCGCATGCTGCCCAACGGGGAAATCACTTTCTTCGACAACGGTTCCAACCCGCCGGTGCACAGCCAGTCACGGGCCCTGCGGATCGCGCTCGACCCCGCGACCCGCAAGGCCTCTCTGCGCTCCGTCTATACGCACCCCGGCCCGCTGCTCTCGGTCAGCCAAGGCAACGCGCAGACGCTCTCCGACGGCAACACGGTCGTTGGCTATGGCTCGGTGCCGCAGATCAGCGAGTACGACAGGCATGGCTCGCTGCTGTTCGACGCCCACCTGGCCCTCGGCATGGACTCCTATCGCGACCTCCGCTTTCCCTGGAAAGGGCGGCCGCTGAGCCCGCCGACAGTACACGCCAACCTGAACAGCACAGACGAAGAGACGATCCTCTACATGAGCTGGAACGGCTCGACCGAAGTCGCGTCATGGCGCGTGCTGGCCGGACGCCGCCGCCAGTCGCTCACACCGCAGATCACGACTCCCACCAGCGGCTTCGAGAGCACGGCGATACTGCCAGCGCGCTGGACGTTCGTGGCGGTGCAGGCGCTGGACTCGACAGGACGTGTCCTGTCGACTTCGCAGCCGACCCCCGTAGCGAGCTACGTCTCGTCCTTTCCGGGCGCTGGAAGCTCCGGTTGAGGCGATTGTTGGGGTGACTGCAGGAAGCGACTAGTAGGACGGCGGGCGGGATGGCAACTTGTGCGTGGAGGTGCTGCTGCCGCTTTTCGTCGTGGGGCCCGCAGATTTCCCGCCACACCCCGCGATCGCCACGGTGGCCGCCACGATGGCCAGCAGCGTCAGCGCGGTAATTAGCGGCGTTCGTCTCATCGGCCTGACTCCTGTTGGTCGTTTGGGGGCTTCTGCCTCACCCTACCAGGGGCTCGCGGGGGCCAATCGTCTCGGGCCGAGGCCTCCACCCATCCAGCTAGCCCGCTGCGGAAAAGCCGCCTTCGGGCGCTCGGCGTCGTTTCCTAATAGGCGCTCGAAGGCGTGGAGGTGGTGTTGGCGGGCGTCGTCGTCGTGGACGTTTTCGTGGGAGCGCCGGTGGTCGCGGGCGGCGTAGCGGTTTTTTCGCTTACCTTCGGTTCGCTGCTTGCAGGCCTCGGCGCGGGCGCGGCGGTCGTCCTCACCGGTTCAGTAGACCTGGCGACGGGCGCCGCCGCCGTGGTCGAGGATTCCACTGGCACAGCACTAGCCGCCGTGGTTTTGTGGGACACCGTCGTTTTGCGGTGCCTGGGCCTCGGAGCCACCTTCTTGGCGTGGCGGCTCTGAAGCGCGCTCTTTGCGGGCTGCGGCAGGTGCGTGGAGCTCACGTGCGAGCCGCTACCGCCGCAGCCTGTCAGCGCGACCGCGGCGACGGTCATTGTCAGCAACGCTCGTTTCATGGTCCGGGCTCCTAGTTGTCGCTCAAGAACTTCCTTCTCGAGTCAGATTACAGGAGGCCAGCCACTGATCCGCCACATCAGCCGAGCCGCGCACGGCACACGCCGTCAGATACCCAAACCGGCGTCCTAGCGCCACTTGTAAGGCAACAACGGCCGGCGCGTTCTGTACGATCAGAGCGCTGCCCATGCCGGAGCGGGGCGATTTTCCGCGCCAGGCATCGTCGCCGCTCGAGACCCCTACTAGTCTGGGCTTTGCTCAGTTCCGGGACATCCGGTACGGCCGACGAAGGGATCCAAGCTCTTGAACGGGATCGAGGCTGATGCACAAGCACGACGGGACGGTAAAAGCAGGGGACGAGACGGGCGAGACTACGGTGGGCGGCCTCGCCGTCGCTGACCACGGTCACATCCAGACAGTACCCGCGGAGTCAGCCCCAGCAGCTAAGCGGCTGGGCCCGCTCAGGCTGGGGTCACGCTCCAGTTGGCTGCTAGCCGTCTGCTGCGCGGCTCAGTTCATGGTCATCCTCGACCTGAGCATCGTCAACGTGGCGCTGCCCTCGATCAAGTTCAGTCTGGGGTTCACCGCGCCGGAACTGCAATGGATCGTCGACGCGTATGCGATCACGTTTGCCGGCTTTTTGATGCTCGGGGGTCGAGCAGCCGATCATTTCGGGCAGCGGCGCACGTTCGTCCTGGCGCTGTTCTTGTTCGCCCTCGCTTCGCTGGCGGGCGGCATAGCGTCAGACCGCAGCATGCTCATCGCCGCGCGCGCCTTCCAAGGCTTCGGCGGCGCGCTGATGGCGGCCTGCTCCCTGGCGATCATCACGGCGTCGTTTCCACCGGGCCCCAAGCTCAACCGCGCTATCGGCCTGTGGGCTGCCATGAATGGCGCGGGCGGCGCGGCCGGCATGCTTTTCGGCGGGCTGCTCACGGAAGTCAGCTGGCGCTGGGTGCTATTGATCAACCCCCCGATCGCGATCGCCGCCGCGCTGGTCGCCTACGTCGTTGTGCAGGAGCGCCGCCGGGCCGGACACGGCAACTTTGACCTCGCTGGCGCACTTACACTGACGATCGGCCAGATGGTCCTGGTGTACGGGGTCGTGGAAGCCGGCCTGGCAGGCTGGGACACGCTGGCGGCGCTCGGCCCGATCCTCGGAGGCGCCGCGCTGCTTGTCGTATTCGGCGTGATCGAGACGCGCCTGGCGTCCGCCCCGCTGATTCCCTTCAAGGAGCTCACCAAGCCGTTGCGGACCGCCAACAACATCGTGCTGCTGTTCAGCGCGTCGCTGTTTCCCATGTGGTTTGTGAGCTCTCTCTACCTGCAGCAGGTGCTAGGTCTCTCGCCTCTGGACACAGGCCTCATCTTCCTGCCGATGACACTGATGATCATGCTGGTCGCCTCTCGCGCCGGCAAGCTCGTCAACAGCTTCGGCGTGCGGCCCGTGCTGGGCGGCGGCTTGATCATGCTGACAGCGGGGATGCTGCTGCTCGCGAGGATCGGCGCCGCCGGCAGCTCGATCGTGTACGTGATGATCCCCGGCTTGCTCACCGCCGCGGGGATCGCGATGTCGATCGTCCCCTCCACGATCGCCGCGACCCAGGGATCCAAGGAGGGGCAGGCGGGTCTAGCGTCCGGCCTGGTGAACACCTCGCGCCAGATCGGAGGTGGCCTCGGGCTCGCGGTCCTTGTCACGCTCGCCACCCAGCGCACCACCCACCTGATTGGCGCGGGACAGCAGGTGCCGCAAGCGTTGACCAACGGCTTCCGCCTCGCCTACCTGATTGGCGCTGGGCTGGCCGGGGCGGCCGCGCTCGTCACCTTCACGTCGCTGCCCAAGCCCGCGGCGGCGAGCGCCGCACGGCGCCTCATGGCCACGATTGGGGTGATCGTCGCGGCATTCGTCGGGGTCTGCCTGTCGATCAGCACTCACGGCTCCCCCGTCGGCGCATACATCACCAATGGCGCCTACAGCTTCCTCTCCGCGCCCTCGCTTCACCCGCCGAAGCTGCACGCTATCGCCTCGACGGCTACCGGCAGGCTCGCGCCGGGTTACATCTTCACCGCCGACTTCTACGACCTCAACTACCCGCCGATGGTCGGCCAGAGTGGACCGCTGATCCTGGACAACCAGCTGCAGCCAGTCTGGTTTGAGCCGGTGCCCGAAAAGTACGTCGCCGCGAACCTCGGCCTGCAGACCTATCAGGGCAAGCCCGTCCTGGCGTGGTGGCAGGGTGACATCACAAGCACCGGGCAAACCGAGAGCGGCGAAGACGTCATCGTCAACCGGCACTACCAGAAGGTCGCGACGCTGAGGGCCACGGGCGGCTGGGTTCTCACCCTGCACGAGATCGCGATCGACGGGGAAGACGCATGGGTCACCGCGAACAAGAACGTGCCGATGGACCTCTCCAAGTACGGCGGCGCATACAACGGCGCGTTGATCGACTCAGCTGTGCAGGAGTACAACCTGAAGACCGGCAAGCTGCTATTCAACTGGGACGCGCTGCAGCACATCCCGCTGAACGACTCCTACGCGACCCTGCCGACGAACGGGTTTCCCTGGGATGCCTACCACGTCAACGCCATCGACGTCACCGGCAACGGCACCGTCGTCGTCTCGATGCGCAACACCTGGGCGGCCTATGCAGTGAACACCTCCACCAGCAAGATCGAATGGACGCTCGGCGGCAAGCACTCGAGCTTCAAGTTCGGCTCAGGCGCCGAGTTTGAGTGGCAGCACAACGTGGTGGTGTATCCCGGCACCCCGCTGGTCACGCTGTTTGACGACCACTGCTGCCAGATCACCAGTGGCGGCAAGTATGTCGAACCGAACGGTCCGTCTCGCGGGCTCGTGCTCAGGCTGGATCAGCGTGCGCACACCGCTACGCTCGCCGGCCAATACACCCGTGCCGGGGACTTCGACACCGACTACATGGGCAGCATGGAGCCACTGCCAAACGGCAACGAGTTCGTCGGCTGGGGAGCTGAACCGTACTTCTCCGAGTACGACACCTCAGGCCACCCGCTCCTGGACGCTGCTTTCCCCAGGCCAGATCTCACCTACAGAGCGGTCCGGGAGCCATGGGTGGGGCTGCCTCTGTACCCGCCGGCTGGAGCTGCCCGTCACAGCGCTGACAAGACCACTGTGTACGCGAGCTGGAACGGCGCCACCCAGGTCGCCTCGTGGCGTGTGCTGGCGAGGTCCGCCGCACGCCGACAGGTCATCGTGGCGAGCAAGCCGAAGTCAGGGTTTGAGACGGCAATCCCGGTGCCAGGGGGATATCAGCGCTTCATGGTCCAGGCACTCGACTCACACGGCCGGACGATCGGAACCTCCCGGCCGTTCGCCTAGCGCGCCGAGCCAGTAGTCAAGCGCAGAGAGTCAAGCCCACACGAACGGTATGTTTTAGGCGTGAGAGAAAACTTCTCCCTGATCGTGATGTGCGTGTTCTTGCTGCTCTCGCTGGCGTTCCTGGCGCAGCAGATCACCGCCTATCACTAGCCCGCCCGGCGAGCGTCTCACGGACGACGGCGCATCGAGCGGGTCCGTTCCCGTTCCTGCTGCTTCTCGACGACGGTCGCGATCAGCTTCAAGAACTGGCTGGGCCCCGATGCCTTGGCCTGCCCATAGGTGAAAGCCTCAACCCAATCCGCGACCTTCCCCTCGGCCGCCATCACGTTGAAGAACTCACGCCGCATGTCAACGTTGATCTTCGCGTCGGTCGCGGGACCCTTAGTCACCGTGATATCGGGCATCTGCAGGCGGAAGTGCTGAACATCACCTCGTCCGCGTAGCTGGAGGCCGACGACTATCTGGATCTGGGCGAGCGCGGGGACTTCGCCGACGAACCGGCTCGTCGCGCTTTCAATCAGGATCTTTGCGTCCGACATC
Source organism: Solirubrobacteraceae bacterium (assembly GCA_025451035.1). GTDB lineage: Bacteria > Actinomycetota > Thermoleophilia > Solirubrobacterales > Solirubrobacteraceae > Palsa-744. The sequence goes on from JANWLE010000061.1 coordinate 17,433, forward strand.
TCTGCTCGATCGCCGCTCGCATCAGATCTTGTGCCGCTGCAGGAGCTTGCGGCCGATCACCATACGCTGGATCTCGGAGGTGCCCTCGCCGATCAGGAGCAACGGCGCATCCCGGTAAAGCCGCTCGATCTCGTACTCCTTGGAGTATCCGTAGCCGCCGTGGATGCGGAAGGACTCCTCCACACAGAAGCGGCCCGCCTCCGAGGCGAACAGCTTGGCCATGCCGGCCTCTAGGTCTGAGCGCTCGCCCGCGTCCTTGAGCCGTGCCGCGCGCATCGTCAACAGCCGCGCGGCGTCCACCTGAGTGGCCATGTCCGCGAGCTTGAATTGGATCGCCTGATGTTCGGCGATCGCCTTGCCGAACGTCTTGCGCTCCTGGGAGTAGCGCAGCGCGAGCTCGAGTGCTCGCTGCGCGATGCCGACACCGCGGGCAGCGACGTTCACCCTGCCAACCTCGAGCGCGTCCATCATCTGCGCGAACCCTTTGTTCAGACCTGCCGCCTCGCCTCCAAGCACGTTCTCTGACGGACAGCGGTAACCGTCGAATATGAGCTCGGTCGACTCCACGCCCTTGTAGCCGAGCTTTTTGATCTTCGGCGGGACGGTCAGGCCGGCATAGGCGCCGGTGTTCTCGCTGGCGCCTCCCTCCTTCTCCGCGATGAAGCACGTGAAGCCGACGTGGCGTGGCTGAGCGTCCGGGTCTGTCTTGACGAGCACGAACACCAGCGATGACATCAACCCATTGGTCACCCACATCTTCTGGCCGTTGATCTCGTACGTGCCGTCGTCCATCTTCTTGGCCGAAGTCTTGATCGCCTGCACGTCTGAGCCGAGCTCGGGCTCAGATAGCGAGAACGCGGCGCGGATCTCGCCGGTCGCCATGCGCGGCAGGTACTTCTGCTTCTGCTCCTCGTTGCCGAACTTCATCAACAGGTACGAGCCGATGAAATGGGTGTTGATCACCCCCGAGATCGAGATCCACCCTCGCGAGAGCTCCTCGACGATCATCGCGTAGGTGGTCAGGTCGAGCCCCATGCCGCCGTACTCCTCGGGGATCGTCACCCCGAACAGGCCGAGCTCCTTCATCTGGTCGACGATCGGCGCCGGAAAGATGTCCTCGTGGTCGTAGTGCTCGGCGTTGGGGAGGATCTGCTCGTCGGCGAACTGGCGCACCATCTCGGTGATCGCCTTCTGCTCGTCGTTCATTTCTGATGGTGAAGAGGCGGCTACAGCCATTGGTGAAACACTCCGCGGTCGGGGTCTGCGATCGGCTCGAGAGGGCATGGGAACGGCTCTGTCACGTGCACGTCCGATGACGCCCTGCCCTCACGGTGAGCTAGATTCGGACCGCACACAGCCGAGGTTCAGATGAACCTGAGAACCATCGGAGGATATCGAGATGAGCCGTACCGAGACACCGTGGTCAGCGCCGCTTCGCCCAGCTGGCGGTTGGCTGGGTGCGCACAGATCGGGCCAGCGATCGCTGCCGAGCCGCGCGGCGCCTGCCCGAGGCCAGCTCGACGCGACGCTTTTGCGTATGCAAGCCGACCAAATGTTGAGATGAACTTCAGCCGGGACATCCTCGAAGCGAGGAGCCCGAGCGTGCGCGCGCTCGTCGAGCTGCCCCGTGAAAATGACCGGCGAGAGTGGAGCTTCGGCGAAATAAGCGAGGGCACGTCCGTGTTCGCCGCGCTGCTCGCCGCGCGGGGCGTGGAACGCGGGGACGTGGTGATGACGCTGATCGGCAACCGGCCAGAGTGGGTATTCACGATGATGGCGTGCTTTCGGATTGGCGCAGTCGCCCTCCCCTGCACTGAGCAGCTGCGCGCCAAGGACCTCTCGCTGAGGATCGCCGTGGCCCGACCGCGGCTGATCGTCGCCGACGTGCGCAACCGCGGGGAGCTCGAGGCATCAGGTCCCGTATGCGAGGTTATGTGGGTCGGCGCTGAGCCGCTGCTCGGGCAATCCGTGGGCGGGCTCGATATGCCGCCATTTGCCGAACTGGAGCCGGAGGACCCATGTCTGATCACCTTCACCAGCGGGACGGTGGGAGAGCCCAAGGCTGTCGTGCATGGCATGCGCTACCTCTACGGTCAGCGCACCCAGGCACACGGATGGCTGGAGGCCCGCGCCGAGGATCTTGTGTGGTGCACAGCCGCCTCCGGGTGGAGCAAGTCGGCGCGGAACGTCTTCATTGCGCCGTGGCTGAACGGCGCGAGCGCACTGCTGCACGACGCGCGCTTTGACCCCCACGAGCGTCTGGAGCTGATCGAGCGCGAGCAGGTCACGGTGCTTTGTATGGCACCCACCGAGTACCGGGTGATCGCCAAGCGCGCCTCACTGCGAGCGCTGCCGAGCCTGCGCGGCATGGTCGCAGCCGGCGAGGCGCTCAACCCGGAGGTGCTGCACGCTTGGAAAGCAGCGACCGGCCTCGACATACGCGACGGCTACGGTCAGACGGAGACCGGCCAGATGACCGGAATGGCCGTCGGCGCGGGCGTGCGTGCCGGCTCGATGGGACGACCTTTGGAAGGTGTGCGCCTGTGGATCGAAGACGGTGAGCTGGTCGCGGATCCCGAGACGGTGCCGACCTTCTTCCTCGGATATCTCGGCGAGGGGGTCAACCGCGACGAGCGGGGTGCGTGGGAGATCACGGATCGCCGCGCACAGGGGCCTTGGCACACCGGCGACCGTGTCCGCGAAGACGAGGATGGCTACCTGTTCTTCGAGGGTCGCGCCGACGACGTCATCATCTCCGCCGGCTACCGCATCGGGCCGTTCGAGGTCGAGTCGGCGCTAGTGGCGCACCCCGCCGTGGCCGAGGCAGCTGCCGTGGCCTCACCGGACGAGGAGCGGGGGTCTGTCGTGCGGGCGGTCGTGGTACTCCGCGACGGGCAGGCACCCTCGCCGCAGCTTGCCAAGGAGCTACAGGAGCACGTCAAGCACCAGACCGCCCCGTACAAGTACCCACGTATCGTGGAGTTCGTGCCGGAGCTGCCGAAGACCTCGAGCGGCAAGATCAGGCGAGCCGAGCTGCGCGACGCACGCGGCTGAGGCTGCTGCCTGGATACGGCCTGCAGGTGGTGGCTATCTCAGCGATCGCGCTCCAGCGGTCAGAGCGCGACGATCGCGTCTATCTCGACGAGCGCGCCCTTCGGCAGCGCCGCGACACCGACCGTGACCCGCGCCGGCGGGTCCGTCTCGAAAAACGAGGCGTAGACCTCCCCCAGCTCGGCGAAACGCGAAAGATCGGTCATGTACACGGTGAGGCGAACGGCGCGGGCCAGCGACGTCCCGGCCGCGGAGCAGACCACCGCCAGGTTCTCGAGGCAGCGCCGTGTCTGCTCAGCGACAGTCGCGCCGCTCACCTCGCCCGTATCGGGGTCAAGCGGTATCTGCCCCGAGCAGAACAGCAGCTCACCGGCACGCACGGCGTGGCTGTACGGGCCGATCGCGGCGGGAGCCGCGTCGGCTGTGATCCTCTGGCGCTCCACGCTCACCGCAGCGAGCCTACACCCACGGCCCTGGGAGGGACAGCGCGACACGAGCGCAACTATCGAATAGATTCCGACTAGTGCTACGGATGGTCACAGGGCTAGCGAGCCTGAGCCTCGCCACGGTCGCGCTCACCTGGACGGTCACAGCCGTCGCCGCCGGCCAGATCCAGTTCGAGCAGTGCCCCGATACCAACAACTTCGCGTGCGGGCATCTGAATGTGCCGCTGGACCCGTTCGCCGCCGGCAGTGAACCCATCACGTTGGCGATGCGCCGGCACCTCGCGCCGGTCGGCACCGCGAAAGACGCGGTGATCGCGCTCGCGGGTGGACCCGGGCAGGCAGCGATTCCATTCGCCGAACAGTTCGATCGGCTGCTCGGGCCGATCCTCGCCACACGCGACCTGATCGTGTTCGACCAGCGCGGCATCGGGCTCTCGCATCCGTTGTCCTGCGCTGCCTTCGAACATATCGGCGGGCGGGAACCCTCACCTCTGGCGATAGGCATATGCGCGCGGCAGATCGGGCCCTCGCGGCGCTTCTACACGAGCGCCGACACGGTGGCCGACATCGAGGCGATCCGTCAGGCAGGCGGCTACGAAAAGCTCGTTCTCTACGGCACCTCCTACGGCACGAAGGTCGCCGAGCTCTACGCGCAGACCTACCCGCAGAACGTCCAAGCGCTGGTGCTCGACTCGGTGGTTCCCGTAGACGGGCCGGACCCGCTGCGCCGCGACTCGTTCGTCGCGATCCGGCGGGTCTTGCGTGAGCTGTGCGCAGCGCACGCCTGCAGGCACGTCACACCCAGCCCAGTAGGAGACCTGGCGCGCGTGCTGAGAATGATGCGCCGCAGACCGCTTCACGTCCGCGCGGTGGGCGATCACGGCCACCGCAGAAGCTTCAGGGTCTCCGCCGAAGACCTGCTGCAGCTCCTCTACGAGGGCGACTTCAATCCTCTTCTGCGCGCGGCGATGCCCACCGTGCTGCACTCGGCCGCCCAGGGCGATACCGCGCCGCTCGCCAGGCTTCTCCTTAGCGGAGGAGGCGCCGAAGAAAGCGAAGAAGACGAACGGGAACGGCTCAGCGAGGGCTTTGACTCTCCGCTCTATCTAGCGACGACATGCGAGGAGCAGCAATTCCCGTGGAGCCGAGCAGCAAGCCCAGCCGTGCGCATACGCGAAGCACGCACGCAGCTCAGCAAGCTGCCAGCCGGCACTTTCTCTCCCTTCACCGCGGCGGACGCGCTGGCCGACAGCGACGTCCCGATCTGCTCGCAATGGCCCTTTACGACGGCCGCCCCGGAAACAAAAAGCACCGCGATGCCGGCGGTCCCGACGTTGATCTTCAGCGGCGAAGAAGACATCCGCACACCCACGGCAGGCGCGCAGCAGCTCGCGCGCTCGATCCCCGGGGCTCATCTGCTGGTCGTTCCATACGCCGGCCACGCGGTGCTGGCCAGCGACCCCCGTCCCTGTCCGGTCGATGCCCTGCGCGCCTTCTTTGCCGGCAAGCAGATCGCTGCCTGCCGCGATCACAGGCCATCCAGCCATCGTCTGGTTCCATTGGCGCCTGGCGCGTTGGCGGACATATCGCCAGCACGCCACTACGTCGGCAAGCGCGGACGCACGTTGCAGGCGGTGGCGCTCACCCTCGAAGACCTCTCACGACAGCTCACCATGCGCGGCGAGGCGCTGCTCGGCCTGCTGGGGGTCACGGTGAACGTCGGCGGGCTACGCTCCGGCTGGGTGGGCTGCTCGGCCCATTCGCTGCGTTTTCACGGCTACTCCTATGTTCCGGGCGTGCAGATCTCTGGCACGGTCACGATTGGTAGCGCGACGTTGCTCATCGGCGGCAGCTCCGCAGCCCGCGGCCGGTTGAGGCTGGGTCCAAAAGGTCAGCTCAACGGTACGCTCGAAGGCATCGCGGTGCACCTGTCGAGATCCCGCGCGCCGCTCGTGGGTGTCGCTGGCGCGCGGGATGCGAGCGGTGCCTAGACACCAGCGCATCATCCGTTTAGCGCAGACGCGTCGAGAGGCTCGCCCTGCGCCGCAACCGCCGGAGTGACGCTATTGTCGGTGTCGAGGCACATGCACAAGCCGGCGATCGCGCTGATACTCACAGTTGCGCTGACCGCGTTCGGCGGTGCGAGCGCACAGGCGTTGACTTTCAGTCCGTGCGCGCGCGACGCCGCTATCACGTGCACCACGCTCACCGTGCCACTACAGCGTGGTGGCCCTGCCACGAACACCGTCTCGCTGGACATCGAGCGCCAGCAGGCGGGCAGCACGCCAACCCACGACGCCGTGCTCGCCCTGGCCGGCGGCCCGGGCCAGGCGGCGACGCCGCTGGCCGGCTTCATCGCCAAGGCGATCGCCCCCGCCCTGACGACCCGTGATCTGATCGTCTTCGATCAACGCGGCACTGGCCGCTCGGCGCCCTTGCGATGTAAAGCCCTCCAGGAATCCTCCTCACTGGAAAGCTCAGATCAGCGCGTGGTCGCGAAGCTCGTCGAACGCTGCGCCCGGGAACTCGGCCCGGGCCGGGCGGCGTTCACCAGCAGCGAAACGGTCGAAGACATCGAGGCCATCCGGCGGGTCCTCGGCTACGAAAAGCTCGTTCTCTACGGCACCTCCTACGGCACGAAGGTCGCCGAGCTCTACGCGCAGACCTACCCGCAGAACGTCCAAGCGCTGGTGCTCGACTCCGTCGTGCTACCCGAAGGCCCTGAAGTCTTCGCGCTCTCGACACTCAGAGCGATCACTCCGGCGATGACAGAACTGTGCTCGAGGAATGCTTGCCGTGGCATCACCTCAAGCCCGGTATCGGATATCGCGCAGCTGGCCGCGCAGCTCCGTCACCGGCGCTTGCGCGGATCGGTGTATGACGGGTCGGGCAAACGCCACACCGTGTCGATCGCGGAGCCCGATCTGTTGCGGATCCTCCTCGCCGGCGATCTAAACCCGGCCTTGCGCGCACTGCTCCCCGCCGCCGTGCGCTCAGCCCTCCGTCATGATCCCGATCCCCTGCTGCGGCTCAGCGCGCTGGCGCGAGGACTGATACCTAATCTCCCCACCCCACCCAGGGTCCCCGGTCCCGAAGCGCACGCGGCGGAAGAAAGCGACGCCCTGTTTCTGGCGACTTCGTGCGAGGAGCTCACCTTCCCGTGGCAGCTGGCTTCGCCCCCTCAGGCGCGCCAGAGCGAAGCGCTCGCCGCGCTGCGGCTGCTGCACACCTCCGCGCTGTATCCCTTCGACGCGAACACCGCCTGGCAAGACAGCCTGATTCCGCTCTGCCTCGGCTGGCCGAACACAACCGCCGCGCCCAAGCCGCAAAACACTCTTCCCGATGTGCCCACGCTCATCCTCTCGGGCGCCCAGGACCTCCGGACGCCAACCGCCAACGCCCGCGCTCTCGCGCAGCTCATACCGGATGCCCAGGTCGAGGTTGTCCCATACACCGGTCATTCGGTGCTCGGCAGCGACTTCGGGGGATGCGCCTCCGAAGCGGTTCAGGCGTTCTTCGCCGGGCTCGCGATCCAGCCGTGCGAGACGACAAACAACGTCTTCGACCCGACCCCTGTAACGCCGAGCAAGTTGAACTTCATCAAGCCGCTACCGGGCTTGCAGGGCAAGACTGGCCGCACGGTCAGCGCGATCCTCGACACGATGGTGGACCTATCACGACAGGTCATCGGCGCCACGTTGCAGCTCGAGCAGGAACTTCCCAGCGGCTCGAGCTTCGGCGGCCTGCACGGCGGGTATGCGCGCATAACTTCCACCGCCCTGCGCCTGAGTCACTTCTCCTTCGTGGAAGGCGTTCAGGTGACCGGCACCTTCACGCTGCGAACCGGCGAAATCCAACCAGCCACAGTCCAGATCTCGGGCAGCGCCGCCGCGCACGGCACGGTTCGTCTCGGCTCCTCCAAGAGCGTGAGCGGCATCCTTGATGGCCATCGCTTCCACGTCAGTCTCGCCACCGTGAAGCTCGCACAGCGCATGCCACGTGACTGGCCGACGGACCCTTTGCGCTCGCGCCTGGCCGGCTTGGCCCGCATCCACTGAGCGCCGCGCACGCTAACCTCAAAAGGTGCCAAACGCACTCGCCCAAGAGAGCTCTCCGTACCTTCGCCAGCATCAGGAGAACCCCGTTGAATGGCTACCGTGGGGGCCTCAAGCACTGGCACTCGCGCGCGAACGGGACTGTCCGTTGCTCATTTCGATCGGCTACTCCGCGTGCCATTGGTGTCACGTGATGGAGCGAGAGTCCTTCGAGGATCCGGTTGTCGCATCGATCATGAACGAGAATTTCGTGTGCGTGAAGGTCGACCGGGAGGAGCGTCCCGATATCGACGCGATCTACATGCAGGCGGTCCAGGGGATGACCGGCGGGGGCGGTTGGCCGCTCAACGTGTTCCTCACGCCAGCGGGGCTGCCCTTCTATGGCGGCACCTACTTCCCGCCCGAGGAACGCCCGGGCATGCCGGCGTTCACGCAGATCCTGCAGGCGGTCGCCGAGGCGTGGGAGCAGCGCGGCGAGGAGATCTCGGCGGCAGGCGAGCAGCTTCGCCATCAGCTGTCAGGCGCAGCCCGCCTGACGCCCTCGGAGAAGCCGATCGACCCGGGCTCGCTCGAGCAAGCGGTCCAGGAGATCGCCCGCTCGTTCGATCCGGTTCACGGCGGCTTCGCCGGTGCGCCCAAGTTCCCCCAGGCTTCCGTAATCGAGTTTCTGCTCCTCCGCGGCGAGCAAGCGGCGCAGATGGCGCTCTACACGCTGCGCTCGATGGCCTCGGGCGGCATCCACGATCAGGTTGGCGGCGGCTTTCACCGCTACTCAGTGGATGCCAACTGGACGGTGCCGCACTTCGAGAAGATGCTCTACGACAACGCCCTATTGGCGCGCGCCTACCTGCATGGCTTCCAGCGCTCCGGCGATGAGCGTCTGCTGCAGGTCAGCCGCGACACGTTGGAGTGGGCTTTGCGCGAGATGCGCGGGCCGGAGGGCGGCTTCTACAGCGCGCTTGACGCTGACTCCGAAGGCGTAGAGGGACGCTACTACGTCTGGACGGCTGCCGAGCTGCGCGAGGCTCTGGATGAGGACGCCGAGCAGGCGATCCGCTGGCTGGGCGCAAGCGCTGAGGGTAACTTCGATGATCCACACCACCCTCAGCCAGGCCTCAACGTGCTCGAGGACCGCGGGCCCCGCCCGCCGGATCCGCTGCGCAGGCGGATCGTCGAGCGGCTGCTGCAGGTGCGCGAGCAGCGCACCAGACCAGGCCTTGACGATAAGCGCCTTGCGAGCTGGAATGCTTTGCTGATCGCGGCGCTCGCCGAAGCCGGTGAGGCGCTCGGCGAGACGCGCTATCTGGACGCCGCGACGCATTGCGCCGACTTTCTACTCACCGAGATGGTGGACGAGCAGGGCCGCCTACTGCGCACCTACAACGGCGGCCGCGCCAAGATCCTCGCTTACCTGGAGGACCACGCCTTCTTGCTCGAGGCGCTCATCATCTTGTTCGAAGCCACCTGCGAGGAGCGCTGGCTCGCCCGCGCCCAGGCACTCGCCGACCGCACGATCGAGCGCTTCGCCGACCCGGAGCGCGGGGGCTTCTTCACGACCGCCTCCGACTCAGAGCAGCTGATCGTCAGACGCAAGGACATCGAGGACTCCCCCATCCCAGCCGGCGGCTCGAGCGTCACGATGGGCCTGGCGCGCCTGGCTGAGCTGACCGGTGAGGAACGTTACGAACGTGAGGCTGTGCGCGCGCTTTCGCTCCTGCACGAGATCGCCCCGCGTCACCCTCTGGCTTTCGGGCACCTGCTCCAGGCCATCCACTGGCACCTCGCGCCAACGCGCAGGATCGCCTGCGAGCTTCCCAAGAACCGCTAGCTAGCTCGCCGGCGGCTTCGTCAGTGCTTGGCGGCCGCTTCCAATTCGGAGATGTCGATCGAGTGGGCGGGCGCCGTCAGTTCGACAGGCTCGTCCCAGCGGTCGAACGTGACCTTGCCCCCTTCGGCGCCGCTCTTGGACAACTGCAGGGGATAGGGCTTGCCGGTCGTCGCGACGTACAAATAGCCGCCTTCGGTGACGTCCTGCACGGTGATCGCCGCCTGGCCATCCACGGTCGTCGCAGAGCCCTTCTTGAGCGTACCGTGCGATTTGAGCGCGCTGTCGAGCAAATTGCCCATGTTCGCCAGCGAGCTGAGCGAGGCGATGTCTTCGTTGCTGGCAGGCGCCTTCAGCCACTTGCCCTCGAACAGCTGCACACCGGCAGTGCCGCCGAAGTGACGGTAGAAGCTCGCGTCGCCGTTGATGTACACGGTCTTGCCGATCAGGATGATCTTGGCGTGCATGCCGTTCTCCGAGATATCACCCCGGCCGCCCTGGCCAGCGGCGAGGTCGAGGTCGAGCGTGATGTGTGAGCCTTCGCTGTCGACCGCCCCGGAGACGTGCACCGACTTGGCACTTTTCGCCGCCGTGCTGCTCTGTTCGACGATCTGCTGAGGGCTCTTCGAGGCGACGCCGTTGCCGTTGCTCGAGGAGGAGCCGCCACACCCAGCCACGCCGGCCAACGACAGTAGAAGCAGGAGGGCGCTGCTGTTGAGGATCCGCACATGCATCAGGCGCATCAGCCTATTAGATGCTGCGGACCGGATGCTTTCCGGCCTGAGACCGCTAGAGGATCGCCAGGTAGCGGTCTAGCTCCCACTGGGTGACCTGCACCCGGTAGTCATCCCACTCTTGGCGCTTTATCTCGACATAGCGGTTGAACATGTGCTCACCGAGGGTGCGCAGCACGAGCTCAGACTCGGCCGTCAACTCGATCGCCTCCCCCAGCGTCTCTGGTAGCTGCTCGATGCCCAGGCGCCTGCGCTCCTCGGCTGAGAGGTGGTAGAGGTTCTTCTCCATCGGCTCGGGAAGCTCATAGCCCTTCTCGATCCCTTCGAGTCCGGCCTGCAGCAGCACCGCGAAGGTGAGGTACGGGTTGCACGCGGGGTCCGGGCAGCGCAGCTCCATGCGCGTCGTCTGTTCCTTGCCGGGGTGATACAGCGGTACGCGCACCAGCGCCGAGCGGTTGCGTCGCGACCAGGCCACATAGACGGGCGCCTCGAACCCCGGCACCAAACGCTTATACGAGTTCACCCACTGCGCGAAGATCGAGCAGATCTCACGGGCGTGCTTGAGCTGCCCGGCGATGAAGGCCTTCCCGATATCCGACAAAAAGTAAGGATCGTCAGCGTCGAAGAAGACGTTTGAGCCGTTTGCGAACAGCGACTGGTGAGTGTGCATACCCGAGCCGTTCTCACCGAACAGCGGCTTGGGCATGAAGGTCGCATGCCACCCGTTCTTCATCGCGTACTCCTTGACCGTGATGCGGTAGGTCATGCAGTCATCGGCCATCTTCAGGGCATCCGCGTAGCGCATGTCGATCTCGTGTTGGGAGGGACCGACCTCGTGGTGGGTGTACTCGACGTGGATGCCGAGCTGCTCGAGCGCGAGCACGGTTTCGCGCCGGACATCAGAGCCCGCGTCGAGGGTCGTCAGATCGAAGTAGCCGCCTGTGTCAAGCACTTCGGTGCTTTTGCTGTCGCGGAACAGGAAGTACTCAAGCTCCGGACCAACGTTGAACGTGTCAAAGCCCATCGATGCTGCCCGCTGCAGCGCCCGGCGGAGCACGTGCCGGGGATCGCCCTCATAGGGCGTTCGTTCGGGCGTCACGATGTCGCAGAACATCCGTCCGACGCCCTGCTCCTCCGGACGCCAAGGCAACACCGCGAAGGTACTGGGATCCGGCATCGCGATCATGTCCGACTCCTCGATCGCATTGAAACCCGTGATCGAGGAGCCGTCAAAACCCATGCCGGCCTCGAACGCGTCATCTAGCTCATCGGCATTGATCGAGAAAGACTTCAGCTGGCCAAGGATGTCGGTGAACCAGAAGCGGATGAAGCGAATGTCGCCCTCGGCAACAAGCGCCTTGACATCATCTGCTGTGCGTGGCTGGTCGCTCATGCCGGCGGACCTTAGACGATAGACCACGAGAGCACTGCTCGTGGGTGATGGTCAGAGACGGAGCCCGTGAGTATGACTGTGTCAGTGGCCGGCCACGGCGGCCACGAAGTCAGCTATCGCTTCGGCTTCCTTGCCGCGATAGAGCTGTGCCGGCATCTGCCCGAGGCCACGTGCGCGGCCTTCGGCGATCGCGTTCAGCACCAGTTCTCTGCGTCCCGCTTCGGCCGGAATGTCGTTCCCCAAGCGCACATCGAGGTTCGGGCCTATGCGCCCGACGGACTTCGTCGCGGCCAGCTTGTGGCACACACCGCACGAGCGCGAAAACAATTCGCGTCCCTTCTGTTGCTCGGCGTTCAGATGCAGGCCACCGACCGCTACCGAGGCCTTGTGCTCACCGTTGAAGGCGAGCACCAAGGCCGGGATGACCAAGCCGAACGCAAAGACGACTACAACCAGCAGGCTCACCGCCCGCTGACTCCCGGTCGATTCGATATGCAGCGCCTGACGCGCGCCCCGCGGGCCGCCCCACATCGCGAGAAAGAAGATGGCGAAGCCGAGAACGACCCAAAAAGCGACGAATATGCCGGTAGCCATGGGCGGACCATATAACAGCCGGCAGCGGAGGCCTTCTCAGAGCACGTCTTCACCAGCCGGCGAGCGCAGCTGATTCGGCTCATCGCCAGGCGACAGGCAGGGTTCGCGGCGCAGGATGGGGCTTTGGGGATTCTGAAAGGCTCCTTACCTGCCGTTGACCCACGATTGATCTATGGCGCTACCCTGAATGGTGACGGGATCTCGCTCATGAACGTCCTACGCCGCCTTCCCCTGCCTCGCCTGCTGTTCTTGTGCGGCCTGCTCGTTGCCGTCGGTGTCTCGGTGACCGCGCTGGCGTCGGCGCTCAGCACTGGCCCCACGCCGTCCCAGAAGCCCCTGGCGCAGGCGCTGCACGACGCCCTGACCGCTCCCGCCGTTGAAGGGGTCAGCGCCGAGGTCACGCTCACCGACCACCTGTTCGAAGGGGCAAACCTGGCCAGCAGCAGCGGTGGTCAGGGAGGCGGTCTCACCTCGAGTCCGCTCGTGACCGGCGGTTCTGGCCGCCTGTGGGCCTCCAAGAGCGGCAAGGTCAGGCTCGAACTCCAGGACGAAAAGGGCGACATCAACATCGTCTACGACGGTCACATGGTGACGATGTATGACGCCGCCAACAACACCATCTACCGCTACACGCCGACCGAAGAAGGCGGCGCCGCGCCCCGGCACGACGGCTCGCAGAGCACGCACGAAGCTCCCTCGGTGGCCAAGTTTCAGGAAGCCATCGACCGCGTCCGTAAGCACGCGAACCTCTCCGAACCGACGCCCACCGACATCGCCGGTCAGCCCGCTTACACCGTGCGCATCTCCCCCAGCGAAGGTGGCAGCCTGATCGGCGGCGCGGAGCTGTCATTCGACTCGGTGCACGGCACGCCGCTGCGCGCCGCGATCTACTCGTCGCAGACCTCGGCGCCGGTGATCGAACTGGCTACCACGGAAATCACATACGGGCCGGTCGAAAGCTCCGTTTTCGCGATCGAACCGCCCGCCAACGCGAAGGTCGAAGACCTCAGCCAGCCCACGGGCACCCATGCCGGCACTGGCAAGGGCGCCACTCACGGCAGCGAAGCCTCGGTGACGAGGCACGGCAGCGGCATCACCTCGGTCGTGGTGGCCCAATCAAAGGCCGGCAGCAAAGGCGCATCCGCTGGCAGCCTGGAAAGCTTGCCGACGGTCGACATCAACGGCGCGAAGGCGAGCGAGCTGCGGACCGAGCTCGGCACAGTTCTGACCTTCGAGCGCGCCGGCGTTCGCTACCTCCTCGCCGGGGCGGTCGGGCCGGCAGCGGTCGAGGCGCTGGCACGGAGCCTGTAGTGGTGGACGACGAGGCGCCGCCCGTCAGGGCGCGCGGGCTGGTCAAGCGCTACAAAGAGGTACTCGCGGTCGACCACGTCGACCTGAACGTCAACACCGGCGACGTCTACGGATTCCTGGGCCCGAACGGCGCCGGTAAGACCACGACGCTGCGCATGGCGCTCGGTTTGATTCTGCCGACCGACGGCACCATCGAGCTCTTCGGCCGCGACCCGATGCGGGAGGGGGCGCGAGCGCTCGACGGCGTTGCCGGCTTCGTCGAGGCGCCCCGCTTTTATCCCTACTTGAGCGCGCGCACGAACCTCGAGTTGCTCGCCGCGCTAGACGGCGACGGCGCCGCCTCACGCATCGATGAGGTACTCGATGTCGTCGAGCTCTCGCCGCGCGCCAAGCACAAGGTGGGCGGCTATTCGCACGGCATGCGCCAGCGGCTGGGGATCGCTGCCGCGCTGCTTCGAAACCCGCGCCTGATGATCCTCGACGAGCCCGCCACCGGGCTGGACCCAGCCGGGATGCGCGACATGCGCACACTCATCCGTCGCCTCGCCAACGACGGCATAACAGTGCTGCTGTCGAGCCATCAGCTGCCGGAGGTCCAGGATCTGTGCGACCGTGTTGCGATCGTGGATCGCGGTCGCGTTGTCTATGAGGGCGCGCTCGCCGACCTGCGCCGCCAGGGCGGCGCAGGCTACCGGCTGCGCACGACCGACGACGCCCGAGCGCTCGAGATCGCACGGGCGCAGTCAGGCGTTGAGGGCGTGAGCGCAACAGAGCACGGCGTGGGCTTCCAGGCCGACGAGCAGCACGTGGCCGCGCTGTCGCTGGCGCTTGCAGCGGCCGGCATCGGAATCCTCACGTTGGCGCCCGAGCTAGCGACCCTCGAGGATCTCTTCTTCCGCCTGACCGACGAAGCTCACGGGGCCGACGGCGCGGCGCACGACAAGGGCGCACAGCGACTCGTGGAGGCCACATGAGCAGTGTTTCGGCGACCCCCGGCGCGGTGGCACCCACAGCAGAAAGGACTGGCCGACGGCCGCCGACGGCGCGCATTTACGGCTGGGAGCTGCGCAAGCTCGTCTCGCAGAAGCGCACATATCTGGGCCTCGGCCTGGGGATGCTGCTGCCGCTTATCTTCGTCGTCAGCCAGATCATCCGGGGCCATCCCCCGCGCCACGCTGACAGCATCTTCGCGAGCGAGATCTTCCAGTCCGGCCTCGCCACGCCTGTGCTCATGCTCACGTTCTTGGCAGCCGTGTTCCTGCCGCTAATCGCTGCCCTCGTGGCCGGCGACATCGTTGCCAACGAGGACGGCAACGGGACGCTCAAGACGATCCTCACCCGCTCGGTGGATCGCGGACAGGTGTTCGCGGCCAAGACGCTCGCCGCGATCACCTACGCCACCGTTGCGATCTTCCTGTCCGCGGCCACGGCTACGGCCGCAGGCGTGGCCGCCTGGGGCTTTCACAGCGTGCGGACGCTCTCGGACACAGTGGTCTCCGCACCGAAGGCGCTGCTCCTCGTCTTTGCCGCCAACGCCGTTTTTCTCATCCCGTTGATAGCCGTCGTCTGCATCGGTGTTCTGCTCTCCACGGTCACACGCAACAGCGCCGCCTCCATCGTCGGCACGATGGGAGTCACGCTCATCCTCGCGATCGTCTCTCAGATTCCCGGGCTGGAAGGACTTCACCCCTACCTTTTGACCCAGCAGTACTTCGCCTGGCAGGGCCTGCTGCGCACACCGACGGACTGGTCTCCGATCCTGCACTCGCTTTGGGTGTGTGCGCTGTACACGGTTCCAGCGCTCATAGCTGGATACCTCTTCTTTCTGCGCCGCGATGTAGCAGGCGGGTAAGCCGCAGCGGAGCGCGTGCTGCTGTAGGGCAACGAAGCGAATCTATGCGCGAAAGGACGCAGCGCGGTGGCCCCTCGTCTACCCTGAGTTCGCGTAGGCACAGCGCCGGCGTACTGTGCCAAGCTTACGGCGCTGTGAAACTGGTTCGCCGTGTTTCCGTGATAGTGACCGCCGTACTGGCGCTACCAGTAGCCTCGGCTGTCGCCCGCGTCGCGCCGCGCGATGCTGCCATCACTCACGCTTATCTACAACTCGAGATCGCTGAGCAACACGCTATCCGGGGCGCTTACTCGGCGACTCTCAAGGCTTTGGGAAAGCTCGCTGCTGAAGCGAGGGCTGGATGCCCAGGCATCCTTGCTGGTGCGCCGCTGCGTAAAGAAGACGCGCAGGCCAACCAGTCCGCACGAGACATCAGCGAGGAGCTGTTCAGCGTTGTCTTGGGCACCGGTGAACGCGTCGAGCACCCCTTGCTCGCACGCTTCGCTCGCAAAGTGAAGCGCCTGCGGTGGAGTAGCCCAAGGCTGACCCGGCTAGTGCATTCCTATGCAATCGAACAAGCCGAGCATCTGGTGTCGCCCCTGCAAACCTATGCGCCGATCTGAAGGCGTGGGTAGCGAGCGGCTACACAACGGTATCCAAAGGCACCGAGCGCTTTCTACATCGACTCGACGTCATATCGTCGATAACGCTGATCGAATCCGAACCAGGCGATCCATCCACATTCAACGTGGACGAGATCATCGCCCACAGACTCAAGCCATACGAGGGCCACGCCGACAGGATGCTCGCCCGGAGACTACGTCAGCCCAAAACAAAGATCACCAACCACGCATTCAAGACCTTCCTCGAGGCCGCCGGCAAGGTATACGCAGCCCTCCAAACACCAGCACCCACCTCGGCGTACAGCGGATGAACAGATACCTCACGGTACACGCCAGATGCGTTATCTATCGGCTTGGAAGTGCAGGGATCTGAGCCAAGATGAGCCATCTACCGGGATATACGTGGCGTGCTATGACTGGCCTTGGCCTGCTCGGCCTTTTCGGCTCGGTTGTAGTTATCTACGGCGATAACTGGGATCGAATGCCGCTTTGGCTCGTAATCGCGACGCTACTCATAGCCTGGGTGGGCCTTGTGGGTCAGTTCCTCACCGGACGCCGTCGCTGATATTAAGAGCCAGCGCGCACCAGTTGCGCAGCGCGGTCAAACGATCGCCATGGGTGAGCGAAAGTCACATACTCGCCTAGTCAGGTTCCCTATAGCACGGGTCGTCGACCATGAGTTTAGGTTCGAGTCGATAGTCCAGCCCAGTAGTACGCCAAGTGCCGATTGTGCTTACAAAGTCAGTATGGTCCGGATGGTGCGCCGGGTGGGCTCAATTGTGGCAGTGCTCGCCGCCGGTCTCGTCGCCGGCTGCGGCGGCAATAACGTGACTGTCGCTGGCAAGCCCGCGGATGCGCCTCACGAGCCCTCGGCTGGGAGTGTGTATCGGGTCCCATCAGGCTCGATGGAACCAACACTCCGTGTGGGTGCTCGTGTGGTGATCTCCTCGGGTACGCCGCAGCTGGGCGACATCGTCGTCTTCAATCCACCTGAAGGTGCCGAACTGGAGATATGCGGACCAAGGGGGCACATGGTCACACCCGGCGGCCCCGCATGTGCGCATCCTGGGCCTACTCGGTCAACGGTCAAGTTCATCAAGCGCATCGTCGCCGGCCCAGGCGACACGCTCTACATCTCCGAAGGCCACATCTACCGCAACGACAAGCGGGAGAGCGACCCCTACATCCGTCCCTGCGGCTCGCAGCAGCCGACCTGCAACTTCCGGGTCCCGATCAAGATCCCGTCAGGGCACTGGTTCTTGATAGGCGACAACCGCGGCGAATCAGACGACAGCCGATTCTGGGGACCAGTACCCACCGACTGGATCACAGGGATCGTGCGATTGAACACGCCAGCAGGCTCGCGTTGAAGAAGCGCGAGACCTGTCGACTGGTCTCTGGCGATTGCCGCTCGAAGGGACTGCTCCTCGGCGCCTCGACCGCGAACGCTCCGCTTCGGTGGTCTCCGCTTCCGTGGTAGCGGTCTCGCCCGACCGACGCCAGATCGTCATCGAAGCGAGCCCGTCGGGTGCCCGTGCGGGCAACCCGTGCTGCCTGCTCTTCGTCCTGCCGGCAGCCGGGGGACGCACTCGACGGCTCACTCCAAACGCTGCCCAGCAACCCGCATGGTCGCCGGACGGACAGCTCATCGCGTTCGTGGGCGGCACGGGCGACACGATCGAAACCATTCCGCGCGACGGCGGCGCTGCCACCAGGCTCGCGCGGTTCCCGGGCACGCAAATCTGCTCCCTCTCCTGGTCGCCCATAGGAAAGCAGGTGGCCTTCACCGCCAGCACCAAGCCACCCGAAGACTGACTCCGTCATCTGCCTGTGCGCGCTCGGTTCTGCTGAACCTGCTCGCTGCCGCAGCTTTGCGCAACACCCACCCTCCAAACCAGGCGTCACCCCCTGGCCGGCCGGGCTGGTCGTGGGTCATAGCGAGGTCAAACCCTCGTTCGGCGCGGAGTCGTGATCCGCGCGAGGAAGAGCTCCGCGCACGACCCGAGCCTTGCAGAGTCGTAGCGCTGATGCGCTCGCTAGGCGCAGAAGACGCGGGTGGTCGACTGACCCAGGCGCTGGCCTCGCGAGGCGACGAGATGACTGTCGAGCAATGTCAGGATGTCGCGTGTGTGACCGCCGTCCCACGACATCTTTCGGCCCTGCATCATCGGGGTGCGGATCAGCTTCCCTGACCGCAGCTCCACTTGGATCGACGCATAAGGGCCCCACGGTTGGGCACGGAAGGCGACTACGTCCGTCCACGGGATCGTCCTCCGCACGGATGAGCCGCTGACCTCGACCCCGAACTCTGAGATACCGACACCGAAGCGACGCACCAGCCGCCCAGTGACGACAATCACGGCTACCGCCAGAACCCCGCAGAGGAATCGCGCCATGGTTGGGATCGGTGACGCAATCGCCTTGATCAGCACTAGGACCAGAGGCGACATGCCGACGGCGATGACTCCACTCCCGAGGCGATCTCGGTAGAAGACGTGCGGCATGTCGTGCTGGGTCTCGTCAGCGGCTGCGGCGGGTTGGGCGATCATGCGGTCACATCGGCCCGCACACGACCACACTTGATCGATAACAGTGCCCGTGGTCGGCTCTACGACAACCGGTCAGCACACAGTTGCCTTCGACTTGTGGTTAGCGTCATCTCCGCCACAGTGGACTCCCACCCCCGAGCGACGTTGCATGCCCCGCGTACTAGGAAAGCCCCGCCGGAGCGGGGCTTTCCCTTAGCAGATCGATAAGCGGGATTCTGTCGTGGACAGCCATCCATCTGAGCGGCCTACCTGGACCTCGGCGGGCAGCCTACA
>JANWLE010000062.1 GCA_025451035.1 Solirubrobacteraceae bacterium
ACGCCGCGCTGCTCGGCTGCTGCGACGTGGTCATCGCCACCCCCGAGGCGAACATCGGCATGGGCGGCCCGGCGATGATCGAGGGCGGCGGCCTGGGCGTCTTCACCCCAGAGGAGATCGGCCCCGCTGAGGTGCAGAGCACAAACGGCGTGATCGACATCCTCGTCGAGGACGAGGCCGCCGCGGTCGCGGTCGCCAAGCGCTTCCTCTCCTATCTGCAGGCTCCCGGGCAGGCGCTCGGCGGGTGGCGTTGCGCCGAGCAGAGGGCGCTGCGCGAGGTGGTGAGCGAGGACTCGCGGCGCGTCTACGACATGCGCAGGCTGCTCGAGTTGGTCGCCGACGAGGACTCGGTGCTCGAGCTGCGCCGCGCCTACGGGCGCACGATCCTCACGGCGCTCGCGCGCATCGAGGGCCAGCCGCTGGGCGTGATCGCCAACGACCCGTCTCACCTCTCCGGCGCGATCGACGCCGAGGGGGCGGAGAAGGCCGCGCGCTTCATGCAGCTGTGCGACGCGTTCGGGCTGCCGCTGCTCTCGCTGGTGGACACCCCGGGCTTCATGGTCGGGCCAGACTCCGAGCGCTCGGCGGCGGTGCGGCGCTGCTCGCGCATGTTCGTCACCGGCGCGACGCTGTCGGTCCCGCTGCTGTGCGTCGTCGTCAGACGTGCGTTCGGCTTGGGCGCGCAGGCGATGGCCGGCGGCGATCTGCACGCCCCGGCGCTGACGGTCTCCTGGCCGAGCGGCGAGTTCGGGGCGATGGGGGTTGAGGGCGCTGTGAAGCTGGCGCTGCGCTCGGAGCTCGAGGCGATCGAGGACGACACCGAGCGCGAGCGGCGGATCGCCGAGCTGGTGGCGGCCGTGCGGGCCGAGAGCAACGCGTTGAACATGGCCGCCCACTTCGAGATCGACGACGTCATCGATCCCGCGCAGACCCGCTCGCGGATCCTCGCCGCGCTGCGCAGCGCACCGACACGCCGGCGCGCACGCACGATGATCGACACCTGGTGAGGGGAGCCTCGCCCGGGCCGTCCGCCGAACGCCGCCCGACGCTCGGCGCGTGCCACGGCTTGCGGGCGGCCGGTGAAGCCCGGCCTATATCTCTGCGGCCAGCTCCAGTCGTCCGGCGGCGTCCGCCAAGAGCTGCGCGATGAACGGGCTCAGCACCCGCGCCAGCGATGTGGCCGTGATCGAGCTCGTGCTGGTCGGCAGCCCGGCGTGGCTGATCGCGAGCCGCACGAGCAGCTCGGCGAGCAGGCCGGCGTCCTCGGCGGCGACCTGCGGCCAGCCGTCGCGGATTATCTCGCTCAGTCGCTCCACGGCCCGTTCGATCACGGGCCGCGCCCCGGTCGTGACCAGCGGCAGCAGCCCCGCCGAGCCGTCGTCGGCGATGATCGACCGCACGAACGGGTCCTCGGCGGCGCTTTTGAGGAACATGTCCAGGGCGGCGGCCAGTGCGAGCGGGGGGTCATCGAGGTGTTCGCCGACGACCTCCTCCACCGACGCCAGGAACCGGTCGACTTCGCGCAGCACGTACGCCTGCGCGAAGTCGGCGCGCGAGCCGAACGCGTTGTAGAGGGTCTGGCGGCTGACGCCGGCGGCGTGCGCGACGTCGGCCATGCTGATCTGCGTCCATGGCCGGCGCTGCAGTTCGTCGCGGGCGCAGTCGAGCAGCGTCGTGCGCAGCAGCTCGCGGGCGGCGACAGCGTAGGGGGTGCGCTCGTGGGCGGGGTGGCTCACCGGCTCACGCCCGTCAGGTGACCGCGCGCCATCGCGCTAGCCCTCCACCGCTTCGAAGTCGACCTTGTCGCGCACGCCGCAATCCGGGCACGGCCAGTCGTCGGGGACCTCGCTCCATGGTGTGCCGGCGGGGAAGCCCTCGCGCGGATGGCCTTGGCGCTCGTCGTACTCGTACCCGCAGGAGGGGCAGCGGTAGACGCTCATCTGCTCTCACCCGGCCTGGCGAGCATCCTGGCGCGTGCGCGCGGGTGAATGTTCGCGCGGGTGACATCGCCACCGTAGTGGGCCAGCAGGCGGGGGTCCATGATGCGCCGCCACAGCGGCGGGATCAGCGCCGCGACGATCATCCCCGCGTAGCCGGTCGGCAGCTGCGGCGCCTCGTCGATGTGGCGCAGCGCCTGGTAGCGGCGGATCGGGTTGGCGTGGTGGTCGGAGTGGCGCTGCAGGTGGTAGAGCAGGACATTGGACGCGACATTGTTGCTGTTCCAGCTGTGCTCTGGGCGGGTGCGCTCGTAGCGTCCGTCCTCGCGCTTTTGGCGCAGCAGCCCATAGTGCTCCAGGTAGTTGACGACCTCCAGCAGGGAGAAGCCGACGACCGCCTGGATCAGCAGGTAGGGCAGCACGACCGGCCCGAACGCCAGCGCGAGCGCGGCGAACAGCACGGCGCTCATCAGCCACGCGTTCAGGATGTCGTTGCGCGGCGTCCACGGCGAGCTGCCGGTGCGGCGCAGGCGCTCGCGCTCGAGCTCCCAGGCGGAGCGCAGGCTGCCGCTCACCGTCCGTGGCCAGAACGCGTAGAAGCTCTCGCCGAGACGGGCGCTGGCCGGGTCCTCCGGCGTGGCGACGCGCACGTGGTGGCCGCGGTTGTGCTCGATGAAGAAGTGCCCGTAGCCCGTTTGCGCGAGCGCGACCTTGCTCAGCCAGCGCTCGTTGTTGGCCCGCTTGTGGCCGAGCTCGTGCGCGGTGTTGATAGCGATGCCGCTGACCATCGCCACGGTGAAGGCGAGCCCGACGGATTCCGCCAGCGACAGGTTGCCGCTGGACCACATGTAGCAGGCGAACAGCAGCCCGGCGTACTGGATGGGGATATATAGGTAGGTGCACCAGCGGTAGTAGCGGTCCTGTTCGAGCCATTTGATGACGCTGTCGGGCGGGTTGCTCTGGTCCATCCCCCTGAGGATGTCGAGCAGCGGGAAGAACCCGAAGACGACGACCGGGCCAGAGAACCAGAATGCCCCGACACCGGTCGCTTCGACCGTCGCCCAGGCGAGGAACGGCATCATCGGCACGACCAGGCCAAGCAGCCAGGAATAACGCTTGGGGTCACGCCAGCGCGTGGCGCTCGGCTCCTCGTGCGGCGGCTGGAGCTCAGCCACCTCGATTGCGTTGGCTGTTGCAGTCAACGAAAGCTTCTCCTTTTCTTGTCAGCTGGCGCGTCAGTGTGAGGAAGCTAGACAATCTCTGGCTATATGTCAAATCAACATACAGATACCAGTATCTGTATGTGTCGGGTGGGCGCCGCCGCGTGCGGTATGGCCGCCACTGCTCTGCACTTCCTCCACTACAACTTCGCCCGCCCGCATATCACGCTCGCTGACCCTTATCCGCGCACCCCCGCTATGGCGGCCGGGATCGCCGATCATGTCTGGACGATGGCCGAGATCGCGGGACTCCTCGACTGAGGGTCTACGGCCGCATACGTGCAGCACTTGCGTCGCGTCCGTTGGAGGGGGTAGAAGTAGGGGCGTCGAATAGGTGGCCAATACGGAGGCGTCTAGGGAGCTACGGCGGTAGTTTTGTCCATACTTAGTGGTATCGTTTTAGATCGAACGAAAGGGATGAGCAGTGCCGAAGCGACAAAATACATCGACGGACACTCATCGAACCACGGTCGTATCGTCGATTGCGGACATAGCAGCCTTCTTGCAGGACGCGCTCGGCCAAAAACTCGTCGCGTTTATGGTCGGAGTCGAGGATCCCAAGACGGTCGGACGATGGGCTTCGGAGAGGCGTCTGCCCAGGGACCTAGAGGTAGAGCGCCGACTCCGGGACGCCCACCAGATCTTTCGCCTGCTCCTAACAAAGGAGAGCCCGTACACGGTGCGCGCTTGGTTCGTTGGCCTCAACCCACAGCTTGACGATGAGTCGCCGGCCGAGGTGATCAGAGACGGACGCACACGCGACGTCATAGTTGCCGCGAAGGCGTTCTTGGCGGGGGGGTAGCTCTTGGCCGTGGAAGTCGTGGCAGCACCGGAGGACGGTGTCTGGAGGGTCGGCCGAGAACCAGATCTGCTCTCAGCGAGCGTATCCGCCAAGATATCGCGGCCGGGCAAGCCGAACACAGGCAACCGCTTTGACAGCCCAACCGGTGCCTACGGGGTTCGCTACTTCGCGTCGGATCTCGACGGGTGCTACGGCGAGACGCTCGCTCGATTCCGCGCCGACAAGAAACTGGCGAGGGTGATCGGGGCGGAATGGTCCGAACTCGGCTTTATGAATGTCGGCGACATCCCAGCCGACTGGCGACAGCGGCGAGGTGCCATACGCGTCCGTTTCCCTGACGGCGGCAGCAACGCTACGTTCTCAGCCGGCGTGCGGTTCCTTGACATCGAGTCCGTCCAGACGCGAGAGGCGCTGCTGCCCGACTTCGAGACCCTCCTTAGGTTCTTCGGCTATCCGGATCTAGACGTGCCGGTTGTCAGGGGACACGACAGGCGGGTCACTCGATATATCAGCCAATGGACCTACGAACAGGTCGACGAGGACGAACGACCGATGTATGCGGGCATCCGCTACCTATCCCGACTCAACAGCGATTGGGAGCTCTGGGCGGTCTTCGACAACGTCGCCATCGAGGAGATGACCCGTCGCGCGATCCTGCCTAATGACGAGGCGCTCAACCGCGTGGCCAAGACCTACGGGCTCACGGTCTACTGAGGCCCCCTTCCCCCAAACTGATACACCACCCCAAGCCCTTCCACTGCTCTGCACGCCAAGCGCCAGCCATATCGGCTGGGACTGGCGGTCTTCTCGACGAGATTGCCTCAGGGCCGGTGCTCGCTAGGCCGTGCGCCGCTCCTCGGCGGCCTCCTCGAGGCGGTCATCTCCCCAGAAGAGCTCGCGTCCGAGCGCGACGGTGGGCACCCCGAAGACGCCGAGGCGGTGGGCGGCATCGGTCGCCGCGCGCAGGGCGAGCTTGACCTGCGGGTCTTCGCACGCGGCCCGGACCCGCTCGCTGTCCAGGCCCGCGCGGCGCGCTGAGCCAAGCACGTTCTCGGGCAGGCTCAAATCCGCGCCGCGCACGAAGGAGTCGCGGAACGCCTGCTGGGTGAAGCGTACGCCGCACCCGACGCTGAAGGCGTATGTCGCGGCGCGCATCGCCATCAGGTAGTGGCCGGGCCAGGGGTCGGGCCAGCGCAGCGGCGCCAGCCCATACAGGCGGGCGCGCCGCTCGACCTCGGCCATCCCGCGGCGGCGCTGCTGTGCCTCGCCGAGCGCCCACGAGGAGCGTCCGTTGAGCTTGAACAGGGCGCCGAGGGAGATCGGCTGCCAGGTGAGCTGCTCGCCCAGCACGTCGTGCAGGCGCTCGCTGGCCAGATAGGCGAAGGGCGAGCCTAGGTCGAAGAAGAAGGTCGCCTCGGGCGCAGGTGAACGTACCATTGTCGTTCAGTATAATGAACGATGTGTTCTCTAGCATAGACGCGGGTGTAGGCGAGGAGCTGGCGCTCAAAGCGCGCATCGGCGCCAACCTGCGGCGGCTGCGCGTCGGCTCGCGCCAGTCGCTGTCAGAGCTCGCCCGCGCCACCGCGATCAGCAAGGCCACGCTTTCGGGGATCGAGCGCGGCGAGGCCAATCCGACCGTGCAGACGCTGGCCGCGCTCGCCCGCGCGCTGCGCGTGCCGATCAGCGGCCTGCTGGAGGAGCCCGCCGAGGGGCAGCTGCGCATCGTCCGCGCCTCTAGCCGCAGCGCTGCGCCCGAGCGCTCGCGTCTGCTCGCGCTCGAGCAGACACAGACCGACGGCCACATCGAGATCTCAGAACTGATCCTGGCCGCCGGCGCCGTCGAGCGCCAGGCGCCGCGCGCGGCGGGCTCGCGCGTGCATCTGCTCGTGCTCGCCGGGAAGCTGATCGCCGGCCCGCAGGAGCGCATCAGCGAGCTCGCCCGTGGTGACTACTGCTCCTTCCCGGCGGACACGGCCCACGTCTTTGAGGCGCCCGCCGGCTGCGCGCGTGCGCTGCTGTGCACGCACACGCCGAGCAGACCGTGAACCCGCGTCGGCTAGGAGCTGCGCTTGGCGGGCAGGCCCGCGAGTTCGCGGGCACGCAGCATGACCGCGTCGATCATCGGCTCGGTCAGGCGGCCGGTGAACGTGTTCTGCTGACTGGGGTGAAAGCAGCCGATCAGGGTCAGCGGCTCGCCGGCGTGCTCAGCGCCGTGGGCGAAACGCGGCCGCGGCCGCGGCAGCGGCGAGGGCGCGCGCCCGAGCGTGGCGCGCAGGCGCAGCGCCGCCGTCCACGCGAACCCGCCGAGGCACACCACCACGCGCACGTCTGAGAGCAACTCGAGCTCGAGCGCGCTCCACGGCAGGCAGTTGGCGAGCTCGGCGCTGCTCGGCCGGTTGGCGGGCGGAGCGCAGCGCACCGCCGCGGCTATCCACGCGTCGCGCAGACGCAGCCCGTCGTCGCGGCTGACCGACGTCGGCTGGTTGGCGAAACCGGTCCGCCACAGCGACGCGAACAGAAAGTCCCCGGAGCGGTCGCCGGTGAAGATCCGCCCGGTGCGGTTGCCGCCGTGGGCGGCGGGCGCGAGCCCCAGCAGCAGCACGCGCGCGGCGCTGTCGCCGAAGCCACTCAGCGGCCGCCCCCAATACTCTTCGTGCGCGAACGCGGCCCGGCGCTCGCGCGCCACCTGCTCGCGCCAGCGCACCAGGCGTGGGCAGCGCCGGCAGTTGCTGACCTGCTCGGCCACCCGCTTAAGCGCGGTGTCGCTCATCCGTTGCAGGCTAGCGTCAGCGCGACGCGGCTCAGGGGCGGCTTGCGGCGAGCGGCGCGCCGGCTCTCGCCGCTAGCTCGCGCGGCGAGAGACCACCGCCGGCCCGCCGGCGGCTACCAACGGCCGCTCGCGGCGGGCTCAGCCCGGGAACGGTTCCGGCTCGCGCCGTCCCGGCATGTAGGTGTCCTCCGGCTCGAGCATCGCGCGGATCTGCTCGCGCAGCTCCGGGCCGTCGGCGTGGCCGTGCGTCGCGGCGGCGTGCTCCGCCGCCGCTTTGACGACCTCCTCCTCCTCGCCGATGATCGTCAACGAGCAGTTCGACTCGCTCTCGAAGCGCCTGCAATCTGCCATCTTGCGCATTCTGTCCCCCTTCTCTGTAGTGGTGGACGTGGGACGTGGCCTGAATGTAGAGACGTCCCTTTGCCGTGTCTATGCCTGCGCGGAAGGTTTGCCGCTTTTCCCGCAGGCCACCCGCGCGGCGAGCAGCGCCAGCAGCCCCACGCCGGCGGCCAGCGGGGCGAGGGCGCGCAGGGGGTAGCGGCTGCCGCTGTGGAGAGTCAGGTTCAGCGCCGTGTTGTCGCCCGCGCCGACGATCGAGAGCAGTCCGCGGTGGTCGATGCCGAGGAGGGTAGGCGCGAGCGCGGCGAAGACGCACCAGGCAACGAGCGCTGCGATCCCCCACAGCAGCGAGCGAGCGGGGATGCGCGTGCGCGCCGTAGCGAGGATCGCGCACAGCACCGCGCCAGCGGCGGCGAGCAGGAACGGCCAGATCCCCCCCCAGCCGCGCCCCATGCCGAAAGCGGAGGCGATCGTCGGCTGGAAGTAGCCTTTGCCCAGGTAGCGGACGAACACGACCGCCTCGTTCTCGTAGCCGATCAACGGATGGGTGATCGTGGCGATCACCATGGTCGTAAGCGAGACGGCAGCGAGCGCGACGGTCGGGCCGGGATAGCGCTTCAGCGCAAGGGCCGTGG
Source organism: Solirubrobacteraceae bacterium (assembly GCA_025451035.1). GTDB lineage: Bacteria > Actinomycetota > Thermoleophilia > Solirubrobacterales > Solirubrobacteraceae > Palsa-744. Next base: position 7,704 of record JANWLE010000062.1, read on the forward strand.
GGAGCGCCAAGAAGGGGATCGCCGTCATCAGGAAGCGAGGTCCCATGAACCCTCCCCCGAACGGCAGGTAATAGCCGGCGTTGTAACCCACGTACAGCACGCAGATAGCGACGATCGCCAGCGCCTCCGCGCGCAGCCCCCGGCGATATAGCAGCCAGGTGCCGACCCCGCCCATGATCAGCACCGGCGAGAGCGTCAGCAGCCCGCGCGAGTCGAGCAGCAGCGTGGCCAGCACCGGCAGGCTCGGCACCGAGATGCCGAAGAAGCCTTTCTGCTGGCGGGGAATGCTGGAGTAGGCCAGGTGCGTCCAGGAGTGGAAGGCGAAGTGGTTGTACAGCAGCAGCGGCACGATCCCGATCAGCCCGCCGAGCAGAAACGGCCCGACGCGCAAAAGCAGTCCGCGCGGGTTGAGCGTGTCGCGGCGGGAGATCAGGTACAGCCCGAGCACGAGCGCGGCGAAGAACAGCGGGTACTCGGAGGCGCCGGCGTAGCCGAGCAGCAGCCCCGCCACACCGGTGTACCAAGGATTGGGCGGCCCCGCGCGCTCGCGCATCAGCACGACGAAGGCGGCGAACCCCAGGCAGGCAGTGAACACGTGGCTGAACAGCAGCGTCGAGAGCGGCAGCGTCAGAGTGCCGAGCCCGAGGATCACGGCGGTGGCCGCGCCGTAGCCGGGCTCGAGCCCCTCGGCGACCCAGCCGACCAGCAGCAGCAGCACCAGGCCCGGCAACACGCTGCCCCATAGCCCGAGCAGGTAGATCATCTCGTCGCCGGGATGGTTGGGCGGCGCGACGTGCCGCTCAGTGAAGCCTTCGGCCCCGAGTCCTTTCAGGGCGTCATAGAAGGGGAGCGCAAACAACGCCAAGCCGGGGGCCCTGGCCGAGTACCAGTGCCCCCTGTAGAAGGCCTTGTCGCCCGTGTTTTGCTGATAGGCGTCGATCGTCGTCTTGTCGTTGTCGAGTGCCCTGATCAGGTCGTAGTGGGAGGTCTGGTTCCAGGAGAAGCTCTGGATCAGCGTCGCGTAGGTGAGCCCGACGAGCAGGATCGCGGCGAGCGCGAGCCGTCGCTTGGCGGGGGATCTCGTGCGGCTCGCCGCGTGCGCGCCGGCGGCGCGCGGCGGCTGGGTGACGCGTACGCCCATCAGCCGCTGGCGTGCAGCGCCTTCGGCCCCGGGCCGATCTCGTAGATGACGACCTCGCCGGCGTCTCGGCGCGTGACGCCGAGGCCCGCGATCGGCTTGGCCGCTGCCGCGGCCGGGTCGGTCGGCTCCGGCACGTTGTCGCCATGCAGGCCGGGCAGCGGCGGCAGCTTCAGGTGGATGACGACCGTCTTGATGCCGTACCAGCGCAGCTTCTCCACGCTCGCCTTGTCGGGGAAGCCCGCCATGCCGCCGCGCAGGTCATCCTCGGAGGGGATGTCGAACGTGCTCGTGCCTTGCGCGAGCGCGGGGAAGCCATCGGTCGAGAAGTACTGCCAGACGCGGTCGGTGGCGCTGTCGGTCGGCAAGTCGAGGATCGGCGCCTGCAGGCCGATCTCGGCGCGCGCGGGCTGCGGCACGCTCGGCACGCCGAGGTGCCCGGCGCCCTCGCCGACGAGCGCGACCGCCACTAGGCCGGCGAGCACAGCCGGCATCACGCTCCTGGCGCGCGTGGCCAGGCCCGCGCTCCACGCCCGCGCGAGGCAGACGAGCTGCTGCCCGCCGGCTGCCGCCAGCAGCGCCAGGCACAGCGTCGCCAGTGTGAAGATGCGTCCCGGCACGCGCACTCCTTCCCAGCCCGGGGCGAATTCATACAGCAGCCGGTAGGGCCAGCCGCCGGAGGTCAGCCCGAACCCGAGCGCGAGGATCGAACAGGCGATCGCCCCGCCGGCCAGCAACGCTCGCAGCCCGCGCGTGTAGGGTGAGCGCCGTCCGCCGCCGAGGCCGAAGATGCCGGCCAGCGCGAGCGCGAGGATCACCGCGCCGGGGAAGAAGACGCTCTCGTTCTGGGAGCTGACGTGTTTGCGCGCGCCGGCGGTGGCGGCGCCCCAGACGCGGTTCTCCGAGGACGCCGCGAGCAGCGCGACCGGGCCGGCCGAGTACTTCTGCACTTCCTGCAGCGTGCGTTTGGCGGTCGGGTACTGCGCCGCGACCTTCAGGTACGGGCGGGCCTGATAGACGGTGATCGCCGCGCACAGCGCGACCCCGGCGCAGCTTATGAGCGCAAGGTCGCGCCCGAGCGAGCGCAGTCCCGCGCCAGAGCGCCACCGCCACGCCACGGCGATCAGCGCGAGCAGCGCCAGCAGGTAGGCGAATTGCAGCCCGAGCGTGAAGCCGAGACTCATCTGCCAGGCGGCTGTGAGCCAGCCGGCGGCGGTGAGCCCGCGCGAGGAGCGCCGGTAGCCGCGCAGCAGCAGAAACAGCGCGAGCGGGATGCCGCCGCTTGAGATCACGTGCAGGTGCCCGGCCTCGGTCACGCGGTACGGGGCGTAGGCGAACGCTGCCCCGGCGATCATGCCCGCCAGGCGCCCGACGCCGAGCTCGCGCGCCAGCAGGTAGGCCGCTACGAAGCACAGCGACCAGGCGAACAGGAACAGCAGGTTGTAGCGGACGAGTGCCGCGATGGTGCCCGAGCCAACGAACGCCGTCGGGCCGTAGCCGAGCAGCGAGTCGGAGAAGGCGAGGCTCAGCGGGTGCGGATAGAAGGCGTTTGAGTCGAACAGCCCCTGGGGGTGGTGCAGCAGGGCGTGGCCGACCCAGGCGATCTGCCACGCGGTGCGCACCGGGTCGCCGAGGTCCGGCGCGATGCGGCTGGAGAGGTGGGCCGCGAGCGGCCAGCTGGTGATCACCGCGAGCGCGACGCCGGCCACCGCTACGCAGGCGATCTCCCAGGCGCGCAGGCGCGGCGAGGGCGCCCAGCGCTCCCGCCGCGGTCGCGCGGAGCTGGCCGGGCGGGCACCCATCGGCTCAGTCGCGGCTGGGTCGGTCGCGCTTACCGCGGTCATTGCTGTGGAGCTCGCTCGAGAAGATCGGCGCAGCATATGCGAGCGTCGCGCTCCACAAGCCGTTAGGCGGGGCTCGCGCCACATCGCATAAAGCCACCGGGTTTTCCCGCAAGGGGTCCCGCCGGCGCGCGAGACGAGCATCCATTTGTTCGAAAAACATCGACAAGTTTCACTCTTCGGTACAACACTCGCTGGCTCCTGCACCAATTTCTCTCGCGCTCGGCGTCCGTTGCGGATACGTTTGTCATGAGCATCCGGCGAGGGCCTGTGTTCGATGAGCACGGTCGAGAAGGAGACATGGATACCGGCCATCTCATACGAGTGTCAGGACGGCAGCCGAGATGAGACTGACGGTCGAGAGCCTCCTCGCCGAGCTCGGGCTGGAGCTCATCAGCGGCTCGCCCGCCCAGGCGAACATCCGCTGGGTGCACTCGACCGAGCTGCTCGACCCCACGCCCTGGCTGACCGGTGGCGAGCTGCTGTTGACCGCCGGCGCTCAGCTGACCACGCCCCAGCGCCAGCGCACGTTCGTCAGCAAGCTCGTCGAACACCACATCGCGGCGCTCGGCTTCGGCGTCGGGCACGTGCACGAGAAAGTGCCGATCGCGTTGCTCAGCGCCGCCCGCAAGCTCGATTTCCCCGTCTTCGAAATCCCGTACGGGATGCCGTTCATCGCGATCACCGAACGCGGCGTGACGGTGTTGATGGGCGAGCAGTACGAGACGCTGCGCCGCTCGATGTCGATTCAGGAGCGCCTCGAGCTGCTGGTCCTCGACGAACGCGGCCTGGATGGGCTGGTGCGCGTGGTCTCCGAGGCGACGGGGACGGCGGTGGGGGTGCTCGACGCCCACGGCACGGTGCTCGCCTGGGACGACCGCGAGCCGGCGCTCGAGGCGTGCGATCGCCAAGAGATCGCCGGTCAAATCCAGGTCCTGGCCGCGAGCCGCGGCGCGGGCGCGAGCCCGCTCGAGGCGTCCCTGGGTGGGCGCGAGGGGCATGTCCTGGCGCTGCCGGTCGTTGCTCGCGACCGCGCGGCCGCGCAGGCATGGCTGGTGGCGGTCAGCCCCGAGCTGCCGCTGGGGGACTTCGCTCAGCTGATCATGCGCCAGTCCGCGACGATCGTCGCGCTCGAGCTGATGCATATGCGCATCGAGCGCGAAACCGAGCGCCGGCTGGCGGGCGACGTCCTGGCCGAGGCACTCAGCGGCCACCTGCACCCGGAGGAGCTGCGCTTGCGGCTGCAGCCGTTCGGCATCGGCGAGCAGGCAGCCGTGCTGGCATTCGCGACCAAGGAGCCCAATGCCGCAGCGCCGCTGCTCGAACGCGCGCTCGAGCACGCCGACGCGCGCGGGCTGGTGGCGATCCGCGGCGGGCTGCTCTGCGCGGTCGTCAATTCGAGCTCGCTCGACCCGATGGAGCTGGCGCGCGAAGCGCGCACGGCCCTCGCCGCGGGATTCCGCGACGTGCGCGCCGCGGTCTCCCGCTCCGCGCCGACGCAGGCGCTGCGGCTGAGCTTTCACGAGGCGCGCTGCGCGCTGGAAGCGGTCCGCATCCAGAACGGCCGCGCCCCGGAGGTCGCCAGCCACAACGACCTCGGCGCCTTCCAACTGCTGCTCGCGCTGCAGGACGACGACGCGCTCGCCTCCTACTGTCAGAGCGTGCTCGGCCCGGTGCTCGAGAGCGAGGGCGACTACGGCGACGAGCTGCTGCGCTCGCTGGACGTCTTCATCGAGTACAACGGTCACTGGGAGCGCGCCGCGGCCGCCCTCTACTGTCACCGCCACACGCTGCGCTACCGCATCAAGCGGGTCGAGCAGCTGACCGGGCGCGACTTCTCGCGGGCGCGCGACCGGATCGAGTTCTGGCTGGCGTTGCGGGGTAGAGAGCTCGCACGGTGAGGATCGGCGTTCCACGCGAGATCAAGCCCGACGAGTACCGGGTCGCGCTCACGCCCGCCGGCGTGCGTGAGCTGGTCAGCCACGGCCACGAGGTCCTGGTGCAGGCCGGCGCGGGCGCCGGCAGCGGCATCGACGACGAGCTGTTCAGCTCGCAGGGAGCGAGCATCCTCGCCGACGCCGAGACCGTGTTCGCGGAGGCGCAGATGATGCTGAAGGTCAAGGAGCCCCAGCCGGGCGAGGTGAGGCTGCTGCGCGAAGAGCACATCCTGTTCACCTACCTGCACCTGGCGGCCGAGCCAGAGCTCGCCCGCGCGCTGTGCCGCAGCGGCGCGACGTGCCTGGCCTACGAGACGGTGGAGGACACGCGCGGGCGGCTGCCGCTGCTCGCGCCGATGAGCGAGGTCGCCGGCAAGATCGCGACGCAGGCCGGAGCGTTCATGCTCGAGAAGCCGCTCGGCGGCCGCGGGATCCTGCTCGGCGGGGTGCCCGGGGTGGCGCCCGCCACCGTGCTCGTGATCGGCGGCGGCGTCGTCGGCCTCAACGCGGCGCAGATCGCGCTCGGCATGCAGGCGCAGGTGTACGTGTTCGACCGTTCGCTGGATCGGCTGCGCGAGCTCGAGGGGCTCCTCGGCGGGCGGGCCCACACGCTGTTCTCCTCGCCGCTGGTGATCGAAGAGATGCTGGCCCGCGCCGACCTGGTGATAGGTGCGGTGCTCATCCACGGCGCCCGCGCGCCGCACGTCATCACGCGCGAGCAGCTGAAGCTGATGCGCCGCCACGCGGTGCTCGTCGACGTGTCGATCGACCAGGGCGGGTGCTTCGAAAGCTCGCGGCCGACAACACACTCCGACCCCACGTTCGAGGTGGACGGCATCACCCACTATTGCGTGACGAACATGCCGGGGGCGGTGCCTATCACCTCGACCTACGCGCTCACCAACGCGACGCTGCCGTACGTGATCGAGCTGGCCGACCACGGCGTGGAGAGCTCGCTGCAGCGCGACCCGGGGCTGCGGCTCGGCCTGAACGTCGCCGGTGGCGAGGTCCTGCACCCCGCGGTCGCCGCCGCGCTCGCCGCGAGCGGCTGAGCGACGCCCGTTCGTCTAGCCGCGCCTGCCAAGCACCTGAAAGACGGAGGTGAAGCCGCTGCTGAAGCCTTTGCGCGCCGCCCGCAGGTAGAGCCGCCAGACGCGCAGGCGCTCGGCGCCCGCCAGGCGCTCGGCCGGCACGAGGCTGCCGTCCAGCCGCTCGATCCACGCGCTCAGCGTGCGCACATAGTCCTCGCGCAGCCCCTCGACGTGCAGCGGCTCGATGCCCGCCCGCTCCAGCGCGAGAAGCACCCGCGAGAGGTGCAGCGGCGCGGCGTCGGGGAAGACGTAGCGCTCGGAGAACGGCCCGGCCTCCGGGTCGCCGTGGCGCAACCGCGCGATGCCGTGGTTGAGCAGTCGCCCGTCGGTGCGCAAGAGAGCGGCCAGCCGCCCGGCATAGGCGTCGATCTGGCTGGAGCCGACGTGCTCGACCATGCCGATGCTCGCGATCGCGTCGAAGCGCTCGCCGACGAGCGAACGGTAGTCCGCCACGCGGATCTCCACGCGCTCTGAAAGGCCCGCCTGCGCGACGCGCTGGCGGGCGAGTCTCGCCTGCGTGGGGGAGAGCGTGATGCCGACGGCGTGCACGCCGTGCTCGCGCGCCGCATGCAGCACGAAGCTCCCCCAGCCGCAGCCGACGTCCAGCACGCGCTGGCCCTGCTGCAGCTCCAGCTTGCGGCAGACCATCTCGAGCTTGACGCGCTGAGCCTGCTCCAGGGTCTGCGCGCCGTCGCGGAAGGCCGCGCAACTGTAGGTCATCGACTCGTCCAGGAACATGGCGAAGAACTCGCCCGGGACGTCGTAGTGGTGGCGTACGGCGCGCGCGTCGCGCTCGGGGCTGTGGCGCCGGCCGCGGGGACGCAGCTCGCTCGCGGGGATCGACGGTAGGCGCCTGGGGCCGCACGCCAGCGCCGCGGCGAGCGCCAGCCGCACGCGGGCCGCGCTGCCGATCGGCGGCGCTTTGAAGGTGTCCAGCAGCGTGATCAGGCGATCCAGGTCATCGACAGCCAGCTCCCCGCTGGCGTACGCACGGCCCAGCCCCAGCTGCCCCGGTGCGCGCAGCTGGTGGGCGAGCGCCGCCGGCGAGCGAAGCGTGAAGGTCGGGCCCTCCCCGCAGGTCGCCTCTAGTCGCGAGCCGTCCCAGAAGCGCAGCGTGAACGGCCGCTCGGCCAGCACTCGCTCGAGCTCGCGTCGCAGTGGCTCGGTTCGCGCGAACGGCACCATCGCCTCCTTTGCCCTTGCCCCGTTGCTCCTATGTCAAGAGTTTTAGCTATTTCCGACTAAGTTGGCCCGGTACTACTGGCTGGCTGCTCGGTGGCTCAAGACGTCGCTGCGGTGTGCTCGAGGACACGACAAGATTCTTGCTGAAAGGCTCGTTGTGCTCTATGGAGACTATGGAGAACGCTGCAGGCTGTTTTGCTGCGACTGGCCCGGTCAGGCACATACGCGGTAGTGGAGGTGAACGACACCGCTTCGGAAGTGGCGCTCGGCCATGAGCTCGAGCTGGGCATGAACGTTGTCCGGCAGTGCGCGCTTTCCGCCACCCACGACGATCGGGGTCAAGAACAGGTGGCACTCGTCGACTAGCCGTGCTGCGATCGCCTGGCCAGCAAGCGCTGCACCGCCGACTGTGATGTCGCGCGCTGCAGACTCCTTGAGCCGCACGATTGCAGCAGGGTCGAACTCGTGCTCGATTCGCGTCCGTGTGCTCGACACTGTCTGAAGCGTCCGCGAGTACACGATCTTCTCGGCCGCGCGCCAGATCTCTGCGAAGTCCCGGATCACCGCGCTCCCGTCGCCGGTACTGGCGGTTTCCCAGAACACCATCGTCTCGTACATACGGCGCCCATACAGGTAGGTACCGATTGGCCGCTCGAGGTCATTGACGAACGCGAACACCTCGTCATCGGGTGCCGCCCACCCGAACTCTCCCTGAGAGTCCTCGACGTATCCGTCGAGCGATGCGATCGCCGAGTAGATCAGCTTGGCCATCTCAACCTCCGTGGTCATCGAGTTTCGCGGCTCCAAAAGAAGCCGATGGTAGCGTCGTGCGAGGTGGCGCTTGAGGCAGCGCATGGCCTCGATCCTGCTCTTCCCCTCCGCTTCCTTGCGGGCAAGGTAGGCACGGGTCTCAGGGTCCAGCCGGCCGTGGGTGATCGCGATGACGTGCAACGTTCGGTTGATCTGACGGTTGCCGCGGCGCTCGAGGCGATGGCGGTCGTGTCGCCCGGAAGAGACTGGGATCGGTGCGACCCCGCCATTCGTGCAAAGTGGGGCGTCGGTCTTGAAACGCTCGGCGCCTGCAGTCTGTCCGATCAAGATCGCCGCGGTCAACGGGCCGCATCCTGTCTCGGTGAGCAGCTCACGACGATGGACTCGAATGAGATCGCGCAGCTCGCGCTTAAGCTTCTTCTAGGTCAGCCTGCGCTGGCCATGTGCGCCGGCGCGACGCTACGCTCAACCGATGTCAAGCGAGATACCCCCCGTCGGGGAGATAATCGCCGCTCGCGCCGGTGAGGAGATGGCGCTCAACGAACGCCACCTGAACCCCCAGATGGGCCGCGTGCTGCGCACGCTCGGGTTCGACAAGACGTGGGTCAGGGGCGAGGGCGCGCACCTGATCGACGCAAGCGGCGAGCGCTACCTGGACCTGTATGGCGGCTACGGCGTCTTCGCGCTCGGGCGCAACCACCCGGAGGTGCTCGCCGCCGTCCAGGAAACGTTGGCGGCGCGCACCGCCAACCTGCCGCAGCTCGGCGTGACGCTGCTGAGCGGCGTGCTCGCCGAGCAGCTTTTGGCGCGCGCCCCCGGCTCGCTCGGCGCGATGGTCCCCGCCAACACCGGGACCGAGGCGGTGGAGGCCGCGCTCAAGATCGCCCGCGCCGCGACCGCGAGGACGCGTGTGCTGTACGCCGAGCACGCCTTCCACGGGCTCACGCTCGGGTCGCTGTCGGTCAACGGCAACGCCGAGTTCCGTGAGGGCTTCGGGCCGCTCTTGCCCGGCTGCGAGGCCGTGCCGTTCGGCGACGAGCAGGCGCTGCAGCGCGAGCTGGAAGCGGGTGACGTGGCGGCCTTCATCGTCGAGCCGGTGCAGGGCAAGGGCGTCAACATCCCGCCGGCCGGGTATCTGCCTGCGGCCCAGCGCCTGTGCAAGCAGGCGGGCGCGCTGTTGATCTGCGATGAGGTGCAGACCGGCCTGGGGCGCACCGGGCGTTTTCTCGCGCTCGAGCACTGGGGTCTTGAGCCGGATGTCGTGTGCCTGTCCAAGGCGCTGTCGGGCGGGCTCGTGCCGATCGGCGCGGTGCTCGTCTCGCGCGAGGCCTTCGAGAAGGTCTTCGACCGCATGGAACGGGCGGTGCGCCACGGCTCCACCTTCGGCGGCAACGACCTGGCGGCCGCGGCCGCGCTCGCCACGCTGCGGGTGCTCGAGCGCGACGGGCTCGTCGAGAACGCTCGGCGCATGGGGGAGCTGCTGCTGGAGCTGACCGAGCCGCTGGCCGAACGCTACGAGGTGGTGCGCGAGGTGCGCGGGCTGGGCCTGATGTGGGCGATCGAGTTCGGGCCGCCTGCCCGCGGCGTGCGGCGCAGGCTGTGGAACGCGATGGAGCGCGCCCAGCCGGGCCTCTTCTCGCAGCTGATCATTGTGCCCCTGTTCCACGAGCACCACATCCTCTGCCAGGTCGCCGGGCACCACATGAACGTCATAAAGGCGCTGCCGGCGCTGATGATCGACGAGGGCGAGGTCAGGCGCTTCGCCGCCGCGCTGGAGGACGTCCTCGCCCGCGCCGAGCGCCTGCCGTCAGCCTTCGCGCGCTTCGGCGTACGCATGGGCCGGGGCGCCCTGGCGGCCCGCTGACCCTGACTCCCGCCGCCCCCTCGCGCCGCCCCGTCGCGCCCGAGCGACTACCCTGCCTGCCGTGCTGGTCGACAGAGACGACATACGCAACGTGGCGATCGTCGCCCACGTGGACCACGGCAAGACGACGCTCGTCGACGCGATGCTGTGGCAGTCCGGCGCCTTCCGGGAAGGCCAGGACGTGGCCGACCGGGTGCTCGACTCGATGGACCTCGAGCGCGAGAAGGGGATCACGATCCTCGCCAAGAACACCTCGCTGCGCTACCAGGGGGTCAAGCTGAACATCGTCGACACGCCCGGCCACGCCGACTTCGGCGGCGAGGTGGAGCGCGGGCTGACGATGGTCGACGGCGTGCTGCTGCTCGTCGACGCCTCCGAGGGGCCGCTGCCGCAGACGCGTTTCGTGCTGCGCAAGGCGCTGGAGTCGCGCCTGCCGGTGATCCTCGTCGTCAACAAGGTGGACCGCCCCGACGCGCGGGTGGCCGAGGTGATCGACGAGGTGTACGAGCTGTTCCTGGACCTCGACGCAGACGAGGAGCAGATCGAGTTCCCGATCGTCTACTGCAACGCGCGGGCGGGGATCGCCACGCTCGAGTACGACTCCGCGAACCTGCCGACCGAGGGCACGCTCGCGCCGCTGCTGGATCTCCTGCTGGAGCGCATCCCCGCGCCGCAGTACGAGCCCGAGCACCCCTTGCAGGCGCTGGTGACCAACCTCGACGCCTCGCCCTACGTCGGGCGGCTGGCTATCTGCCGCGTGCGCAACGGCACGATCAGGCGCGGCCAGCAGATCGCCTGGTGTCGCGCCGACGGCTCGATCCAGCGCACCCAGCTCGGCGAGCTGTATGTCACCGACGCGCTCGACCGCGTCGAGGCGCCGGAGGCGGGCCCGGGGGAGATCATCGCCGTCGCGGGGATCGCCGAGGTCACGATCGGCGAGACGCTCGCCGACCCCGAGGATCCGCGGCCGCTGCCGGTGATCACCGTCGACGAGCCGTCGCTGTCGATCACGATCGCGGCCAACACATCGCCGCTGGCCGGCAGGGAGGGCTCCAAGCTCACCGCCAGGCAGGTGCGCGAGCGCCTTGACCGTGAGCTGGTCGGCAACGTCTCGCTGCGGGTGCGCGACACCGAGCGACACGACACGTGGGAGGTGCAGGGCCGCGGCGAGCTGCAGCTGGCGGTGCTCGTGGAGCTGATGCGACGCGAGGGCTTCGAGCTGACCGTCGGCCAGCCGCGCGTGTTGATCCGCGAGATCGACGGCAAGCGCCACGAGCCGTTCGAGCGCCTCTCGATCGACGTCCCCGAGGACTATGTCGGCGTCGTCACGCAGATGCTCGCGCTGCGCAAGGGCCGCATGGAGCACATGACCAACCACGGCACAGGCTGGGTGAGGATGGACTACCTGGTGCCGGCCCGTGGCCTGATCGGCTTTCGCACCGAGTTCCTCACCGAGACCCGCGGCACCGGGATCATGCACCACGTGTTCGACCGCTGGGAGCCGTGGGCTGGTGAGCTGCGCACACGCTCCAGCGGCGTGCTGGTCTCAGACCGCCGCGGCAACACCGCCCAGTACTCGTTGATGAGCCTGCAGGAGCGCGGCACGCTGTTCGTCGGGCCGGGCGAGGAAGTCTACGAGGGGATGATCATCGGCGAAAACGCCCGCGCCGAGGATCTCGACGTGAACCCCACCAAGGAGAAGCACCTGACGAACATCCGCTCGTCCACCGCCGAAGTGCTGGAGCGGATGGCGGTCCCACGCACGCTCACGCTCGACCAGGCGCTGGAGTTCGTCTCAGACGACGAGTGCGTCGAGGTGACGCCGCAGAGCGTGCGTCTGCGCAAGGTGGTGCTCGGCAAGGTTGACCGCCACAAGGAGGCGCGCTCGCGTCGCTGAGCCGCCCGGGCAGGGTCAGCTCGGTTTGACGGGGAGCACGGGACGTCCTAGCGCTCGATCCTCTCGTCGGTCGTCGCGATCGGCAAACCGCACCGCAGCGCGAGCTCGAGGTCTCCCGCCAGGCAGAAGCCCGCGATCGCGGCCATGCATAGTGAAGCTCAGTGGTCTCGTAACACGTCTTAACCAAGCTGGCGGCGCACCTTGCGCGCCGCGACCGCTAGGGTCCATCGGATGAACAACAAAAGACTCCCAAGCCTTTACTCCATTGGACTCTGCGTGGCCGTCGCCCTCGCCGCGCTCGGCACGACGGCGCTCGCCGCCGTGCACTTCCAGAAGGAGACCCTCAAGGCTTACGAACATCAGCTGGCGCGCCACGAAGTCCACGCCGACTCCTTTCACCCTGCCAGCCCCACCGCCAGTGGCCACCTGCACGTCTCGCTCAACGACGGCAGGCACATGACGGTCGGCTACGCCGCCTCAGAGCAATCCAGGCTCCTCGCCCAAGCGCAGGCGAAGGGCGCGCGTGTGCTGGTCGCCAGCGCCAAGGCGAAGACGGTCAAGCCGGTCAAACACAAACTCCGCTACTACGCCGGCGGCGCCCTGATCGTGGTGATCCTGATCGTGGTCGGGGTCCTGATCGTCGGGCGCCGGCGCACCATCATGGAGCAGGCGCAGCAGACCGGCGCGAGCGCCGAAGGGCCTCCCGTGCCGCAGCCGAGCGCGCCGACCGACGCGGAGTGAGCACAGGCGCGGGCCATGCCCATCACGCGCACGGGGCGCCCGCCTCGGCGCGCAGGGTGGGTGTCGCGCTCGCGCTGATCTGCGCCTTCATGGCGCTCGAGGTGCTCGCCGGCGTGCTCGCGCACTCGCTGGCGTTGATCTCCGACGCCGGCCATATGCTGACCGACGCGGTCGCGCTGGCGCTGTCGCTGCTGGCGCTCTCGCTGGCCGCGCGCCCCGCCGCGGGCGCGATGACCTATGGCCTCAGACGGGTCGAGGTGCTGAGCGCGCAGGCCAATGGGGTCACACTGGCGCTGCTGGCGATCGTGATCGTCTACGAGGCGGTGGGACGCCTCGTCCACCAGCCGCACGTGTCGGCGTGGCCGATGGTCATCGTCGCGCTTGCGGGGATCCTCGTGAACGGGCTCGCGACGTTCGCGCTCGCCGGGGCCGGGCGCCACAGCATGAGCGTGGAGGGTTCCTTTCAGCACATCCTCACCGATCTCTTCGCCTTCATCGGTACCGCCCTCGCCGGCCTTGTGATCCTCCTCACCGGCTTCGAGCGGGCCGATCCGATCGCCTCGCTGATCGTCGCGGGGCTGATGGCGCGCTCCTCCTACGGGCTTCTGCGCGACTCGGCGAGGGTCTTCCTGGAGGCGGCGCCGGTCGGCCTCGATCCGGGTGAGGTCGGCCGCGCGCTCGCCTCAGAGCGGGACGTCGTCGAGGTCCACGACCTGCACATCTGGGAGCTGGCCCCCGGCTTCGCCGCGCTATCGGCGCACGTGCTGGTCGGCAGCGACTGTGACTGCCACGCCGTCCGCCGCGGGCTCGAGGCGCTGCTCAGAGAGCGCTTTGAGCTGGAGCACACGACGCTGCAGGTCGACCACGACGACCCGCAGCGGCTGATCGCGCTCGAGCCGCCGCGGCGAGGGCGGCCCCCCGCGCCGTAGCCTCAGCACACGGGTCGCCGTCGCGGGCGGTGGGGGTGAGCGCTTACGCCCTCCTTCAGCGCGCCGTGCGCCACGCGCATGTCGTGCGCGAGCATATCGACCATGTCGCGCGAGAAGTTCTCCTTGACGACCATCCGCAGCACGGTCACGTGCTCGGCGTCCGCCGGCAGGGTGTAGGCGGGGACGATCCAGCCGCGCTCGCGCAGCAGGTGCGAGAGAGTCCTCAGATCCGTCGCTGCGGGGTCGCTCGCGCGCAGCACGACGATCGGGAACTCGCTCGCATCGTTGACCAGCTCCAGGCCCTCCAGGCCGGAGAGCTCGGCTGCCAGCGCGCGTGCGTTGGCGAGCACGCTGCGGACGATCTGCTCGTAGCCGGAGCGGCCCAGGCGCAGGAACGCGAAGTACTGCAGGATGACCGAGGAGGATGGGCGGGAGAAGTTCAGCGAATAGTTGGGCATGTCGCCGCCGAGATAGTTGATGTGGAACACCAGCTCATCGGGCAGATCCGAGCGGTCGCGGAAGACGACCGTCCCCATGCCCGGGTAGACCAGCCCGAACTTGTGGTTTGAGACGTTGATCGAGCGGACGCTCGCGAGGCGAAAATCCCAGCGCAGATCGGGCTTGGAGAATGGCATCACAAAGCCGCCCGAGGCGGCGTCGACGTGCAGCGGGATGCGCAGGCCGCGTTCGGCGGCCACGCGCTCGAGTAGGTCGCTGATGGCGGCCAGGTCGTCCATCTGCCCGGTGAAGGTCGTGCCGAGCAGTCCCGCGACGGCGATTGTGCGCTCGTCCAGCAGCGGCTCGACCTGCTCGGCGCCGATGACGTAGCGGTCCTCGCTCATCGGCACGATGCGCGGCTCGACCTCGAAGTAGCGCGCGAACTTCTCCCAGCAGGTGTGGACGTCGGCGCCCATCACCATGTTCGGCCTGTCCGTAGGCTCGCCGGCGGCTTGCCGCCGGCGCTGCCACGAGCGCTTGTGCGCGAGCATCGCGAGCATGATCGCCTCGGAGGAGCCGATCGTCGCGGTGCCGGTCGGGCGCTCCTGGCTGGGCGCGTGGAACAACCGCCCGATCATGCTGACCACGCGCTGGTGGATCAGCTCGCTCTGGGGATACTCGTCCTGGTCGATGAGGTTCTTCGCGAGCGTCTCGGCGGCGAGCTTGTCGGCCTGCGGCTCCATCCAGCTGGTGACGAAGGAGGCGAGGTTGAGTGCCGGGTTGCCATCGAGGTTCAGCTCGTCGTGGACGAGCTGGTAGGCGGCATCGGCGCTGATGCCGTGCGCCGCCAGCCGGTACTTCGGTATCTCCGCAGAGAAGCTGCGGCCCGCGTAGGTGGGCGCATGTGTCTCCTCCGATGTGAGCTCAAGCTCGTGCATGACTGTCTGGTGCGCGCGCTCGAGCTGCGCTTACCGAGCCTTGGTGGTCGCCGTCGCGGTGGCGTGAGCAGGCGCGGGCGTCGAGCCACGGATACCGACCGTCGAGACCAGCCCCGCGGCGCACATCGCGGCGACTGTCAATGCGCGCATGCGACGTGGAGTGAGCCAGCTCATGTGGTGTGCCTGCAGCCAGGCTCGAAATCCGGTGGCCGCCGAAGCCGCGGCCATCGCGCAACCGACGCACATGCCAGAGACGGTAGCCGATCCTCGCGTCCTCGCGGAACGTTGCGCTGGCGAGAATGATGAGAGGCGAGCTCGAGCCTCTCGGGGAGGGTTCCGCTCACTGTGTCAGAGCACGAGATCGTGTTTGCGCGGGGCGTGTCCTGATCGCTCGGCATGAGGGGAGGGAAAATCTCCTCAGGACCGCGCCTCGCGATGTTCGGGCTCGGTGAGCGCCGCGATGTCGGCGATGTCCACGGGCCGGCCCGCGGCGCGCTTCATGTTGATGAGGTCGTCCCTCGACGCGATTGGGATTGCGCGGTCGCCCAGGGCGATCACGAGGGCACGCTCGCGCAGCTGGGCAAACGACGTCGCGCCGGGCGCGTCGTGCAGCACGTCGATGTCCCCATGGCTCGTGGCGAATTGCCACGGCGTTGCCCGTGGAAGCATCTGTGCGTCAATCTCGAGGTGCTCGCTGCCTGGGTTGAGCACCCGCGCCTGGAGGTCCGCGAGCGCGGCCGCTAGACGCTCGAGGTTGACCGGCGTAGGCGATGGGATCAAATCGACGTCGTTGGTCATCCGCACGTGTCCATGAGCTTGTACGGCGATCCCTCCTACAACTACATACTCGACGCGGTGCCCGTCGAGCGCGGCGAAGATCCCCTCGGCGTCTAGCGAGTGTTGCTCAGTCATGTTCCCGAGCGCGGCGGCCGGCGCTTGCGACGCGCGCGGCCATCCGGTTCCAGGACAGCGCGAGCACGAGTCGATCCCCGGGGTCGCGTGCGAGCGTGCTCTGCATGTGGACGGGGTCCCAGTCTGTCGGCAGGCGACGAGCGCTCAGCACCGGTTCCTCTCCCATAGCGATCATCAACTCGCGCAACGTCGCGAACGTGGGCGAGACGATCCCGCACTCGATTCGGCTGATCGCCGCCTGGGTGCTGCCGGCCCTCAAAGCCAGCCTGCGCTGGCTCAGGCCAAGACGGTTGCGAGTCGAACGGACCAGCTCAGCGGCGTCCATAATGTCATATATGATATCAAGGCCCGGAATCGACACACGCATCGGGGCGCGTGGTCGATGGCGCGCCGCGGCGCTCTCACATCGCGCTCGTAGGCGCCTTCATGCTCTCGTGTGCGGTCGTCTGACTCGACTCCTTGCTGGGAGCGGCAGTTGGACGGGGCCTGCCCCACAGGTAGGCAAGCACGCAAGCCAGCGCGAACACGGCGATCACGAGCAGGACCGGCCCCGAATCCTCGGTGAGCGCGCCGATCACGCCCGCGGTGAGGCCGCCCGCGAGCGCGGCGAGCCAGGCGGGGTCCGAGTCGACCGGCGCGCAGACTCGCTCGCGGCGGCGGACCGCGATTGCCGAGCCGACGAGCGCGAGGCCCGTGGCCACAGGCATCAGGTGGTTCTTCAGCTCATCCCACGCCGCGCCGTAGCGGCGCACGATGATGTCCCTGATGTCGCCCGCCGAGCGCGCGTCGAGCACGCTGCCGGTGAAGTGACCCGAGCCTTTGGCGGTGGCCAGGTCGAGCAGGGCCAGTGCGATCAGACCCATGACCGGCGCCGC
This sequence comes from Solirubrobacteraceae bacterium, assembly GCA_025451035.1. Classification (GTDB taxonomy): domain Bacteria; phylum Actinomycetota; class Thermoleophilia; order Solirubrobacterales; family Solirubrobacteraceae; genus Palsa-744. The sequence continues at coordinate 24,258 of JANWLE010000062.1, forward strand.
CATCACGAGCAGCGCTCGCCGCCTGTTCAGCGCGCCGGGCAGCAGCAGCGCGCTCGCCACCGCCGTGCCCGCGCTCACGAGGATCACGCCGCCGACGCCGGCGCCGATGCGCGCCGAGCCCTCGACGACAGCGAGCGCGACGCCGGCACAGGCCATCGAGAGCGCGGCTCGGCGTCCACGCACCGCCGGGTATAGCGCGCCGGCCGCTCCCGCGAACACGAGCACCGCCAGTCCCGACTTCAGCTCGTTGCCGATCCCGTAGAAGCGCGCGCCGAAGGCAGGTTTGGGCCCGAGCAGCGAGCGCATCAGCAGCTGTGTGCCGGCGAGCGCGTCGATCGCCAGGACGAGCACCACGGTCAGCGCGACGAGCGCGGGCGCCCGCGGCCACGGCGCGAGCCTGTCGGCGAGCGCGCCGAGCGCGAAGCAGACCCCCACGATCAGCGCGAACTCGGCCGTGCGGCTGGACTCGAGCGCCGCGGGGACGAGAGCGGCGAGGGGGGCCCACAGCAGCGCTAGCGCGCCGACCCGCAGCGCCCAGGAGCGGCGCTTGCGGCGATCGCCGCCGAGCGGCAGCGCGCTAGCGCCAAGCAACAATGCCCAGGCGGCCACGAGCCACGCGGCTGCCGCCAGGCGGCGCGAGTCGATCACCATCAGGCGAGCCTTCAAGCCGCGCAGGGCCGAGCGGTCGAAGCTGCCATCGAGGCGTATGGGTCGTCCTCGCATGTCGGCCGGGATCGGGAGGCCGAGATGCGCCAGGATCGTCGGGCCGATGTCGATCGCGGCGACGAGCCCGCGCTCGTTGGTCGTCTGCGAGGTGAGCGTGTCACCGCCGGGGCCGAGCCCCGCGAAGGCGATCCACAGCAGTTCGCGCCCGGAGGCTTCGCTTGCGCGCTGTATGACGACGAGCAGCTCGCCCGGCTCACGAGCGGCGGCGAGCGCGCGCAATGCGGCAAGACCGGGCGCGCCGGAGGGAAGGTCGGCGACGAGGAGCGAGTGGCTCGCGCTCGATCGCGCGATGCGCGCGAGTAGCGTTGATTGGGATCCGAAGGAGATCGCCGACACCCTGCCGGAGCGGTCCGCGGCAATCGTCGCGTCGAGGTCCCCGGCGCCGGAGGCTCGACCGGCCGCGGGTGAAGATGCTCCGCCACTCGGGCTGTTGATGCCGGCGTACGCAACCCCTCCCGGGATGCTCGATGCCAGCAGGCCTGGTACCAGCAGCTGGGGGGCTTTTGCGGCACGCTTGCGCACCGCCGCCCATGGCTGAACCTGCGCGGAGTGGGCAGCGAGCGGGGCGAGCGCCAGCGCCGGGGGGTAGGCGGGGCCGTACGCCGAATAGGAGACGCGCGCTCCCTGGGTGATGTCGAGGAGCAGCTGGGCCGGCTTGTAGGTGCCCTGGGTTGCGCTGAGGATGCCGGTCGAGAGGGTTGGGACCGACGCGAGCTCGGCCTCGATAGCGTCGCTTTCGGCTGAGGTCGACGTCGTGACCCCCGCAGCGAGGAACACGACGAGCGCGGAGCGCGAAGCCGCGGGCGCCACCGCCGGCCACGCGGCGAGCGACGCGACGCACACGAGAGCCGCGAGGAGCCCTCGTCGTATCCTGCTCAGCCCCCCGTCCCCCTGCCGACCTGGACGTGTTGCTGTGCGCCGGAGAAGGCGGCGAAGTCGGCTTCCTCTGCGGGGGTGAGGCGCGTGGTGGCGCCCTCGATGCTCAGGCGCGGCAGCAGGCGGTCCAGCCGGCCCGGCAGCGCCCATGTCCGCTTGCCGAGCAGGTCGAGCACCGCCGGAAGCAGCAGGCAGCGGACGATGACGGCGTCGAGGAACACGGCCGAGGAGAGGCTCAGGCCGAACTCCTTGATCACCCTGTTTTCGCCGAGCATGAACGACAGGAATACGCAGATCATGATCGCCGCCGCGGCTGTGATGACGCGCCCGGTGAGCGCCAGGCCCTCGCCAACCGCTCGGCGGGCCTCGCCGTGGCGGCTCCACTGCTCGTGGATGCGCGAGACCAGGAACACCTCGTAGTCCATCGACAGGCCGAACACGATCGCGAACAGCATCACCGGGATGAACGACTCGATCGGGCCGCCCCTGACCCCCAACAGTCCGTCGAGCCATCCCCACTGGAAGACCACCACGATCACACCGAGCGACGCGCCGATCGAGAGCAGGTTCATCACCGCCGCTTGCAGCGGGATCACAACGGAGCGGAACACGATCAGCAAGAGCAGCGCGGAGAGCAGGACGACGACGCCGATGAACACGGGCAGCTTCTTGGCGAGCAGGTTCGCGAAATCGACCGAGCCGGCCGTGACGCCCCCGACGTAGACGTGCATGCCGGTGCTCGACGCCACCGGCGGTATCACTTCGGCGCGTAGCCGCGAGACCAGCTGCGTGGTGGCGTATGCCTGCGGTGAGGAGGTCGGATAGACCGAGATCGTCGCCACGCCTCCGGCAGGGTTGTACTTCGCCGGGGTCACGGCGGCCACATCGCTCACGCCGGTCATGGCTGTGCGCAGCTGTTCGATCGCCGCCTTGCCTTCCGGGGACGGCACCCTCAGCACGCCTTGCTTGACAGCTTCTCGAGTGGGACTCGTCGGGCCGGGGAGCTGAGCGACGACCTGCAGAGGCCCGTTGAATCCCTTGCCGAAGCCTTCCGCGAGCAGCTCGTAAGCCTTGTATGTGGTGAAGTTCACCGGGTCGTTGCTCGCATCGCTGGATCCCAGTCGCATGGCTGTGGCGGGGGCGGCGATGAGCAGCAGCACCACCGCGGCGGCGAGCGCGACCGTCCACGAGTGGCTCTGCACAAACCGGCTCCAGCGCAGCCATGTCCTGCCGTGGCGCGCGTCGGTGGCGTGCGCGCCGCGGCGGCGCGCACGGCGGCCGGGTCGCACGAGGCGTTTGCCTGCGATGGTGAGCAGGGCAGGCAGCAGCGTGAGCGAGCCGAGCATCACGAGCAGTACTCCGATCGACGCGGAGATCGCCACGCCATAGAGGAAGCTGACGCCGAGAAGCATCATGCCGAGCAGCGCGATCACGACCGTGCACCCGGCGAATAGGACCGCCCTTCCGGCGGTGTCCATTGCCTGTACGACAGACTCGCGCACGTTCCCGAACGTGGGACCGGGGGTCGCGTAGGCCTCGCGGAAGCGGGTGACGATGAACAGCGCGTAGTCGATCCCCACCCCGAGCCCGATCATCGCGGCCAGCTCAGAGGAGAAGTTGGGGGTGTCAACGACATGGGTGAACAGCGCGATCAGCCCGAGTCCGGTGCCGAGGCCGAGCAGCGCCGTGACGATCGGCAACCCCATCGCGACGAGCGACCCGAACGTGATCAGCAGCACGACGATCGCGGCCATGAGCCCGATCGCGGTCGACAGCCCGAAGCCTTCCTGCTGGGTCAGCTCGATCGCCTGCCCGCCGAGCTCGACCTGCAGGCCGGACCGGCGGGCCGCCTGCGCGGTGTCGACGACCTTTTCGGCGGCGCTCTTCGGCAACGTGTTGGCCTTCTGGTCGAACACGACGGTCGCGAAAGCGATCCGCCCGTTGGCCGAGATCGCCTTGCCGGCTGACCGCGTGCTGTAAGGGCTCACGACGTCCGAGACGTGCGGCAGGCGGGCGACGGCGGCGAACATGGCGTTCACGCGCGTCTTCACGGCTGGATCGCTCACGCTGCCACTCGAGACCTTCAAGACGATCGTGTCGCGGTCGCCGGCCTGCGCGGGGAAGCTGTGCTGCAAGAGGTCGGAGGCGTGCTGGGCGTCGGAGTGGGGTAGCGAGAAGTTGTTCGAGTAGGACGCGCCCCCGCTCGACTGGGCGATGACGTTGACGCCGATCAGCAGGATGACCCAGCCGATCGCGATGTACAGGCGGTGGGTGGTCGACCACCGGGCTAGCTTGAGCATGTGGCGCCCGTCGCGGGAGTCGGGGAGCAGATCACGGCACTAAGGGTACGCGCTGGGAGCGGGC